>CAZVSE010000031.1:0-17593 GCA_964629445.1 uncultured Ruminococcus sp. | reverse complement strand
TTCCATATGGGTATGGGCGGCTCGATGCACGCCTTCTTCCTGCCCTTCGGTATCTACCCGAACAACGCCATCGTCGGCGGCTCGGGTACCATCTCGACGGGCTCTGCGCTGTATAAGAAGATCAACGACAAGAAGGGCATCGTCGTGTGCAACGTCGGCGACGCCGCAATGGCGCGCGGTCCCGTATGGGAGGCGCTCAACTTCTCCGCGATGGATCAGTATAAGACCCTGTGGGAGAGCCACAACGACGGTATGCCGATCCTCTATAACATTTTCAACAACTCCTACGGTATGGGCGACCAGACACGCGGCGAGACGATGGGACAGGATCGTATGTCCCGTATCGCCTCGGGTATCAGCCCGACCCAGTTCCACGCCGAGACTGTCGACGGCTACAACCCGCTCGCGGTCATTGATGCGATGGAGCGCAAGCTCGAGCTTCTGCGTAACGGGCAAGGTCCCGTGATGCTGGAGACCGTGACCTACCGCTATTCCGGTCACTCGGTCTCCGACCAAAACGCTTACCGCACCAAAGAAGAGATCGACACCTGGAAGGAGATCGATCCCATCCTGACCTACCCCGCCAAGCTGATCGAGGCAGGCGTGATGACGCAGGACGAGGTGGACGCGATCCTCAAAGAAACCAGCGAGCGTATGACGATGATCTGCAAGGCGGCGGCCGATCCTGCGATCAGCCCCTATTGCGATTTCAATGCCGACCCCGCTGTTGTCGAGCGTCTGATGTTCTCCAACCAGAAGGCGGAGAAGCTGGACGACCGCGAACCCGAGTTCACCGTGCCCAAGGAAGAGGCCGAGGGCTACAAGAAGATCAAGTCCAAGGTGCGTAATGTCGTGGACGATCAGGGTAAGCCCGTCTCCAAGATGAAGATGTACAACCTGCGCGATGCGCTGTCTGAGGTTATTTGGGATCGCTTCTACGAGGATCCTACCCTCATCGCTTACGGTGAGGACTGCCGTGACTGGGGCGGTGCGTTCGCCGTCTACCGCGGTATGATGGACGCTCTGCCGCACAGCCGTCTGTTCAACTCCCCCCTCGCCGAGGGTGCCATCGTCGGCACCGCGGTCGGCTACGCGCTGTCCGGCGGTCGTGCGCTGGTCGAGCTGATGTACGCTGACTTCATCGGCTGCGCGGGCGACGAGATCTTTAACCAGATGTCCAAGTGGCAGGCAATGTCCGCGGGCATCCTCAAGATGCCGCTCGTCCTGCGCGTGTCCGTCGGTTCCAAGTACGGCGCCCAGCACTCTCAGGACTGGACCGCGCTGTGTGCGCACATCCCCGGTCTTAAGGTCTGCTTCCCCGCCACCCCGTGGGAGGCGAAAGGTCTGATGGAGACCGCCCTCAAGGGTACCGACCCCGTGGTCTTCTTCGAGAGCCAGCGCATCTACGACGTCGGCGAGCAGTTCCACGAGGGCGGCGTCCCCGCCGAGCGGTATGAGATCGAGATCGGCGATGTCAACAAGGTGCGCGACGGTAAGGATATCACCATCCTCACCGTCGGTGCGGCGCTCTACCGCGCCGTCGATGCGGCAAAACAGCTCAGCGAGAAATACGGAATGGAAGCGGATATCATCAATCTGCACTCCCTCGCTCCGCTGGATTACACGAAGATCGTTGAGTCGGTACGCAAGACCGGTCGCGTCGTGCTGGTGTCCGACGCCTGCGCCCGCGGCTCGTTCCTCAACGATGTTGCCGAGAACATCACCGAGCTGTGCTTCGACGATCTGGATGCCCCGCCCGTCGTGGTGGGTGCGCGCAACTGGATCACCCCGCCCTTCGAGTTTGATGAGTACTTCTTCCCGCAGGCGGGCTGGATTCTGGATGCCATCCACGAGAAGCTCGTTCCCCTGCCCGGTCATATCGCCGAGAACGGCTGCACCGAGGCGGAGGCTCTGCGCCGCGCCAAAGCAGGCGTATAATCGCATAAACCTCTCTCCCGCACACGAAATGTGTGCGGGAGATTTTTCTTTTGAAAAATTCATAATTTTGTATAGCAAAACAAAAGCATCTGTGCTATAATGAGGACAAGTATTCCATTGCTTAGGAGAGTGACGTATGCAACTCGTCCTGCTTACCGCGCTTGGCGTCGGCGGCGCATCCGTCATCGGCGCACTGCTCGGCTTTGTTTTTAAGAAAACCACCCATAAATTCAGCGACATCGTCCTCGCCTTTGCGGCGGGCGTGATGCTCGCCGCCGCGGTCATCGGGCTGATCCTGCCGTCGTTGGAATACGGTGGGCAGTTCCCTCTGCTCGTGACGGTGGCAGGGGTGTTCTGCGGCGCTGTCTGCGTTAATCTCATTGACAAGCTCGTCCCCCATCTGCACAAAATGACGGGCGTCGATCAAGAATCCCATCCCGAAAAACAACAGCAGTTAAACCGCGTGCTGCTCTTCGTCATCGCTATCGCGATCCACAATCTGCCCGAGGGCATCGCCGCGGGTGTCGGCTTCGGCACGGGCAACACCGCTGAGGCAATAACCATCGCTGGCGGCATCGCCTTACAGAACATCCCCGAGGGAATGGTCATCATCGCGCCGATGCTCGCCGCGGGGATGAGCCACTCACGCACCTTCCTCATCGCCATTATCACCGGCATCGTCGAGGTGGTCGGCACGCTGCTCGGCTTCTTGGCGGTGAGTATCTCGTCAGCGATATTGCCCTTTGCGCTCGCATTTGCGGGTGGCACGATGCTGTATGTTATCAGCGATGAGATGATCCCCGAGACCCACGCGCACGGCAGTGAGCGCGGCGCAACCTATTCCTTGCTTGCAGGCTTCTGCCTGATGCTGATTTTCGATGTCCTGTTAGGATAATTAATATATATGGAGATGACAAACTATGATCACCAACGATATTCGCTATATCGGTGTGAACGACCACACCATTGACCTCTTTGAAGGGCAGTACGACGTGCCGAACGGGATGGCGTACAACTCCTACCTCATCCTTGACGACAAGATCGCCGTGATGGACTCGGTGGACGCGCGCTTCGGCGACGAATGGCTTGCCAATATTCGCGCGGTGCTCGGCGACCGCGCCCCCGACTACCTCATCGTCCAGCATATGGAGCCCGACCACTCGGCGAACATCCACACCTTCGCGGATGCCTATCCCGCGGCGACCATCGTGTCCTCTGCCGCCGCGTCGGTGATGATGACCAAGTATTTCGGCGTGGATTATTCCACGCGCCGCCTGCTCGTCAAGGACGGCGACACGCTGTCGCTCGGTCGCCACACTCTTCACTTCATCGCCGCACCGATGGTGCACTGGCCCGAGGTCGTGATGACCTACGACAGCGCGGACAAGGTGCTGTTCTCCGCCGACGGCTTCGGCAAGTTCGGCGCACTGGACGTTGAGGAGGACTGGGCGTGCGAGGCGCGCCGCTACTATTTCGGCATCGTGGGCAAATACGGCGCACAGGTGCAGGCGGTACTCAAAAAAGCCGCCGCACTGGACATCGCAACCATCTGCCCCCTGCACGGACCCGTGCTGACCGACAACCTCGGCTACTACATCGGGCTGTACGACGTCTGGTCGTCCTACGGCGTGGAGAGCGAGGGCGTCGTCATCGCCTACACCTCGGTCTACGGCAATACCAAGAAGGCAGTTGAACTGCTCGCCGAGGAGCTGACCGCGGGCGACTGCCCGAAGGTCGTCGTCAACGACCTTGCCCGCTGTGATATGGCGGAGGCGGTGGAGGATGCGTTCCGCTACGGCAAGCTGGTGCTCGCCACCACCACCTATAACGGCGAGGTGTTCCCCTTTATGCGGGAGTTCATCCACGAACTGACCGAACGCGGATATAAAAACCGCCTGATCGGCATCATCGAGAACGGCACGTGGGCACCCGCCGCCGCCAAGACCATCCGAAAGATGCTCGAGGGTAGTGATCTGACCTACACCGACACCACCGTCACGGTACAAGCGGCACTGAACGATGCCAGCACCGCACAGGTAAAGGCACTGGCGAAAGAATTATGGTAATTGTTATCCGTTTGGATATACTACAAACAAAAAAGGAGGGTCAAGGATGAAATACGTGTGTGATGTATGCGGCTACGTCTACGACGAGGCCGTCGGCGATCCCGACAACGGCGTCGCGCCCGGCACCAAGTGGGAGGATGTCCCCGCCGATTGGGTCTGCCCGCTGTGCGGCGTCGACAAAGACACGTTCTCGCAAGAATAAACGCTAAACGATCCCCGTGCATCGCACGGGGATCGTTCTGTTTTATTCTTCTATTAAAGCATCAACCAAGGAATCAACGATCTTATAGTCGCGTTCAGACAGCTTGCTCATCTTATCCGGCAAATTGACCATTTCCGGTCTTTTGCCGGTCAAAATATAGTCGGTGCTCACCCGAAGACCGGAACTCAATTTTATGAGATTATCGATTTTGATGGCTTTGTTTCCTCTCTCAAGATTAGAAATCATTTGAATAGAAACATCCATCATCTCTGCCAATTTCTCTTGCGTCAAAGATAACTCTCTGCGTCTTTGCGCGATACGCAAGCCAATTTCGTGTAATGCTGTCTTATCCAATATCATCACTCCAAAATTTATCCTATAGATAAAGTGTATTGATTTTTAGGACTATTATAAGCATCTATAGATTGACTTTATAGTTCTATAAGTGTATGTTGTTTATCGAAAGAATGATTTAGGAGGATGAGAATGTACGATCCCATTATAAGAGAATTGGTAGAGTTTCTTGAGTATATGTTCGCTGATAAGCAAAAACGAAAAGTACTTAACAATGCACCTCGCTATTGTCAGCAATGCGAACTGCCGGGTATATGCCGTGACGAAGACAAAGATTGGAAATGCGGACGCGGCTGTCTTCTTATGCACGATCGCCAAAAGAGCAACAAATAATACAGCAAAAAGATCGGTTTCAGCGCAAGCCTGTCTTTTTTCGTTGCTTTTCACAAGGATTTGGATTATAATGGACAAAATAGAGTCTGTTCGGGAGGGATTCCTATGACCAACCAAATGATATTGAATCTACTTGACAGCAAAGCGCCCTTCGCATCTGCGGAGGAATGGGACAACGTCGGACTGCTCATCGGCAGCCCCGACAACAAAGTCACCGGCGTGCTTGTCACGCTGGATGCCACACCCGACGCGATCAAGGCGGCGAAGGCGGCGGATGCTGAACTGATCGTCACCCACCACCCCGTCATCTTCTCCCCGCTCAAGCAGCTAGACAGCCACGGTATTCCGTATGCACTCGCCGCGGCGGGGATCGACGTCATTTCAGTACACACCAACGCCGACAAAGCCACCGACGGGGTCAATGATATCCTCGCGACACGGTTGGGACTGACCGATCTGCGTGTGACCGAGGATAGCTTCTGCCGCATCGGCACGCTCGCGCAGCCCACCGACGCGACCGCGTTCGCTAAGACGGTCGCCGCCACACTCGGCACCGCCGTGCGTGTCAACGGCGGCGGCGAGATCCGCACCGTCGCGGTATGCGGCGGCAGCGGCGGGGATTTCATCACCCCGCTCGCGGGTGAGATCGACGCGTTCGTGTCGGGCGAGGTGCGCCACCATCAATGGTTGGAGGCGAACGCCCTCGGTGTCACCGTCATCGAGGCGGGACACTATGCCACCGAGGTGCCGATCGTCGACACCCTCTGCCGCTGGCTTCAAGAGGCGTTCCCCGCCTTGAACGTCACGGCGTTCGTCGATAACGCCCCTTATGAAACTGTGAGGTGATCCCCTATGGCACTGGACGGTGCTTTTCTCACCTGCCTGCGGCGCGAGCTGATCGACGCTCTGCCGGATGCGCGGGTGGATAAGATCTATCAGCCCGAACGAGAAGAACTCATCATCGCTCTGCGGTATCGCGGCGGTGCTGAGCGGCTGTACCTATCGGCGCACGCCGCCGCTCCCCGCATTCATTTCACTAAAGAATCCCCCGAAAACCCCGCGCAGCCGCCGATGTTCTGTATGCTTCTGCGCAAGCGACTGACGGGCGGACGGCTCGCCGCCATCCGTCAGGAGGGCTTCGAGCGCGCCTTGTATCTCGACTTTGACTGCATCAGCGAGCTCGGCGATCCCGTGCGCCTGACGCTCGCGGTGGAAATTATGGGGCGGCACAGCAATATTATCCTCGTCGGGCACGACGGCATTATCATCGATGCGATCAAGCGCATCTACCCCGATATGTCCTCGGTGCGCCCCGTCCTGCCGGGGATGCGCTACGAAGCACCGCCCGCGCCCGCGGGTCGCTTTGACCTCTCCCGCCATACCCCCGAAGAACTGACATCGGCGGTGAGGGACGGCAAGGACGCGCCTCTCTCCAAGGCACTGCTCGCCCTCTCGCAAGGCTTGTCACCACTCTCCTGCCGCGAGATCGCCTACCGCGCCTGCGGCGGGCGAGATCCGCAGGTAAGCGAGCTGACTGCCGCCGAATGGGCAAAGCTTACCGACTGCATCCGCCGCACGCAGAAAGCGGCGATCGACGGCGGCATCCCCTATCTGCTGACAAAGCCCGACGGCTCACCACTGGAATACAGTTTTCAGCCCATCATCCAATACGGACTGGATGCCCGCGGACAGGAGGTCGCGAGCTACTCGGCACTGCTTGATGCGTTTTACGCCCGCCGTGCCGCCGCCGAGCGCATCCGCGCTCATTCCCACGACCTGTTGCGGGTGCTGACCAATGCCGCCGAGCGTGTCACGCGCAAGCTGCAAAACCAGCGGCAAGAACTCGCCTCCGCAGCCGACCGCGACACCCTGCGGCTGTACGGTGACCTCATCAACGCGAATTTGCCTCTCATCCCGCAGGGCGCGGACAAAGCGGATATCATCAACTACTACGACGAGAACTGCGCAACCATCACCGTACCGCTCGACCCCGCGCTGTCCCCTACCGCCAACGCGCGCCGCTATTATAAGCTTTATCGCAAGGCACAGACCGCCGAGGAGATGCTCACCGCCCGCATCGCGGCGGGCGAGACGGAGCTTGTCTACATCGACACGGTATTCGATGCGCTCTCTCGCGCGGCGAGCCTGCGGGAGCTGGATGACCTGCGCACCGAGCTCGAGGAGCAGGGCTATCTGCGGCGGCTGAAAAACGCACCAAAGAAAAAAGCCACCCCGCTGAGACCGCTTTCCTTTCGCTCGGACGACGGCTTTACCATCCTCGTCGGGCGCAACAATCTCGAGAACGACCGCCTGACCTTGCGCACCGCCAAGGGCAGCGACATCTGGCTGCACACGAAAAACATCCCCGGCTCGCATGTCATCGTGCTGTGCGAGGGGGCGACCCCGCCCGATCGCACGCTTGAGCAGGCGGCAATCCTCGCCGCCACCCACTCCAAAGCGGCAGACTCCTCACAAGTGCCGGTCGACTACACCCTCGCGCGGTATGTGAAGAAGCCCGCGGGTGCCAAGCCCGGTATGGTGATCTACACCGACAACCATACCGCCTACGTCAACCCCGACCTCGCACTCGCGCAAAGAATACGGATGGAAGAATGAACACACGATGCATATACTGAAGTAAACCACAATTTTTGAAAAAACTCTTGACAAATCCGTATGGAGTGCTATAATAAGCACATTCAAGTGAATAAAAAGGCTATGACGAAGACGGCTTTGTACAGGCGTTCACAGAGAGTCGGTGGTTGGTGTAAACCGATAACCAATGTACAAAACAGCCCATCCCTTCCGAGCCGGAGCTTTGAAACGGTGTCCCGCACCCCAGTAGAAGCCCCCGTGACGGCTGCGTAAAGGCCCAGGCGTTGTTGGACGCCGATGAGCGGTCGCTGTTGGCGACAATTTGAGTGGTACCGCGGATGTGTTTATGCACACTCGTCTCAAAGATTTGAGACGAGTGTTTTTTTATTCCAAAATTATACTAAAGGAGGAATTGACATGGCAAACGTAACGTCCGACAAACTCTATGAGGTGGCCCGCCGAATTAAGGAGATGCGCGAAATTGCGGGCTATACCGTCGAGCAGATGGCCGAAAAGACCGAGGTCTCCGTCGAGGAATACGGCAAGCTGGAAGCGGGCGAACTGGACTTCCCCTTCTCCTTCATCCATAACTGTGCACAGGAGTTCGGCATCGGGATGTCCGATCTCCTCGAGGGTACGACCAGTGCCCGTCTGACCTCCTACACCGTCACCCGCAAGGGGCAGGGACAGACCACCGCCAAAGAAGACGGCATCTCCATCGCCAACCTCGCGCCGAAATTCCGCGATAAGATCGCCGAGCCCTACTGGGTGCGGTACGACTACGACCCCGCACAGCAGAACAAGCCCATCCACCTGACCAGTCACAGCGGTCAGGAGTTTGACCTCGTCATCAGCGGCAAGCTCAAGGTACAGGTCGGCGACCACACCGAGATCCTCGGCGAGGGCGACAGCATCTACTACGACTCCTCTACCCCGCACGGGATGATCGCCGTTGAGGGGCAGGAGTGCGTGTTCTGCGCGGTCGTGCTGCCCGGCGAGGATACCAAGGAGGAGCAGGTACGCCGCAGTCTGGTCACCGCGAAATCCTCCGAGCCACTCGTCTGCGAGGAATTCGTCAAGACCGAGGAGGATGAGCACGGCGCACTGCAGCATATCGAGTTTACCAATACCGATCGCTTTAATTTCGGCTTCGACATCGTCGACGGCATCGCGAAGAAATACCCCGACAAGCTCGCGATGCTGCACCTCGACAAGCACAAGGTCGAGCGCCGCTTTACCTTCCGCGACATCAAACAGTATTCCAATCAGGTGGCAAACTATTTCACGTCACTCGGCATCAAGCGCGGCGATAAGGTGATGCTGGTACTCAAGCGCCACTATCAGTTCTGGTTCTGTATGGTCGCACTGCACAAGCTCGGCGCGGTGGCGATCCCCGCCACCAACCAGCTGAAAGAACACGACTTTGAATACCGTTTCAACGCCGCGGGCGTGTCCGCCATCGTCTGCACCGCGGACGGCGACACCGCCGACATCGCGGCTGCCGCCGCCGAAAAGTGCCCGCAGGTGACCACCAAGGTCATCGTCGGCGCGGAAAAGGACGGCTGGCACGATTTCGACGAGGAGTTTAAGCTCTTCTCCCGCAAGTTCGTGCGTCCCGAGGACGCCTCCGCGGGCGACGAGACCGCGCTGATGTTCTTCACCTCCGGCACCACCGGCAACCCGAAGATGGCGGCGCACAAGCACACCTACGCGCTCGGTCACTTCGTCACCGCAAAATACTGGCACTGCTGTGAGCGCGACGGCCTGCACCTGACCATCTCCGACACCGGCTGGGGCAAGTCCCTGTGGGGTAAGCTCTACGGTCAGTGGCTGTGCGAGGGCGCGGTGTTCGTCTACGACTTCGACCGTTTTGATGAGAACGACATCCTGCCGATGTTCGCCAAATACAACATCACCACCTTCTGCGCACCGCCGACGATGCTGCGTATGCTCATCCGCGGCGACCTGAGCAAATACGATCTTAGCTCCATCCATCATATGACCACCGCCGGCGAAGCCCTCAACCCCGAGGTCTTTAAGCAGTTCAAGGCGGCAACAGGACTGGAGATCATGGAAGGCTTCGGGCAGACCGAGACCACCCTCGCCATCGCCAACCTCGTCGGCACCGTGCCGAAGATCGGCTCGATGGGCAAGGCATCGCCCCAATTTGATCTCGACATCGTCGATCCCGACGGCAACAGTGTCGCGGTCGGTGAAACGGGCGAGATCGTCATCCACACCGACAAATCCGTCCCCTGCGGTCTGTTTAAGGAATACTACCTCGATGACGAGAAGACCAAAGATGCCTGGTACGACGGGATGTATCACACCGGCGACACCGCGTGGCGTGACGAGGACGGCTATTTCTGGTATGTCAGCCGCGTCGACGATGTGATCAAGTCGTCCGGCTACCGCATCGGGCCGTTCGAGATCGAGAGCGTCATCATGGAGCTGCCCTACGTCGTGGAATGCGGCGTGTCCGCCGTACCCGACGAGGTGCGCGGTCAGGTCGTCAAGGCGAGCATCGTGCTGACCAAGGGCACCGAGCCGACCGAGAAACTCAAGAAAGAGATCCAGACCTACGTCAAGGAGCACACCGCCCCCTACAAATACCCCCGTGTGGTGGTGTTCCGCGACGAACTGCCCAAGACCATCAGCGGCAAGATCCAACGCAACAAACTGTAATACGCGTTTTATCCCTCGCTGCCGCGTTTTTTATCGAAAAAAAGCGTTGACAGCACAGCAGAGTTGTGATATAATCGCTCATATATTGAATAATAAAGGCGCTGACGAAGAGGGCGCAGGGAGTTCATCCTCCAGAGAGATGGCGGTCGGTGCGAGCCATCGGTTGACCCATGCGTTTGTAGCTTCTGAGCCGAGAGGAAGAAAGCCCGCTTGCGGGCAAGTAGAACCTCTCCGTGATTGCTGCGTGAAGGCATAGGGATTGCTTGATTCCGAGTGAGTGGTTATCTGCCCAAGGCAGATGGCAATTTGAGTGGTACCGCGGGTGACTTGATTGATCAGCACTCGTCTCAAAGTCATAACTTTGGGACGAGTGCTTTTATATCGTCCCGGAAACGGAGAAAGTAACTATGGAAATCACCGCATTAGACTTCAAAATTCAAGAAATGGCGGGGCGTATCCGCGCACTGCGTGAGATCGCGGGCTACACTGCCGAGGAGATGGCGACGAAGACCGGTGTCACCGTGGCGGAATACGCCGAGTGTGAGGCAGGTAAGAGCGATCTTAACTTTGCGTTCATCTACCGCTGTGCGATGGCGCTCAACGTCAACGTCACCGACATCATCGAGGGCTACAGCCCGACGCTGAAATCCTACACCGTCACCCGTGCAGGTGCGGGGCAGAAGGTCTCGCAGGCGCACGGTATGACCTACTATAACCTTGCCTACGCCTTCCGCGACCGTATTGCCGAGCCTCTGTACGTGCGTAGCATCTACGACGAGGACGCGCAGGCGAAGGACATTGAGCTGACCACCCACGCGGGGCAGGAATGCGACCTTATCATCAGCGGTAAGCTCAAGGTGCAGGTCGGCGAGCACACCGAGGTGCTCAGTGCCGGCGACAGCATTTACTTCGACTCCGACACCCCGCACGGTATGATCGCCGTCGGCGGCGAGGATTGTATCTTCTACGCCATCGTTCTCAATCCGACAGGCGAACCGATTCCCGAGCTGACGACTGAAAAGGCGATCACCGAGCGGGTCACCGTACATAAGGATACCAAGGATCGCATTTACAAGAAGTTCATCGACGTGACGGAGAACGACAAGGGGACGCCCACCTCCATTACGTTCAAGAACACGGAGAAGTTCAACTTCGCCTTCGATCTGGTGGACGCGCTCGCCGAGCGCGAGCCGGAGAAGCTCGCGATGCTGCACATCTCCCGCGACCACACCGAGCGCCGCTTCACCTTTAAGGACATCAAGAAGGCATCCGCCCAGTGCGCCAACTATTTCAAATCTCTCGGCATCAAAAAGGGCGACCGCGTGATGCTCATCCTCAAGCGGCACTACCAGTTCTGGTTCGCGATGATCGGGCTGAACAAACTCGGTGCGATCGCCATCCCTGCGCCCAATCAGCTCGTCGAACACGATCTGACCTACCGCTTTCAGGCGGCAGGCGTGAGCGCGGTGCTGTGCACCGCCGACGGCGACACCGCCCATCAGGTGGACCTCGCCGCCGCGCACTGCCCCGAGCTCAAGCATAAGCTCATCGTGAACGGCACCCGCGAGGGTTGGCGTAGCTTCGATGAGGAATACACCCTCTACTCCACCCACTTCAACCGCACCGAGGATACACCCGGCGGCGATGACCTGATGCTGATGTTCTTCACCTCGGGCACAACGGGCTATCCGAAGATCGCGGCACACAACTACAAATACGCCCTCGGGCATTTCCACACCGCCCGCTACTGGCACGACGCCGACCCCGACGGTCTGCACTTCACCATCTCCGACACGGGCTGGGCGAAAGCGATGTGGGGCAAGCTCTACGGTCAGTGGCTGTGCGAGGCGGCGACCTTTGTGTACGACTTTGATCGCTTCGACGCGGCGGATATTCTGCCGATGTTCGCAAAATACAAGATCACCACCTTCTGTGCGCCGCCGACGATGCTGCGTATGATGGTCAAGCAGGATATTTCCCAATACGATTTCTCCTCCGTCAAGCATATGACCACGGCAGGTGAGGCGCTCAACCCCGAGGTCTACCGCCAATTCGAGAAAGCGACGGGTCTGCAGATCATCGAGGGCTTCGGTCAGACCGAAAGCACGATGATCATCGGCAATATGGTCGGCGCCTCCCACAAGATCGGCTCAATGGGCAAGCCCGCCCCGATCTACGACGTGTCCATCGTCGATCCCGACGGCAACCCCGTTCCCGTTGGTGAGACGGGCGAGATCGTGGTCAACGTCAAGGACGGCGCGCCCTGCGGTCTGTTCACCGGCTACTACAACTCCCCCGAAAAGACCGCTGAGGTCTGGCACGACGGCTTCTACCACACGGGTGACACCGCCTGGCAGGATGAGGACGGCTTCATCTGGTACGTCGGCCGTGTGGACGACGTTATCAAGTCCTCCGGCTACCGCATCGGCCCGTTCGAGATCGAGAGCGTCATTATGGAACTGCCCTATGTCCTCGAGTGCGGCGTATCCGCCGCCCCCGATGAGGTGCGCGGGCAGGTCGTCAAGGCGAGCATCGTACTCGTCGACGGCACCGAGCCGACCGACGAACTCAAGAAGGAAATTCAGGACTACGTCAAAAAGCGCACCGCGCCTTATAAATATCCCCGCATCGTGGTCTTCCGTGACAGCCTGCCCAAGACGGTCAGCGGCAAGATCCAGCGTAATAAGCTGTAAGGGGTGAGCCGTTTGGAACATAAACGACTCACCATCCTGTGCGGGCATTACGGCAGTGGCAAGACCAACGTCGCGGTCAATCTCGCCTTTTCTCTGCGTGAGCAGCACGAACGGGTGACGGTGGCGGATCTGGACATCGTCAATCCGTATTTCCGCACTAAGGACAGTATGCGGGAATTTGAGCAGCGCGGCATCCGCCTCATCTGCTCCCCCTACGCCAACAGTAACGTCGACATCCCCGCTCTGCCGCAGGAGCTGTATTCCGTGACAGACGATAAGGGACAGACCGTCGTGCTGGACATCGGCGGCGACGACCGCGGCGCGCTCGCGCTCGGGCGGCTCGCCGCGCAGATCAAGGTCGAGGGCGACTACGCGATGCTGATGGTGATCAACCGTTTTCGCCCGCTGACCCCCGACGCCGCGTCCACCCTCGAGGTGATGCGGGAGATCGAGACCGCGTGCGGCATCCCGTTCACGGGGCTTATTAACAACTCCAACCTCGGCGAAGAGACCACCGCCGCCGACGTGCTCGGCTCGGTGACCTACGCCAACGAGGTGGCAAACGCCACAGGCTTACCTCTGGTGATGACCACCGTCAAGGACGATCTGTACGACGCACTCAAGGAACAGATCCCCGATCTGTTCCCGATGCATCTGCAGGATAAACCTTTTATGTAAGTTTTCAAATCTCTTAAAAAGGAGTAGTGAATATGGCAAAGCTGACATTCAAGACCGACAACTGCAAAGGCTGCGGGCTGTGCGTGGATGCCTGCCCGAAGAAGCTCTTGCAGCTTGCCAAGGACAAGATCAACAAAAAGGGACACCACCCCGCCGAGATCATCGACGAGGCGGCGTGCGTGGGCTGTGCGTCCTGCGCGATGATGTGCCCCGACTGCATCATTAAGGTAGAAAGGTAAGGTGAATGACGTATGGCAGATAAGGTACTGATGAAGGGTAACGAAGCCATCGCCGAAGCGGCGATTCTGGCGGGTTGCCGTCATTATTTCGGCTATCCCATCACCCCGCAGACGGAGATCGCCGCCTATATGGCGAAGAAGATGCCCAAGATCGGCGGCTGCTTCCTGCAGGCAGAGAGCGAGATCGCCGCGATCAATATGGTCTACGGCGTATCCGCGACGGGCAAGCGCGTGATGACCTCCTCCTCTTCCCCCGGAATTGCGCTCAAGAGCGAGGGTCTGTCCTATCTCGCGGGCGCGGATCTCCCCGCGTTCATCGTCAACGTCCAGCGCGGCGGCCCCGGCCTCGGCGGCATCCAGCCGAGCCAGTCGGACTATTTCCAGGCGACCCGCGCGGGCGGTCACGGCGACTTCCGTATGATCGTGCTCGCCCCTGCCTCGGTGCAGGAGATGGCAGATCTGACCGTCAAGGGCTTCGATCTCGCGGATAAGTACCGTATGACCGCGATGGTGCTCGCCGACGGCACGATGGGCCAGATGATGGAGCCCGTGTCCCTCGACTACGACATCGCGCCCGCACCCGAGAAGCCGTGGGCGACCACCGGCACCAAGCTGGAACGCGAGCACAACATCGTCAACTCCCTGTTCCTCGCTCCCGAGGAACTGGAGAAGTTCAACTTCGACCGTTATGAGCGATACGCCTACATCGAAGAGAACGAGGCGATGTACGAGGAATATATGATGGACGACGCTGAGATCGTGCTGGTTGCCTTCGGCATCGCGGCGCGCGTCACCAAGAACGCCATCAACGAAGCCCGTAAGCTCGGCATCAAGGCGGGTCTCATCCGCCCGATCACGCTGTGGCCCTTCCCCAAGGCTCCCTTCGAGAAAGCTGTGGACAACGCCAAGGCGTTCATCTCGGTGGAGCTGTCGATGGGTCAGATGATCGAGGACGTGCGCCTCGCCACCGAGTGCAAGCGTCCCGTCACCCTGTGCAACCGCGCAGGCGGTATGATCCCCTCGCCCGAGCAGGTGCTCGAGGCGATCAAAGAAGCAGCGAACGGAGGTGCGAAGTAATGGTCGTATTTGATAAACCCCATGCCCTGAACGATATGCCGATGCACTATTGCCCCGGCTGTACCCACGGCATCATCCACCGTCTGGTGGCGGAGGTCATTGACGAGCTCGGCATTGAAGGCCGCACCATCGGCATCGCACCCGTTGGTTGCTCGGTGATGGCATATAACTACTTTAATTGCGATATGATCGAGGCGGCGCACGGTCGTGCCCCCGCCATCGCGACGGGCGTCAAACGCTCCGATCCCGAAAATCACGTGGTGTTCACCTATCAGGGTGACGGCGACCTCGCCTCCATCGGTATGGCGGAGACGGTGCACGCCGCCGCGCGTAACGAGAACATCACCGTCATCTTCGTCAACAACGCGATCTACGGTATGACGGGCGGTCAGATGGCGCCGACCTCCCTGCCGGGTCAGGTCACCCAGACCTCCCCCTACGGCCGCGATGTCAATCACTGCGGTTATCCCGTGCGCGTGTGCGAGATGCTGTCTCAGCTTGAGGGTCCCGAGTATCTCGAGCGCGTCACCGTCAACAGCGTCAAGAACATCCGCGCCGCGAAGAAGGCGATCAAAAAGGCGTTCCGGAACCAGCTCGACGGCAAGGGCTTCTCGCTCATCGAGGTGGTGTCCTCCTGCCCGACCAACTGGGGTATGACCCCGCAGGCGGCACTCAAGTGGATCGACGACAATATGCTGCCCTACTACCCGCTGGGCGTGTATAAGGATCGCTCCGCAGCAAAGGAGGAAGCGAAATGAGTACTACACAGTTTTTGTTTTCCGGCTTCGGCGGACAGGGAATCCTGTTTGCCGGCAAGTTTCTCGCTTATAAGGGGCTGATGGACGACAAGCAGGTCAGCTGGCTGCCCTCCTACGGTCCCGAGATGCGCGGCGGCACCGCGAGCTGCGGTGTCATCATCAGCGACGAGCCCGTCGGCTCCCCCATCGTGGCAAGCCCCGACGTGCTGGTCGCGATGAACCTGCCCTCCCTCGATAAATACGAGTCTGCGGTCGCCCCCGGCGGGATGATCTTCGCCGACTCCACCCTCATCGAGCGCAAGGTACAGCGCGACGACGTCAAGGTGTTCTACGTCCCCGCGACCAAGCTCGCGGGCGACAACGGCACCCCCACCCTCGCCAATATGGTGCTGATGGGTAAGATCCTCAAGGAACTGAACGATTTCGGCGAGGACAGCCTGCGCGCCGCACTCGGCAAGGTCATCTCCGCCAAGCGTGCCGATATGCTGGAGGTCAACCTCCACGCAATGCAGATCGGCGCGGATTATGAGTAAGGAGGTCATAACTATGAATATCACTGTTACCAAGACCACCTGCCCGAAGGAGAAGCCGGAGGCTTCTACCCTGGGCTTCGGTCAGTATTTCTCCGATCACATGTTTGTGATGGACTACTCCCGCGAGCAGGGCTGGCACGATGCCCGCATCGTGCCCTTCGGCAACCTGTCCCTGCATCCCGCCGCGACGGTGCTGCACTACGGCTCCGAGATCTTCGAGGGTCTCAAGGCGTATCGCCGTGCCGACGGCAAGGTGCAGCTGTTCCGCCCGCTGGAGAACATCCGCCGCATGAACCGCTCCGCGGAGCGTATGTGCCTGCCCACCATTCCCGAAGAGGATGCGCTTTATATCCTCAAGGAGTTCGTCAAGCTCGAGCAGGATTGGACACCCTCTGCCCCCGGCACGTCGCTGTACCTGCGCCCCTTTATGATCGGTAACGATGAGACCTTGGGCGTGCACGCGGTGCATCACGCGACCTATATCATCATCGCCTCCCCCGTCGGCAGCTACTACAAGGAGGGCATCAACCCCGTCAAGATCATGATCGAGGATCAGGATGTCCGTGCGGTGCGCGGCGGTACGGGCGAGGCGAAATGCGGCGGCAACTACGCCGCCTCCAACCGTGCGGGTGAGCGCGCCGAGCAGAAGGGCTACTCGCAGGTGCTGTGGCTCGACGGCGTCGAGCGCAAGTACATCGAAGAGGTCGGCGCGATGAACGTCATGTTCAAGATCGGCGGCGAGATCGTCACCCCGATGCTGTCGGGCTCGATCCTGCCGGGCATCACCCGCAAGTCCTGCATCGAAGTGCTCAAAAACGCGGGCTACAAGGTCAGCGAGCGTCTGTTCAGCATCGACGAGCTGGAGCAGGCAATGGCGGACGGCACGCTGGAGGAGGCGTGGGGCTGCGGCACCGCCGCGGTCGTCTCCCCGATCGGCGAGCTTTGCTACAAAGGCATCAAACACCCCGTCAACGACGGCAAGATCGGCGAAGTCACCCAGATGCTGTATGATACCCTGACAGGTATCCAGTGGGGCAAGACCGAGGACCCCTTCGGCTGGACCTGCCCGATCGAGTAAGAATACTAACCAAAAAAACGAGAGGGAAAGCAAAGCGCTTTCCCTCTCGTTTTTTATTCCGTATAATACCGATCCTCCGCCCATTTTCGGGGGTTGTCCTCGATGTAGTCCCATATCTCCCGATAATCCCGCTCGTCACGGATAACGTGATCGTGGTACGAGCGTTGGAAGACCTTCCTACCGCTTGTACTATAACGCCGATTAGCCTCTTTTGTAATTTGATATTTCATCCACGCAACGACATTTCCTATCGTAGGGGACGGGTTTCCCGTCCCGTTTCCTTGGCGTATCGACAACAATAAATGAATGTGTGTGGACTATATATAAAGCATCTTTCTCGCTTCATCAGCCAATGAGACCGATG
>CAZVSE010000030.1:0-18083 GCA_964629445.1 uncultured Ruminococcus sp. | reverse complement strand
TATTCAAGTATTCCATATTTTCAACCTTCTGCTCAAAAATATATTATTCGCAAAAGCGCCCGTTACAATGCTATTATACATCGTTTTTACGAACAATGCAAGGATATCTTTTACCTTTTGCGGAAATCCGTATCGGCAAAATTTTGATTTGCGCAAGTGATAGATGCCTACTTTTTTGCCGATAACGGCATTTTATTTCGTCCGTTGATTAGCCAACACGATTTTGTGTGTTGTATGCCTCGACCGGCGCTTTTTATTGCACTGCCAAATGGGTGTTTTTGAGGTAAAAATGGGCGTAGTTCTATGAAAAGTTCTAATAGACTTTGCCGAAAATCCATTAGAACTCGGCAAAATCGGAGACGACTTTTAGACCCTGATTTCCACTGTGTTTTTGGATATAAAAACAGCAAAACCCCTGAAAGCATCGGGGTTTTCGGGGGTCTCGCTATTGCCGTTATCTTCCGTCAAATTTCGCCAAGTTCGTTTTTTGACACCCCACTCGAAATGCGGCGAGCGATAGCGAGGACACCGCATTTCGGGTACCGCAAGAGGGAAAACAAATCTCTCCATCTCCGCAAAAAAAGGTTGCCTGCGCATCAGCGTAGGCAACCTTTTTATCATTTCTTATAACAGACAAATTTCTCGTCCACGTTTTCGGGGAGGGTCTTCTGCGTCAGCAGACTGACGATGGGGACGAGCACAAGACCGCCGACCATCGCAAACACGCCCGAGTACAACGAGTTGGTGAACACGAAGCCCAGCACCGGGATACCTTTGACCGAGAGCCAGCCGACGCTGATGCACAGTTGGATGATCTCCAGCCCCGTGCCGAAGATGAAGCTTGCCACCACCGCGGCGCGGGTGGTCTTCTTCCAGTACAGGCCGTACAGGAACGGGGCGAGAAACGCGCCTGCGAGCGCGCCCCACGACACGCCCATCATCTGCGCGATGAAGACGGAATCCTTCCACAGCGTATCCTTGAGGATGGCGATGACCGCCGATACGGCGATGAAGAACACGATGAACAGCCGCATCACGAGCACGCTGCGCTTCTCGCTCATCGTCTTTTTACGCTCGACGGCGGGCTTGACCACGTCGAGGGTGAGGGTCGAGGAGGAGGTCAGCACCAGCGAGGACAGGGTGGACATCGAGGCGGCGAGCACCAGCACGATGATGAGCGCAACGACCACGGGGGCGAGGTCGGCGAGCATCGTCGGCACGACCTTATCGAACATAGTCGCACCGGTCGAGGGGTTGTGGAATCCGCCGACGATCATCTCCTCTTTGTACAGCTTGCCGAAGCCGCCGAGGAAGTAGCAGCCGCCCGCCACGACGATGGCGAAGACGGTGGAGATGATGGTGCCCTTCTTGATGGAGCCCTCGTCCTTGATGGAGTAGAACTTACCGACCATCTGCGGCAGGCCCCAGGTGCCGAGCGAGGTGAGCATTACCACAAAGAACAGGAAGACGGGGTTGGGACCGAATGTGGAGGTGAACTCCGCGCCGGCTTCTGTGCCGAGCGCCTGCACCGCCTCGACGAGGCCGCCGTTCTGATTCAGCACGGCGATGATGACCGTCACGATGCCGGCGAGCATAATAATGCCCTGAATGAAGTCGTTGATCGCGGTCGCCATATAGCCGCCGAAGATGACGTAAATGCCGGTGAGCACCGCCATCACCATCACGATGACCCAATAGTCGAGCTCAAAGACGTTGTTGAACAGCGAGGACAGGCCGTTGTACAGCGAGGCGGTGTAGGGGATGAGGAACACGAACACGATGAAGGACGCGATCACCTTGAGCGTCTTGGAATCGTAGCGCTTCTCGAAGAAATCGGGCATCGTCTTGGATTCGAGATGCTGGGTCATCACGCGGGTGCGGCGACCGAGCACCATCCACGCGAGCAGTGAGCCGATAAAGGCGTTGCCCAGACCGATCCAAGTGGAGGACAGACCGAAGTTCCAGCCGAACTGTCCCGCGTAGCCGACGAAGATGACGGCGGAGAAATAGGATGTGCCGAACGCAAACGCCGTCAGCCACGGGCCGACCGAGCGCCCGCCGAGCACGAAGCCGTCGACACTGGTGGAGTGCTTGCGGCAGTAAAGCCCCACCCCGATCATCAGCGCGAAGAAGCAGATGAGCATCGGGACACTCACCCACACGGTTGTGTTGGCGTTAGCCGCCGCCAACAGCGGAAATTGCATCGTCATAACAAAACCACTTCTTTCCAAAAAAAGTTGTCGTAAACACTTTAACACTTTAAAGCGTGTTTGTCAACCCCTTTTTGAAAAAGTTTTCCGAAATCGCGGCAGATGGTTGACACAGTCGCTTTAAAGTGCTAAAATTATGGCGACCCTAATTATAATAAAGAGGATAGAATTATGACCATTGTACATTTGTTAGAGAGAAACGCCCGCGAGTACGCGAACGAGACCGCCCTTGTGGAGATCAACCCCGAGCAGCCCGAGACCCGTCGCCTGACCTGGCACGAGTACGAGTTGGTCGAGCCGACGGGACGCGCGCGGCACTATCGGCGGGAGATCTCGTGGGCGGTGTTCAATGAAAAAGCTAACCGTCTGGCGAATATGCTGCGGCAGAACGGTATCGGCAAGGGTAAGAAGGTCGCCATCCTGCTGATGAACTGCATCGACTGGCTACCCATTTATTTTGGTATATTAAAGGCGGGCGCGCTTGCCGTGCCGCTCAATTTTCGTTATTCCTCTGACGAGATCGACTATTGCTTAAAGCTCGCCGAGGCGGATGTGCTCATCTTCGGCACGGAGTTTATCGGGCGCGTCGAGGCGGTCGCGGACGAGATTAGTAAAAGCTGCACCCTCATCTATCTCGGCGCGGGTTGCCCCGCGTTCGCGGACGATTATAACGACCTCATCTCCGAGTGCTCGGGCACGTTCCCCGAATGCACCTTGACCGAAGAGGACGATGCGGCGATCTATTTTTCGTCGGGTACGACGGGCTTCCCGAAGGCGATCTTACATAATCACGAGAGCCTGATCTTCTCCTGCCGCGTCGAGCAGAACCACCACGGTCAGACGCGTGACGACTGCTTCCTCTGCATCCCGCCCTTGTACCACACGGGTGCGAAGATGCACTGGTTCGGCAGTCTGCTCGCAGGCTCCAAGGCGGTCATTCTTAAGGGCACGCAGGCGCGCAACATTCTTCAGGTTGCCGCGGAGGAAAAGTGCACCATCGTGTGGTTGCTCGTGCCGTGGGCGCAGGATATCTTAAACGCGCTCGACCGCGGGGAGATCTCGCTCGACGAGTTTGACCTGTCAGCGTGGCGGCTGATGCACATCGGTGCTCAGCCTGTGCCGCAGAGCCTGATCAAACGTTGGCTCGAATATTTCCCGCATCATCAGTACGACACCAACTACGGTCTGTCCGAATCCATCGGTCCCGGTGCGGTGCATCTCGGTGTCGAGAACGTACACAAGGTCGGTGCGATCGGCATCCCCGGCTACGGCTGGGAGGTCAAGATCGTCACCCCCGAGGGGGACGAGGTCGCGCAGGGCGCGGTGGGCGAACTGTGCCTCAAGGGCCCCGGCGTGATGACCTGCTACTACCGCGACGACAAGGCGACCGCCGACGCTCTGCGTGACGGCTGGCTGTATACGGGTGATATGGCGATGCAGGACGAGGACGGCTTCATCTACCTCGTCGACCGCAAAAAAGATGTCATCATCAGCGGCGGTGAGAACCTCTATCCTGTGCAGATCGAGAACTTTATGGCGGCGCACCCGAAGATCAAGGACGTCGCGGTCATCGGCCTGCCCGACACCCGTCTCGGCGAGATCGCGACCGCGATCATCGAGGTGAAACAGGGGATGGACTGCACCGAGGACGAGATCAACGAATTCTGTAAGGACCTGCCGCGCTACAAGCGTCCGCGCAAGATCATCTTCGCCGACGTGCCGCGCAACCCGACGGGTAAGATCGAGAAGCCGAAGCTACGCAGGATGTACGGCGCAGAGGGTCTGGTCGACTCGCAGAACAAGTCATAAGGAGAATACAGTATGAAAAAATTAATGATCGGCAACCAGGCGGTCGCCGCGGGCTTGCACGACGGCGGGCTTGGCGTCGTGTCCAGCTACCCGGGCACCCCGTCCACCGAAATTACCGAATTTTTAGCCAAATACGACGATCTGCACAGTGAATGGGCACCGAACGAGAAGGTCGCCTGCGAGGTCGCATACGGTGCAAGTCTGGCGGGGGCGCGTTCCGCCTGCGCGATGAAGCACGTGGGCTTAAACGTCGCCGCCGATCCGCTGTTCACACTGTCCTACACGGGCGTCAACGGCGGGCTGGTCATCTGTGTGGCGGACGATCCCGCGATGCACTCCTCGCAAAACGAGCAAGATTCCCGTCACTACGCCATTGCGGCGAAGGTGCCGATGCTCGAGCCTGCGGATTCCGCTGAGGCGTATGCGTTCGCCAAGTCGGCGTTCGAACTGTCGGAGACATACGATACCCCCGTGCTGTTGCGGATGTGTACCCGCATCGCGCATAGCCAGTCGATCGTGGAGACGGACGAGCCCGTCCCCGCCGTGCTCAAAGACTATGAGAAGAACCCCGCCAAGTACATTATGATGCCGGGCAACGCCATCAAGCGTCACCCCGTCGTTGAACAGCGCACCCTTGCGCTGCAGGAGTTAGCGGAGGACTGCGCGTATAACTCGGTGGAGATGCACTCCGACGAGATCGGCATTATCACCTCGGGTTGCTCGTATCTGTATGTCAAGGAGGCGCTCGGCGATTCCGCGAGCATCCTCAAGATCGGGATGCCCAACCCCCTGCCGGTGAAGCTCATCAAGGACTTCGCCGCCAAGGTCAAAAAGCTGGTCGTTATCGAGGAACTCGACCCCATCATCGAAAACCACGTGCGTGCGCTGGGATTGGAAGTGACGGGCAAGGAGCTGTTTTCTCTGCTCGGCGAATTTTCCCAGCAGACGGTTGCGGAGGCGTTTGGTCTTGCGGCGAAGGAATACGTCACGGCGGACTCGGCGATCCCCGCCCGCCCGCCGATGATGTGTGCGGGCTGTCCGCACCGCGGCATTTTCTACACTCTCGCGAAGAACAAGATCACGGTGCATGGCGATATCGGCTGCTACACTCTCGGCGCAGTGCCGCCGCTGAGCGCGCTTGATTCCACCCTGTGTATGGGCGCGTCCATCTCGGGTCTGCACGGCTTTAACGCCGCGCGCGGTGCCGATGCCGAGGGCAAGACCGTCGCGGTCATCGGCGACTCCACCTTTATGCACTCGGGTATGACGGGTCTGGTCAACGTCGCCTACAATGCGACCAACTCCACCGTCATCATCCTTGACAACTCCATCACGGGGATGACGGGTCATCAGCAGAACCCCACCACCGGCTACAACATCAAGGGCGACCCCGCCGCGAAGGTGGATCTCGAAGCTCTGTGCCGCGCGCTGGGGATTGCCCGCGTGCGGGTGGTCGATCCGTACGACCTTGCCGCGTGCGAGACGGCAATCAAGGAGGAGCTCGCGGCCGAGGAGCCGTCGGTCATTATCTCCCGCCGCCCATGCGTACTGCTCAAGTATGTCAAACACGCTCCGTCCCTCAAGGTGGAGGCGGACAAGTGCCGTTCCTGCAAGAAGTGTATGAAGCTCGGCTGTCCCGCCATCAGTCTCAAGGACGGCAAGGCGAAGATCGACAATACGCTGTGCGTCGGCTGCGGCGTGTGCAAGCAGTTGTGCGCGTTTGATGCCATCGTGTAAGGAGGGTGGACTGTGATGAAAACAACCAGTGTTATGATCGTCGGTGTCGGCGGGCAGGGAAGCCTGCTCGCGTCCAAGCTGCTCGGCCGTTTGCTGATGGATGAGGGCTACGATGTCAAGGTCAGTGAGGTCCACGGGATGAGTCAGCGCGGCGGCTCGGTGGTCACCTATGTGCGCTTCGGTGAGAAGGTGTATTCCCCGATCGTTGCCGTAGGTGAGGCAGACATCATCATTTCGTTCGAAAAGCTGGAGGCGGCACGCTATGCGGGCTACCTCAAGAAGGGTGGTCGCATCGTCGTCAATACGCAGCAGATCGACCCGATGCCGGTCATCATCGGCGCGGCACAGTATCCCGTCGACGTGCTCGACGAGTTGACCGCCAAGGGGGTCAACGTTGAGGCGCTCGACGCCCTCACGCTCGCTGAGCAGGCGGGCTCGTCCAAGGCGGTGAACATCGTGCTGATGGGGCGTGTGGCAAAGCAGTTTGGCATCCCTTACGAGCGGTGGATCGCGGCGATTGAGAACACCGTCGCGCCCAAGTTTGTGGAGATGAATAAGAAAGCGTTTGATTTAGGCTATAATTCCTAATTTACAAGAAAGATGGCGATAACAATGGCAGAACGGTATTTTCAACCCGCGATCGAGACGATGCCCGTCGAGGATCTCAAAAAACTCCAGTCCGAAAAGCTTGTCAAACAGGTCAAGCACGTCTATGAGAATGTGGAATACTACCGCAATCTGATGGACGAGAAGGGCGTTAAGCCTGAGGACATCCACGGTATTGAGGATCTGCACAAGCTACCTTTCCTCACTAAAGCAGATCTGCGCGATGCCTATCCCTATGGCTTGCTTGCCAAGCCCCTTAAGGACTGCGTGCGTATCCAATCAACCTCCGGCACGACCGGACGCCGCGTGGTGGCGTTTTATACCCAGCACGACGTTGACCTGTGGGAGGATTGCTGCGCGCGCGCGATCGTCGCGGCGGGCGGCACGAACGAGGATGTGTGTCAGGTGGCATATGGCTATGGTCTGTTCACCGGCGGCCCCGGTCTCAACGGCGGCTCGCATAAGGTGGGCTGTTTGACCCTGCCGATGTCCTCCGGCTTCACCGATCGCCAGATCCAGTTTATGAACGATCTCAGTGCGACGATCCTGTGCTGCACCCCGTCCTATGCCGCCTACATCGGTGAAACGCTCAAGGAACAGGGATTTAAGCCCGAGGACATCCCGCTTAAGGCGGGCATCTTCGGCGCAGAGCCGTGGACGGAGGAGATGCGTCGTAATATTGAGGAGACTCTAGGTATCAAGGCGTATGACATCTACGGACTGACCGAGACCACCGGTCCCGGTGTGTCGTTTGAGTGCTCCGAGCAGACGGGTATGCACATCAATGAGGACCATTTCCTTGCCGAGATCATCGACCCCGACACGGGCGAGGTGCTGCCCGAGGGCAGCAAGGGCGAATTGGTATTTACCTCGCTGGATAAGGAAGCCTTCCCGTTGTTACGCTATCGCACCCGCGACATCTGTGTGCTTACCCGCAAGCCTTGCTCCTGCGGTCGCACGCACATCAAGATGTCCAAGCCGATGGGTCGCAGCGACGATATGATGATCATTCGCGGCGTTAATGTTTTCCCGAGCCAGATTGAGACCGTGTTGCTCAAGGAAGGCTATCAGCCGAACTATCAGATCGTTGTTGACCGTGTCGGCAACACCGACACCTTCGATGTCAATGTCGAGATGAATCCCGATCAGTTCACCGACACCGTCAGTGGCATCACCGCACAGGAGAAGGCACTGGGCGAGGCGATGAAGACGATGCTCGGTATCAACCCGAAGGTGCATCTCGTTGCCCCGAAGTCCATCACCCGCAGTGAGGGCAAGGCGGTGCGCGTCATCGATAAGCGTAAATTACACGATTAAACAGCCTACAAGTTGCAAGGTTGTGGTGTAAAATTACGATAATTCAAGGAGCAGCGATTATGGATTATACTGTTTTCAGAGAAAATCTTCGCCGTCTTATCGAGACGAGAGGGATGAGCTTAAAAACATTCGGCGAGGAACTGGGGGTATCACCTGCGGCATTGTCCAGATACCTTTCGGGGAAAAGAAATCCGGAACTTCCGTATGTCGTTAGAATTGCGGCTTATTTCAATGTGTCTACCGACTGGTTGCTTGGCATAAGTGGTGATATGTTTGAGATTATGCCGAAAGATGTTCAGGAAATGGTATATTACTATCAATTGGCAAGCTCGGATGACCGTGAAGTTATACGAACTGTCCTTGCCAAATATAAAAGAGCTTAACAAAACGCAGTGAAATATCACCTAACAAACGCAAGCTACACGGTTAAATAACAAATATAAGGAGGTAGCACTATGTCTTTGAAACAAGTTACGGTTTTCGTGGAGAATAAGCAGGGAGCATTGGTGGCGATCACCGACACCCTTGCGAAGCACAACGTCAATATCCGCGCGTTGTCCATCGCGGATACGCAGGAGTTCGGTATCCTGCGTCTGATCGTCAGCGACACCGCCGCCGCGGTGAAGACGCTCGCCGAGGAGGGACACCTCATCAACACCACCGACGTCGTTGGCGTGAAGATCGGCGACGAGCCGGGCAAATTGTCCAAGGCGCTCGAGGTGCTGGACAAGGCAAGCATCAATATGGAATATCTGTACGCCTTTATGACCCGTACCGAGAAGCACGCCTATGTTGTGCTGCGCGTGGCGGACAATGCCGCCGCCGAGTCGGCGCTGGAGGCCGCGGGCTTCCATCTCATCACCGACGCGGATGTCGATAAACTGTAAGGAGGTAAAGAACTATGGCAGAATTATTGGAGATCATTATGATCGTCAGTTTCGGCGCGTCGTGGCCGCTGAACGTCATCAAGTCTTATCGTGCGCGCACGGCGAAGGGTAAAAGCCTGCCGTTTTTGTGCCTGATCTTTTTCGGCTACATCGCAGGTATCGCCTCGAAGTTAGTGAATGACGCGTATATGGCGGTCATCGCCGAAAAGTGGTACGTACTGTTCTTTTATGTGCTTAACCTTATTATGGTGGGCGTGGACCTCATATTGTACGTCCGCAATCACCGTCTCGATATGCTTGCGGAAAAAGACGCGTGATCTTCTATATAAAAAAGCGACGGCCTCCCATTTGTGGGAGACCGTCGCTTTTTTGCACTGTTTCGAGCGGGGTGCATAGACTGGTTGGTGAAAGGAGTGACAGACTATGCGCAGAAGACCGATGCGATCGCCGCGCCCGATGCCGCCGATCGAGCAGCGGATGTTTTCAAGCCTGTGCGACATTCTCGCACAGACACCGGACGCGGTAGCAGATATGCGGGGCGGCGGGGTGTATCCCCGCCTCGGCGGCACGGTGCGGTTTTATCAGACGCGGTACGGGGTACTGGTGTGTGCCGAGTTCGTGGGGTTGCCGACGGCGAACGGATCGTGCGCGGGCAGGGTGTTCGGGTTTCACATCCACGAGGGGGATGCCTGCCGCGGCACCCGGGAAGATCCCTTTGCCGATGTCGGCGGACACTATAACCCCGCGGGCTGTGAGCATCCCGCTCACGCGGGGGATCTGCCGCCGTTGTTCGACAACCACGGCTACGCGCTGTCGGTGTTTCTCACCGACCGCTTCGCCCTGGAGGAGGTCATCGGACGCACGGTGATCGTCCATGGGGGAGTGGATGATTTCACGAGCCAGCCCGCCGGTAACGCGGGGCAAAAGATCGCCTGCGGGCGTATTGTGAGGCAAACAAAATAAAAGAACGGGTGCCGCGTGAGCAGCACCCGTTCTTTTTACATTCTTATTCTCTGAACAGATCCGTAGATAGATAGCGGTCACCGGTGTCGGGCAACAGCACGACGATGTTTTTGCCCGTAAACGCGGGGCGCATCGCCAATTCGCAGGCGGCGAACAGTGCCGCGCCCGAGGAGATGCCGACGAGTACGCCCTCGGTGCGGGCAAGCTCCCGCGCCGCGTCGTAGGCGTCCTGCGTGGTAACGGGCAGGACCTCGTTATAGACCGACGTGTCCAGTACCGCGGGGACAAATCCCGCGCCGATGCCCTGCAGACCGTGCGCACCCGCCTTGCCGCCGCTCAGGACGGGAGAATCGGCGGGCTCCACGCCGACGACCCATACGTCGGGCTTTTTCGAGCGCAGATACTGTGCCGTGCCGGTGATGGTGCCGCCGGTGCCGACGCCCGCGACGAAGATATCCACCTCGCCGTCGAGGTCGCCAAAGATCTCGGGACCTGTGGTGTCAAAATGCGCCTTGGGGTTGGCGGGGTTACCGAACTGATCAGGAATAAAGCTGTGGGGTGTCTCGGCGGCGAGTTCGTTCGCTTTTTCGATCGCGCCCGCCATCCCCAGCTTGCCGTCGGTGAGGACAAGCTCCGCGCCGTAGGCTTTCATCAGCATCTGCCGCTCAACCGACATCGTGTCGGGCATTACGATGATGACGCGATAGCCGCGCGCGGCGGCGACCAGCGCCAGCCCGATGCCGGTGTTGCCGGAGGTCGGCTCGATGATGACCGAGTCGGGGACGAGTACGCCCGCTTTTTCCGCCTCGTCGAGCATCGCCCTTGCGACGCGATCCTTGACCGAGCCGCCGGGATTGAGAAACTCGAGCTTTGCGAACAGCTTGCCGCGCAGATGCCGTTTTTTCTCGAGTCTGTTCAGCGCGAGCAGCGGGGTATTGCCGATCAGCTGCTCGGCGGAGGTGTAGATGTGTGCCATAAAGATCACTCCTTATTGATAAAATAAGTATGTGCTGTTATCCGTTAAAATACACCTTGCCCGCTTCGACGGTATCGTATTTGGCGGCGAGTAGTTCGGGAACGGTGACGAGGGTGTATCCCTGGTTTTGCAGATAGGGGATGAGCTCGATCGCCGCGTTCACCGTGGTGGAATAGAGGTCGTGCATCAGCACGATCGAGCCGTCCTTGACGTTCTTTTTGACGCGGTTGACCACCGTCGTCTTGTTGCGATCGCGCCAGTCAACGGTGTCGAGATCCCATTGGATGATCGGGACGTTGATGCTCTTGGCATAGGACTTGACGGTGCTGTTATAATTGCCGCCGGGACAGCGCATCACGACGGGATAGTGACCGATCGCGTCTTTGATGCGTTTGGCGGCGGCGAACATCTCGTCGGCGACGTTGTTCGCCGACAGATAGCGGAGATTTTTATGGTTCTGCGAATGATTGCCGACGACGTGCCCCTCATCGTCCATCCGTTTGAGCAGGGCGTTGCTGGAGCTGCTGCCCAGCCGCGAGCCGACGACGAAGAAGGTCGCCTTGGCGTCGTGCTTTTTGAGCGCGTCGAGCAGCTTGCTTGTGTACTGGCTCGGGCCGTCGTCGAAGGTCAGCGCGACCAGCTTCTTGCCTTTAAGCTGTGTGGTGTTGATCTCGGGGTAGTTCGCCACCCCGTTGACTTTGGTCGTGGTGGACTTGGATGTCGCGGTCGTTTTGGTCGTTGTGGAGGTCTGTTGCTTTTTGATCGTTTCCTTCTGAGAGGAGATGGTGTTCGCCTGCTCGTCGATGGTGCTCTGTTGTTCGTCGATGGTGCTCTGCTGAGAGGCGATCGTGCTGTCCTTTTCGGCGAGCTGTGCCTGCAGCGAGGAGATCTGCTCGGATTGCTCGCTGATCGCCTGTTGCAGTGAGTTGAGCTGCTCGGTCTGTCCGACGCTCAGCCGCTTCTGCTCCTGCAGTCCGAGATAAAAATGCACCGCAAAGGTGGCGGACACGGTCAGCGCGATCACCGCCAGACACGCGATGACGGCAAGCCACAGACGCTTTATTTTGCTGCGGCGGGGGATATGGGTATGTTGATCACGGTCGATAACGGTGGTCAAATGATCGGACACGGCAACCTCTTCTCTCTGTATGTAGTCTATGTTCATTGTACCACGCTTTTCGGCAAAAACAAGAGGTTTTCGACAAAAAGAATACCGGTTTTGTCACGCTCGGGGCAATGAAAAACAAAAACTTGCGTATGAATGCACTCTGTGATATAATACTGTCATCGCATTCCGCGAAAGAAAGGAAAGAACACTATGGCAAAACCGATTGTTCTCTGCGCAGACAGCACCTGTGATCTCGGTGCTGAGCTGATCGAGCGTTATAATGTCAAGATCTCTCCGATGCACGTGCATCTCGGTGACGCGATGTACGCCGACGGCGTGGACATCACCCCCGACGACATCTATGCCGTCTATCGGGAGAAGAAGATGCTCCCCACTACCTCCGCGACCAATATGGAGGAATATAAGGATTTCGTCAACCCCTTTATCGAGGCGGGCAACGACGTGCTGTTCATCTCCCTCGGCTCGGGCATCTCCACGACCTATAACAGCGCCCGCCTCGCGGCAGAGGAGACCCCCGGTATGTACGTCATCAACAGCGGCAACCTCTCGACCGGTATGGGACTGGTGGTTATCGCCGCCGCCGAGCGTATCGCCGCGGGTCTTCCGATCGAGCAGATCGTCGAGGAAGTGACCGCGCTGACCAAGCGGGTTGAGGCGAGCTTTGTGCTCGATACCCTCGAGTTTTTGCACAAGGGCGGTCGCTGCTCCACCCTGGCGGCACTGGGCGCCAATATGCTCAAGCTCAAGCCCTGCATCGAGGTCGATAACGAGGATTCCAAGATGGCTGTCGGTAAGAAATACCGCGGCGCATTGGAAAAGGCGCTTGCTGAGTACGTTGCCGACCGACTGAAGGATCGCACCGACATCGACACCTCCCGCATCTTCATCACCCATTCGGGCATTTCGCAGGAGCGCATCGATCTGGTAAAGAGCTGTGTTGAGCAGTATCAGACGTTCGATGAGATCCTCATCACCCGCGCAGGCTGTACCATCTCCGCGCACTGCGGTCCCAATACCCTCGGTATCTTGTTTGTACGCAAATAATCGGATAAAAATGACCCACCGCCGAAGAAATTCTTTGGCGGTGGGTTTTTTAGAATACTGTTTGGTTGCAATATTTTGAATAGATGGTATATTCTTCGCCGACAACGGTTTTGATGTTTTCCACCCTTGTTCGATCGACCTGTAGCAGGATGCGTCGACAAGCAGGATGAGCAAGCCTAACGTGATGAGCATCGTGAACAGGTTTTTCATTTCATACACCGCCTTTCGCTTTTTTGCTGTTGTCTTTGTATAGAAAACACACCGCGGCGCGGCGTTTGGTCAACGAAAAACGGAAAATTTCGCCAACCGAGGGAGGAAAGGCTGTTTATCAGCAAAAAAGTGTGTCAGAATTTTGTCAAACTGTTCGTCGCCGGCGAACATATTGAAAATTTTCAATAAAGTTTGTCCTTTTTTTCTGTTGGTTATTGACAAAGGATTTTTGTTCATATAAAATGATATGTAATCACCTTTTACGCGTACGCGCGTGGAGGGAATAGAACATATTTGGAGGAATGAGACATGGCAAGAGTATACAATTTTTCCGCAGGTCCTTCGATGCTGCCGGAAAGCGTGCTGGCGAAGGCCGCCGCAGAAATGATGGATTATCAGGGATCCGGACAGTCTGTGATGGAGATGTCTCATCGATCGAAAGTGTATCAGGGCATCTTCGATGAGACCGAGGCGCTGCTGCGCGAGGTGATGGAGATTCCCGATAACTATAAGGTGCTGTTCCTGCAGGGCGGTGCGTCGACCCAGTTTGCGATGATCCCGATGAACCTGATGACCGGCAGCGGCAAGGCAGACTACGTTGTTACGGGTCAGTTCGCTAAGAAGGCGTATAAGGAAGCTAAGCTCTTCGGCGAGGTCAATTTGGTCGCAAGCTCGGAGGATAAGACCTTCTCCTACATCCCGAAGCTCGACCCCGCGACCTTCACCCCCGATGCGGACTATTTCTACATCTGTATGAACAACACCATCTTCGGCACGGTGTATCATGACCTGCCCGAGACGGGGGACGTGCCGCTGGTGGCGGACGCGTCCTCCTGCATCCTGTCCCGCCCGATCGACGTGTCGAAGTTCGGCATCCTGTACGCGGGCGCGCAGAAGAATATGGCCCCCGCGGGCGTGACCGTCGTCATCATCCGCGAGGATCTCATCGGTAAACCGATGGATAAGACCCCGACGATGCTCGACTACGCCGCCCACGCCGAGGCGGGTTCGATGTATAACACCCCGCCCTGCTGGTCCATCTATATGATGAAGTTAGTGCTCGAGTGGATCAAGAACGAGGTCGGCGGTCTGGATAAGATGCTGGAGCGCAACGAGAAGAAGGCGGCTCTGCTGTACGATTATCTTGACAGCTCCAAGCTGTTCAAGAGCCCTGTTGCGAAGGAGGATCGCTCGCTGATGAACGTGCCGTTCGTCACGGGGGATGCCGATATGGACGCGAAGTTCGTTAAGGAAGCGGCGGCTGCCGGTTTTGTCAACATCAAGGGTCATCGCTCGGTCGGTGGTATGCGCGCATCCATCTACAACGCGATGCCCATCGAGGGCGTCGAGAAGCTGGTCGCCTTTATGAAGAAATTTGAAGAGGAGAACGGCTGAGCCGCCCTCTGTAAGGAGTAATTGACTATGAAGATCTGTACACTGAATAAGGTTGCCGCCTGCGGCACTGACCGTCTGGGCGCGAATTACACCGTCACCGATGAGCTCGCGGGTGCCGCGGGCGTATTGGTGCGCTCTGCCGCGATGCACGACATCGAGATGCCGGAGAGCCTGCTTGCCATCGCGCGTGCGGGCGCGGGTGTCAACAACATCCCCGTCGATGCCTGCGGCGAGCAGGGCATCGTGGTGTTCAACACCCCCGGCGCGAACGCCAACGCCGTCAAGGAATTGGTCATCGCCGGTCTGTTCCTCTCCTCTCGTAAGATCGTCGACGGCATCGCCTGGGCGCAGACCCTCAAGAACGAGGGTGACGCGGTCGGCAAGCTGGTCGAAAAGGGCAAGTCCACGTTTACCGGTCCCGAGGTGAAGGGCAAGAAGCTCGGTGTCATCGGTCTGGGTGCGATCGGCGTGCTGGTCGCCAATGCGGCTGTTTCCCTCGGGATGGAGGTCTACGGCTACGACCCCTATCTGTCGGTCGATGCCGCGTGGAAGCTGTCCCGTGCCATCAAGCATGCGAACACCCTCGAGGAGATCTATGCCGAGTGTGATTACATCACCGTTCACGTGCCGCTGATGCCCGCTACTAAGGAGATGCTTGGTAAGGACGCCTTCGCCGCGATGAAGGACGGCGTGCGTATCCTCAATTTCGCTCGCGACGGTCTGGTGGACAGCGCGGCGATGAAGGATGCTCTCGCCACGGGCAAGGTCGCCTGCTATGTGGTGGATTTCCCCACCGCGGATATGCTCGGCGTGGAGAATGTCATCGCCATCCCGCACCTCGGCGCGTCCACGCCCGAGAGCGAGGATAACTGCGCGGTGATGGCCGCTGATCAGATCAAGGATTATCTGGAGAACGGTAACATCAAAAACTCCGTCAACTACCCTGACGTGCAGGTCGCGCGCAGCGGCGACACCCGCATCTGTGTGTTGCACAAGAACATTCCGAATATGCTCGCGCAGATCAGCGCGGTGGTGTCCGCGGACGGCGTGAATATTGAGGCAATGACCAACAAATCCCGCAAGGATTTCGCCTACACGATCCTCGACATCGTGGGCGAGGCAAAGGAGTCCTTCACGAAGGATATTCTCGCCATCGAAGGCGTTATCCGCGTGCGTGTTCTGTAAGAAAGCGAACAAAACCCGACCGATGCGGTTGCATCGGTCGGGTTTTCCTTTACTTTTTGCCGAAATCTGTTATTATAATGATATACAACAAGAAGGGTGGGAAGACTATGCAACGGAAGATTGTGTGGCATCGGCTTGCGGTCGGGGTGCTGTCAGTCGCGGTGATGGTGTGGTCGCTGATGCCGCTGTCGAGCGGCATTGTGAATATCGGCGTAGTCGTCCCCTTGGCGGCAAGCCTGCTCGGCATCGCGTGGGGCTTCTCACCGTCGCCGAAAAGAGAGCGGAAAGGATGGCGACGCAGGATGACAGCGATCGTGTGGGTGTGTATTGGGTTGGTTGCGGCACTGGGTGTCGTGATCTCCTCGTTTATGGTCGCCGCGGCGGTAAACAAGCCGGCGGCAGGCGAGGGCACGGTGATCGTACTCGGCGCGCGCATCCACGGTGACCGCCCGAGCCGGATGTTGCGCGAGCGGCTGGATGTCGCCGCCGATTATCTCAAGACCAACCCCGAGGCGATGTGTATCGTGTCGGGCGGGCAGGGATCGGACGAGCAGTACACCGAGGCACACGTGATGAAAGCTTATCTGTGTGAGCAGGGTGTCGCCGCCGAACGCATCTACGAAGAAGGCCGTTCGACTGACACGCATCAGAATATCGATTATTCGCTGGCGATCATCCGCGAGAACGGTTTGAGCGAGCGGGTGGCGATCGCGACGCAGGAATTTCACCAATATCGCGCCGCTATGCTCGCACGCCGCGCGGGGCTGACCGACGTGTCCGCCGTGACCACCCCGTCGCCGTTTTATCTGCTCTTGTGCTATTGGGTGCGGGAATGCGCCGCCATCTGCCGCCTGTGGGTGTTCGGATATTGATCAAAATAAAACAACGCCGCCGTGTGTGCCGAAATCGCACGGCGGCGTTGTTCTTTATCGATTTTCAATAAAAAAGCAAAAAAAACGCAAAAAAAATTGCCAAACCTCAAAAAAAGGTTGACAAAAGGACAAATTGTGTATTATAATAAACTGCTTTATTATGGGAAGTATACCCCGAAATACGTTTTTATTGTACCACAAACCGCCGAAAAAAGCAAGAGAAACATTTGGAAGCGGATAGGGGAACAGCTTTTCGAAAGCGCAGAAACGATAAAAGATCACGCAGGCGTTTCGACGCTCCGCCCGGAAACGGGGCGAGCGGAATTCCGCGTGAAATGACAAGACAGGAGTGATCGGGCTAATGGCGAATATCAAACCGGTAAAGCTGGGTAACAACATCCGTATGAGCTTCGCGAAGATCAACGAAGTTCTGGATATGCCCAACCTCATCGAGGTGCAGAAAAATTCTTACCAGTGGTTCCTGGAAGAAGGACTCAAAGACGTCTTTGACGAGACAGCTGCCATCACGGATTATAACGGCAATCTGGTTCTGGACTTCATCGGCTATCGGATGGACGACGAGCCGAAATATACCGTGGAGGAGTGCAAGGAACGGGATGTGACCTATGCCGCCCCCTTACACGTGCGTGTGCGTCTGCTCAACAAGGAGACGGGCGAGATCAAGGAGTCCGAGGTCTTTATGGGCGATTTCCCCATTATGACTGAGAGCGGCACCTTCGTCATCAACGGCGCGGAGCGCGTCATTGTCTCCCAGCTGGTTCGTTCCCCCGGCGTGTACTTTGATATGGTGCACGACACCCTCGGTAAGGAGCTGTTCAGCTCCACCGTCATCCCCAACCGCGGCGCGTGGCTGGAGTATGAGACTGATTCCTCCGATGTGTTCTACGTCCGCATCGATAAGAACCGTAAGATCCCCGTCACTGTGCTTGCCCGTGCGTTGGGTCTCGGCTCGGACGCGCAGATCATCGAGTTCTTCGGCGAGGACGAGCGCATTCAGGCGACCCTGCTGAAGGATACCACCAAAAACCGCGAAGAAGCCCTGCTGGAGATCTATCGCAAGCTGCGTCCGGGCGAGCCTGCGACCGTGGAGAACTCTCAGCAGCATTTGGACAATCTGTTCTTTGACCCCCGTCGGTATGACCTGTCCCGCGTGGGCCGCTATAAGTATAATAAGAAATTAGGGCTGTCCAACCGCCTCGCGGGCTGCAAGCTCAGTCGCCCTGTTGTCAACCCTGTCACGGGTGAGATCATGGGCGAGCCGGGTGAGGTCATCGACCGCGCCCGCGCAATGGAGATGGAAGATGCCGGCGTGACCGTCGCGTTTATCACCGTCGAGGAGCACGGCGAAGACCGCGAGGTCAAGATCGTGTCCAACGGTATGGTGGATCTGGCGAAGTATGTCAGCGAGTCCGTCTATGACGCGGTCAAGAATGTGGTCAACGAGCGCGTGTGTTACAGTGTGCTGACCGAGATCCTCGCGCAGGAACTCGGTGAGGAGGAGCTGATCGACACCCTGCGTGCCCGCGTCAAGGAGCTCATCCCCAACCACATCACCGTGGACGACATCTTCGCGTCCATCAACTACCTCAACTGCCTCGGTCACCACATCGGTTCGACCGACGACATCGACCACCTCGGCAACCGCCGCATTCGCTCGGTGGGCGAGCTGCTGCAGAACCAGTTCCGCATCGGCTTCTCCCGTATGGAGCGCGTGGTGCGCGA
>CAZVSE010000029.1:0-18357 GCA_964629445.1 uncultured Ruminococcus sp. | reverse complement strand
CGCTGTATGAGTGCGAAGAACTCGCCTTGCGGTTTGCGTTGGCAAACCGCAACAAAGGCTTGTACATACTGACGGTTACGCACCCAAATACACGCGGTTTCGCCGTAGGCGAAATAGCCGTTGTTCAGACGGCTAAGCGGGTATTTGATTGACCTCGGCGGATTGCGCCGAGGTCAGCGTCAGCCGCTCCGCTGTATGAGTGCGAAGAACTCGCCTTGCGGTTTGCGTTGGCTTTCTCAAAGACGACGCAAATCACCCCTGCAATGGAATTTATCCCCCGCACAAACCACAAATAGGATCGTAAGGGCGGGCGTCCCCTACAATGAGATTTGGGGTTGCGTAAATCACAAGACGGGCGACCGATGGTCGCCCCTACTCGCAGGACAATGTGGAAAACCAAAACGCCGAGGGGTTTGCAACGCAAACCCCTCGGCACTGTTTATTCGATCAATAATTCTCGGCGTGGATCTCGAAATAGCTCTGCGGGTGCGCGCAGGTCGGACAGATCTCAGGCGCTTTCGTACCGACAACCAGATGACCGCAGTTGCGGCACTCCCAAACCTTGACTTCACTCTTGGCAAACACCTCAGCCATCTCCACATTCTTGAGCAGTGCGCGATAGCGCTCCTCGTGATGCTTCTCGATCGCGGCGACCAGACGGAACTTCCCGGCGAGCTCGGTGAAGCCCTCCTTCTCCGCGGTCTCGGCAAAGCCCGCGTACATATCCGTCCACTCGTAGTTCTCGCCCTCGGCGGCGGCCTTCAGGTTTTCAGCGGTGTCGCCGAGACCTGCAAGCTCCTTGAACCACATCTTAGCGTGTTCCTTCTCGTTATCCGCGGTCTTAAGGAAGAGAGCCGCGATCTGCTCGAAGCCCTGCTTCTTCGCCACAGAAGCAAAGTAAGTGTACTTGTTGCGCGCCATCGACTCGCCCGCAAAAGCGGCCTCGAGATTCTTCTCGGTCTGGGTACCTGCGTATTTCGACATATTCGATCCCTCCAAATAAAATTAAAGGAAAATTCTTCCTATGTAAATTATTATACAACGCTGTTTTGTACTATGTCAATCGATAAATACGGTTCTTTTCATAAAATGCTGGAAATCCTATGCTCAGTGTGCTATAATCAGCATAACCATAAAATATTCTCTTATTCTCATCAGAAAGAATGGAAGGAAATATGAAGATCCGACTATCCACAACGCAGATCATTCTGCTGAGCTTTCTTGCTGCTGTTACGGTCGGCTCTGTGCTGCTCAGTCTGCCGATCAGCACCGCAAGCGGCGAGGCGACACCATTTGTCGACGCGCTGTTCACCGCGACGACTGCCACCTGCGTGACGGGGCTTGTCGTCGTGCCGACCGTCGCACACTGGAGTCTGTTCGGGCAGATCGTCATCCTGCTGCTCATTCAGATCGGTGGGCTTGGCATCATCACCGTGACGGCGGGACTCGCTCTACTGCTGCAGCGCAAGATCGGACTCGCCGACAGCGTGCTCATTCAGGATGCCTTCAACCTCAATTCGCTGTCAAAGCTCGGCGCATTCGTGAAAAAAGTCATCCTCGGCACCCTGCTCATTGAGGGGGTCGGCGCACTGCTGTATATGCTCGCATTCGTCCCCGAATACGGAGCAAAAGGCATCTGGATATCCGTCTTTAACGCGGTATCTGCTTTCTGCAACGCCGGGCTGGACATCCTCGCCGAGGACAGCCTGAGTGCCTATGCCACCAACCCGCTTATCAACCTCGTTACCTGCGCGCTCATCGTGCTCGGCGGTCTCGGCTACATCGTATGGTGGGATGTCCTGCGGGTATGCAAAGAGGCGCGGCACAAAAAGGGCGGTCCACTGCGCCATCTCACCTTGCACAGCAAGATCGTGCTCGTTTCGACCGCCGTGCTCATTGTCGGCGGCGCTACGCTGTTCTTTGTCTTTGAACGCAACAACCCCGCCACGATGCAGGGAATGACACTCTACGGTAAGATCCAAGCCTCCTTCTTCCAGTCGGTGACGACCAGAACAGCGGGCTTCTTCACCATCCCGCAAGAAGGGCTGACCAACTCCTCGGCACTGTTGTCACTGCTACTGATGTTCATCGGCGGCTCGCCTGTCGGCACAGCGGGCGGCATTAAGACCGTCACCTTCGCTGTGTTGCTCGCAGCGGCGTGGTCGTCGATCAAAAATCGCCATGAGGTCGTACTGTTCGGTCGCACCGTGCCAAAGGCGACGGTGCATAAGGCGATCGGCGTGACGTGTATGTCCTTTGCCATCGCGTTCATCTCCACCCTTACGCTCACCTGCGTGAGCGATGCGCCCGCGTTGGATATTTTGTATGAAACCATCAGTGCCACCGCCACGGTGGGGCTTTCCCGCACGTTGACCCCCTCGCTTAATACGCTCGGACGGCTGATCATCACCGCGACAATGTATCTCGGCCGTGTCGGACCGATCTCCATGGCGGTCGCCTTTGCTTTTAGGAAGGAAACCGAAAACAACATCAAAAACCCGACCGAAGATGTGCGCGTCGGATAAGACCGGAGGATATGGATATGAACAAAATCTATGCTGTGTTGGGGCTCGGACGCTACGGACAAGCGGTCGCAAAGGAGCTGGTCGACAGCGGTGCGGAGGTACTGGCAATCGATATCAATGAAACCGTCGTCAATGACCTCGCCGCCGATATCCCCGTATGCAAATGCGCCGACATCACCGACCCCGCAGTATTCCGTCAGCTCGGCATCGACCGCGTCGATGTCGCCATCATCGCGATGGCGGGCGATCTCGAGGCGAGCGTGATGGCGATCACGTTGTGTAAGGAGGCTGGCGTCGGCACCGTCATCGCAAAATGCGCCACCGAGATGCAGAAGACCATCTACACCCGCGTTGGTGCGGATAAGACCGTTTTCCCCGAGAATGAATCCGGCATCCGTCTGGCAAAAAACCTGCTCAGCGCAGGCTTTGTGGATATGCTCGAGCTGTCCGAGGATGTGTGTATGATCGAGATCGGCGTCAAAGCCGACTGGGTCGGCAAAAATCTCGTCGAGCTCAAGTTGCGTAATAAATACGCGATCAACGTCGTCGCCATCATCGCCGACGGCAAAGTCATCACCGTCATCGACCCGACGATGCCGCTTGCGGCGGATATGCGCCTCATTGTCATCGCTAACGTGAATAAGCTGAAAAAACTGTATAATTAAAAGGGAAAAACGCTATGAAAACCAAAAAGATCGTTTTATCTGCCCTGCTCGCGGCGCTTGTCTGCGTCGCAACGATGATCATCCGTCTCCCCTCACCGCTCGGCGGCTATCTGAACCTCGGCGACGGCATCGTGCTGCTGTGCGGCTGGCTGCTTTCCCCCGCCTATGGCTTTCTCGCCGCAGGCATCGGTTCGGGACTGGCGGACATCCTCTCGGGATATGTCGCTTACGCGCCCGCGACCTTCGTCATTAAAGGTGGAATGGCACTACTCGCCTACGGCATCGCCAAGGGACTGCGCAACCGCCCGCTCACCGCGAAATTAATCGGCGGCGTGATCGCCGAGTTCGTGATGATCGGCAGCTATCTGCTGTTCGAGAGTTTTATTTACGGTTTTGTTCCGTCTCTCGTCAACGTCCCTGCCAATAGCGTGCAGGGGCTTGCGGGGCTGGTCGTCGGGCTTTTACTCGTGCGGGTGTTTGAGAAACATCATATATTCGGTTAAAACGATAAAACTCAGCGCAAGGCAAATCTGCCTTGCGCTGATTTTTATGCTTATTGAATGTATTTCGATGCTTTCATCTCAGCATTCAGTTCATCAAAGGTGTCGGTCAGCTCCGTCGCAGGCTTCGCGGTGAGCAGGCTCACGACGATGATGAGCGCCAGACCCACGATAAAGGCGGGCAGCAGCTCATAGATGGCGAACACGCCGCCGAGCTTTGCGATGACAAACCTCCACAGGAAGACGGTCACACCGCCGCCGATCATACCGGTGATGATGCCCGCCTTATTCGCGCGCTTCCAGAACAGCGCGCACAGCATCGCAGGACCGAAGGCTGCGCCGAAGCCCGCCCACGCAAATTTCACGATCTGAAAGACCGAGCTGTTCTGATCCCACGCGATGAAGATCGCGACGACCGAGATCGCGATAACGACGATGCGCGCGAGCACCATCGAGGCTTTATGAGAGATCTTGATCTTGAAGGTGTCCTGTGCCAGATCCTGCGACACACTGGACGCCGCCGCGAGCAGCTGGGAATCCGCGGTGGACATCGTTGAGGCAAGAATACCCGACAGGATGATACCGGCGACGAACGACGGAATGAAACCGAACTTGCTCAGACCGCGAGAAATGTCAACAATAATGGTCTCCGCAGCGGTGGCATCCGCATACTGCGGCAGGAAGCCTGCCTGCATCAGCGAATAACCGACCACACCGATGAGTACCGCAACACCCATTGAGATAACCACCCAAACGGTCGCCACACGGCGGGAAAGCTTGAGCTTATTCTCATCCTCGATCGCCATAAAGCGCAGCAGAATGTGCGGCATACCGAAGTAGCCCAGACCCCACGCGAGCGTAGATGCCACCGGCAGAGCGCCATAGCTGCCAGTCTCACCCGCTCCGACGTTGAAGCCCTTAAAGAGATCAAGATAACCGTTAAGGCTCTGCACATTCGCAAAGACATTCTCAAAACCGTTGACTAATCCCTCACCGAAGCCGAGCACGACCAACAGAGCGATCGTCATAATGATGCTCTGCACAAAGTCGGTGGTAGACGCCGCAAGGAAGCCGCCAAGCGTGCAGTAGATGATGATGACCGCCGCACTGAGGATCATCGCAAAATGATACTCCATCCCGAAGAGAGAAGCAAACAACTTACCACAGGCGGAGAAGCCGGACGCTACGTACGGCACGAAGAACACCACGATCATCAGCGCCGCAATGCAGGTGATGATGTTTTTCTTGTCGCCGAAGCGCTTCGCAAAGAAGTCGGGCAGTGTAAAGGTGTTGATCTTTGCGCTATACAGACGCAGGCGTTTCGCGACCAACAACCAGTTGAGATATGTACCAATCGCCAGACCGATCGCCGTCCAACTCGCCTCGGCAAGGCCGCCCATCATCGCGACTGCCGGCAGACCCATCAACAACCAACCGCTCATATCCGAGGCTTCCGCACTCATCGCCGTGACCAACGGACCGAGGCTGCGACCGCCAAGATAGAAATCCGCGGTGGTCTTGTTCTTGTCACTCACGGCAAAGCCGATGACCAGCATCATCAGCATATACACGATGATCGTGCCGAGTATGACCCAATCGTATACCGTCATAAACGTTCCTCCTAAAAACAACCGTTAACAGAATACCCGATTATTCCACATTTGTACAGACTTTTTCGGGAATTGCTCAGAATTTGCGCCACACCATCTTATTAACAACACCGGTGTAGCTTTGAATGATCTTGACGACCTTGGTGGAAACCAGCTCCTCGACGTAGTCGGGCACGGGAATACCGTGATCGCCGTTGTTGTTCATCTCCACCGCCGTTTCTACCGCCTGAAGCAGGGAAGTCTCGTCAATGCCCGCGAGGATAAAGCACGCCTTATCCAACGCCTCGGGGCGCTCGGTCGAGGTACGGATGCAGATCGCCGGGAACGGATGCCCCTTCGAAGTGAAATAACTCGATTCCTCCGGCAACGTGCCGCTATCCGACACCACCGCAAATGCGTTCATCTGCAAGCAATTATAGTCGTGGAAGCCGAGCGGCTCGTGCGGGATGACCCGACGATCGAGTTGAAATCCGCTGCTCTCCAGACGTTTACGCGAGCGCGGATGGCAGGAATACAGAATCGGCATATCGTATGTCTGCGCCATCTTATTGATGGCGTTAAACAGTGAAAGAAAGTTCTTCTCAGTGTCGATGTTCTCCTCGCGGTGCGCGGAGAGCAGGATATATTTCCCCTTCTCGAGTCCGAGACGGGCGTGAATATCCGAGGCGACGATCTTGTCGTAGTTCGCCGAGAGCACCTCCGCCATCGGCGAACCGGTAACATAGGTTCGCTCACGCGGCACGCCGCACTCCGCGAGATAGCGACGTGCGTGCTCGGAATATGCCAGATTGACATCCGAAATGATGTCGACAATGCGGCGATTGGTCTCCTCCGGCAGGCACTCATCCTTACAGCGGTTGCCCGCCTCCATATGGAAGATCGGGATGTGCAGGCGTTTCGCCGAGATCGCGGACAGGCACGAATTGGTGTCACCGAGGATGAGCAGTGCATCCGGCTGTACCTCGGTCATCAATTTGTAGGATTTCGCGATGATGTTGCCCACCGTCTCGCCGAGATCCGCACCGACTGCGTCGAGATAATAGTCGGGGGCGCGCAGACCGAGATCGTCGAAAAACACCTGATTGAGCGAATAGTCATAGTTCTGCCCCGTGTGCACCAGCACCTGATCAAAATAGGTGTCGCACTTCTTGATTACCGCCGCCAGACGGATAATCTCAGGGCGAGTGCCGACGATCGTCATAAGCTTTAATTTCTTCATTTTTTCACCTCATCGTCTGATGTTTCGAACACCTTAAGTTGCTTATAAAGGTTTTTACGCTGTATGGCGTACGGCACGCGCGCCGTCAGGGACGGGCGTTTTCCCAACGCCCAAAGCACACAAAAACGCGCCGCTTTATAAACATAAATAAAAGGATACAAAATCGGGATCTTTTTGATGATCGGGTACTGCAGCAGCACTGCACCGTGCAGGGTGTGCGCGAGATTATACAGCATTCCGTGCCGTGTGCCCGCCTTCCCTCGCTCCGAAATGAGCATCCCGCTCGCAGCGCGCAGCTCGTCCTTGCGACCGAAATTGCCGCCCACGAGAATATCCTCCATCACCGCGGCACACAGACGCTCGTCCGCCTCCTGCGCCCACGCGGGACACGCAGTATCCAGATACAGCGAGCCGACCTTGGTCATCACGGCAGCATAAGTATCTAATCCGATCTCACGGATAAGCGGCAGAACATCCGTCCGCCAAAAGGACTCCTCCGCCGTGCGGGTGACAAAGGTCACCCAATCGCACAAATGCCGCAGTCCCAAGCCATCACCAAGCATATGATGCTGCATATGCAAAAGCAGGATCAGCGCGTGATCACGCGGCTGCGGGGCGGGAAATTCGATCCCGCCGACCGATTGTGTCAGCGGACGGCACTCGGCACCGCTGATGTATTCACGCACCAGCTCACCCGCCTCGCCGAAAGGAATGCCCGCGATCTCAAAATGCATCTCGAGATGCTCGCGTTTTTTACGGTAGATAACGTGGCAGATGTGCGTTAAGCCACGCCGCTCATACCCGTCGGCAACGAGCATCGCCTCCACTGCCTCACGCTGTGTCGGGTCGATGAGAAAATCCACATCGCCGAAGCAACGCTGTTCGGGCTGGGGATAATACGCCGCGGCGGCGGTACCCTTGAGAATAATGCAGGGATAGCCATTCTGCGCCATCATCTCGGTGAGATGATGCTGTGAGCGGAACACCTCGTGTGCGTTTCGCAGATAAGTATACGCGGTGGCAAACCACCGCTCGTACACCTCGGGCGGGATGAACGCCTGATAGACACTCGCCGCCTCAAACACCAGCGGGCAAACCGCTTGTTGGATACTCTCCTGCATCACCTGCGCCCAGTCCGCATCGCGGCACTGAGTCTCGGTCAGCGGCGGGCGCTGTGCGCCCAACGCGACCGCCAGCAGATGCAGCATCACGCTCTCCTGTGCCGAGGGGGAAAACGCGACTATGTTGTCACGGCTGTTACTCACTCGAAGCGCTCCCTTATTTCTCAAACGATGCGAGCTCCTCGCGGATATAAGCGAGGGTCAGCAGTTTTTCCTTCACCTGCTCAACATTCAGCAGGTCCGTGTTGTTGGAATTGAACTCCGTCAGCGGGTTGCGATCGGTGTCGCCCTCGTGGAAGTATTTGTCGTAGTTGAGGTCGCGCTTGTCGCTCGGGACACGGTAGAAGTCGCCCATATCCGACGCATTCGCGCACTCCTCGTTGGTGAGCAGAGTCTCGTACATCTTCTCGCCGTGGCGGATGCCGATGATGCGGATCTCCTCCTTCGAGCCGAACAGCTCGCTGACCGCCTGCGCGAGCACACCGATGGTGCAAGCGGGGGCTTTTTGCACAAGGATATCCCCCGATACCCCGTGCTCAAACGCGAACAGCACCAGATCCACCGCCTCGTCGAGCGACATAATGAAGCGGGTCATATTCGGGTCGGTGATGGTGATCGGCTTGCCGCTCCGGATCTGGTCGATCCACAGCGGGATGACCGAGCCGCGGCTGCACATCACGTTGCCGTAGCGGGTGCAACAGATCTTCGTCTTGTCGGGCGCGACGGTGCGGGATTTCGCCACGATGACCTTTTCCATCATCGCCTTGCTCGTCCCCATCGCGTTGACGGGATACGCCGCCTTATCGGTGGACAGGCAAATGACTGTCTTGACCCCCTCCTCGATCGCGGCGGTGAGCACGTTGTCCGTGCCGATGACGTTGGTCTTGACAGCCTCCATCGGGAAGAACTCGCAGGACGGCACCTGCTTAAGCGCGGCGGCGTGGAAGATGTAATCTACCCCATGCATCGCGTTCTTCACGCTCGCGAGATCGCGCACGTCGCCGATAAAGAATTTCACCTTGTCGCTGACCTGCGGCATCTTCGCCTGAAACTCGTGGCGCATATCGTCCTGCTTCTTTTCGTCGCGGGAGAAAATGCGGATCTCGCCGATGTCGGTCTGTAAAAAGCGGTTCAGTACCGCGTTGCCGAACGAGCCGGGGCCGCCGGTGATCATCAAGGTTTTTCCGGTGAACAAGGACATACTGTTTCTCCTCTTTTCTCGTTATTTAAGATCTTGCTTAATTTTCGTCGTGGAAATTTCGGGTGTGCGGGGCAGATACACGACCTCGCACAGATCGGACAGGAAGTCAAACTTGCCCTTCCAGTCGTCCCCCATCACAAAGGTGTCGATCTTGTATTCCTCAACGTCACGCCGCTTTTGATCCCAGCAGGTCTCGGGAATGACCAGATCGACATAGCGGATCGCCTCCACCATCGCCTTGCGCTCCTCGTAGGAAAAATAGCACTTTTTCTGCTTCTCGTTCCAGTTGAACTCGTCGGTAGAGACTACCACGACCAGATAATCGCCGAGTTCCTTCGCCCGCTTGAGCAGGTTGATATGCCCATAGTGCAGCAGATCAAACGTGCCGTAGGTAATAACGCGTTTCATACTTGCCTCCTGATATCCAAAACCGATAAATGCACAAAGTTAGTATTATTATACTACGTTATTTTCATAATGTCAAACAATGGATTTTTGTATGCACAAACCGCGATTGTACGGGCGGGCGGTTCATTTTATTGTTTGCACAAACCATAAATAAGATTGTAGGGGCGATTCACGAATCGCCCGCAGAAACAAACAGACCGCCGAATTGCTTCGGCGGTCTGTTTGTTTCCATTATGTTATTTGGTTTTCGCAGACTTGGCTGTCGACCAACCGGAGTAATACTTCGCGCCGTTGACTGTCTTATAAGTGCGCACACGCACATAATAGGTGGTCTTGGCTTTGAGCCCCGTCATGGTCGCGCTCGTGGTGGTATTCTTGGTCAGCGTCTTGGTTGTTGCCGACTTAAACGACTTGGAGGTCGAATACTGCACCTGATAGCCCGTCACCTGTGTCGTCTTCTTGGTGACGGTTATTTTCAGCATCTTTACTTTCGGTGAGGTCACCTTGCTCACCGTCGTCTTCGCGGGGTTGATCTTAAAGGTCAAGGTCTTGGTACCCGTGTAGTTGCCCTTCATCTTGATCGTCACTTTGTAAGAGCCGACATTCTTGCGTCCGCTCGCATAGGTGACGGTGTAATGGGTGTCCTTCGTCAGCTTCGTGCCGCTCGCGTTCTTCACCGTCACAGACGGAGTCTTTACCGAACCGTTGTAGGTGTAGGACGTGGTGGACAGGGACAACTTGCACTTCGACACGTTGATCGGGTTGATCTTAAAGGTCAGGGTCTTGGTACCGGTGTAATTGCCCTTCATCTTCACAGTGACCTTGTACGTGCCGACGTTCTTGCGCCCGCTCGCGTAAGTGACCGTATAATCGGTATTCTTTTTGAGCACCTTGCCCGCCGAATCCTTGACTGTCACGGTCGGGGTCTTCACACTGCCGTTATAGGTGTAGGTCGTGGTCGACAGTTTAAACGACGTCGGGCGCTTGACCACTGTCGACTTACTCGATACGTACCCGCATTTAGTGCACTGGTAGTTGATCTTGCCGTCTTTGCTCAAAGTCGCCTTGGTAACAACGTTCTTGTAGGTGTGCAAAACGGTGCGTGGTGTGCCGCAACTACTGCATTTCTTATCGCAATCACTAGAGTATGTATGTGTATGTGTTGTTTCCACATCCATAAATTTGGAGCCATTCTCTTCGGCAAAAATTTCAGTAGTAGATCCCTTGTAACCGTAAAGGGTGTGATGATAATTCAACCCGCAATTGGATGAAAATTGACAATCTTTGTTGTATATCGTGACAGATTCGAGTGAATCGCAATCCCGAAACGCGTAATTGCTAATGCTTATCACACTATACGGAAGGACAAGCGAGACCAGTGAAGAGCAATTGTAAAAAGATTCATATCCAATAATTTTCACACCATCAGGAATGTAAATTGCACTTAGTGCCGTGCAATCTTGAAATGCTCTCAAACCAATGCTCCGCGCACTATTGGGAATAGTGATCGAGGCGAGCGAAGTGCAATTGCGGAACGCTGAATCGCCGATGCTCGCTACACTGTTTCCGATAGTTACCATGGAAAGCGAGGTGCAATTACCAAAAGTCCAAGGTTCAATACTCTGTACACAATCACCAATGGACACCGAAATTAGCGAGGTGCAATCTTCAAATGCAGAACTTCCGATACTTACCACGCTGTCGGGGATAGTGATTGAGGTCAGAGATGAGCATCCGCAAAACGCATCATTTCCAATGTTGGTCACACCATCAGTAATGGTAGCCGACGTGAGGGAGATGCACTGATAAAAAGCATAAGTGCCAATTGCTTTTACGCCGCTTGGGATCGTGATTGAATGCAGATAGCGGCATTTATAAAACGCCGCATTGCCTATGCTGGTCACGCTGTCAGGGATAGAGATCGATGTCAACCTCGGGCAATTGAAAAATGCCTTCTTGCCAATATTCGTCAGCCCATCAGGAAGAATTACCGAGGTGATAAAATATCGATACCCATACCAAGGAGCGGTTACTGTTGAGAAATCGATCATTTTTCCGCTTCCAATAAGTTCAAGTACACCGGTTCGTTTATCCAAAGTCCAAATGAATTTTCCAATTTCTCCACCAACGATCATTTCTTCCTCTGTGCCATCAATATAAGCGAAAGGGCGATCGTTGGACGAGCAATATTTTTCTGCCGCAGAATCTGCTTTGCAATAGATGACAGTTGATGAAGGTAGACCAATATTATCAATTTTTGCCGTACTGCTATATATGATTACCGAATCCAATGATTTGCAGTAAGAAAACGCCCTTTTTCCAATACTCGTCACACTATCAGGAATGGTGATCGAAGTCATCAAGGGGCAATCACGAAACGCATCGCTCCCAATACTCGTCACACTATCAGGAATGGTAATCGAGGGCAGTGAGTTGCAATTGCGGAATGCGTTGTTCTCAATACTCGTCACACTATTAGGAATGGTGATCGAAATTAGCATAGAACAGTTATAAAACGCACCATACGGAATCTTCGTAGCATCCGTCACTACCACGGAGCGTAAGCTTGACGGTATGTAATAATTATGATAATACCCATAGCTGTAATGTTGTTGTACCGTTCCTTGCGTACCGCTTGACAAAGTATAGCCAAATATATACCCAAACACTCCGGAACTACCACTTGCCGACCTCGAAGCACCAACAAACGGGACCGTCATATCTATTAGCGAAGTGCAACCGAAGAACGCTTTCTCTCCAATGCTGGTCACGCTATTCGGAATGACGATCGAGGTCAGCGAGATGCAATTGGCAAACGCTTCCTTTCCGATGGTCGTCACGCCGTCCAGAATTGTGACCGAGGTCAGCGAGGTGCAATTGGCAAACGCATAAGCCTCAATGCTCGTCACGCCGTCTGGAATTATTGCGTTTGTTAATAACTCTCCATTAAGATAAAGTTTGCATTTGTCACTCAAAGGATTGGTTGAAACAATCGTAGCATCACCGGCGAGATACTCATAATCAGTAAAACTGCATTGACACCACGATGCAAGATCGGAAATATATACTGCTTCGAGTGCGTTACAACCGGAAAAAGCATACTTATCAACGCTTGTCACGCTGTTCGGAATGGTGATCGAGGCGAGTGAAGTGCAATTGGCAAACGCATAAGCTTTAATGCTCGTCACGCCGTCTGGAATTATTGCGTTTGTTAATAATTCCCCATTAAGATAAAGCCTGCATTTGTCACTCAAAGGATTGGTTGAAACAACAGCATCACTCGCATAAGCACTGTCCAGAAAATCGCATTGACACCACGATGCAAGATCGGAAATATATACTGCTTCGAGAGCATTGCACTTGTAAAAAGCGCCTGCTCCAACGCTTGTCACGCTGTCTGGGAAGGCGATCGAGGTTAGAGAGGAGCAACCATAAAACGCACAATCGCCAATGCTCGTCACGCTGTTAGGAATGGTGTAGGACGAGGCAGTTTTTCCGGCGGGATAGGCGAGCAGGGTTGTTTTATCCTTGTTAAATAACACACCATTGACGGAACAGTAGCGCGGGTTGTTCTCCTCTACCGTGATATTTGCCAGGCTGTCGCAATCGGAAAATGCCTCATACCCAATGCTCGTCACGCTGTTACCAATCGTTACCGAGGTCAGGCTGTCGCAATTGTAAAACGCATCATACCCAATGCTCGTCACGGGATAACCGCCAAGCGTGGAGGGAATAGTCAGCGTTGTCGCCGAGCCGGTATAGTCGGTGATGGTGGCGTTGCCACCACTAACCGAATACGTATAATCTCCGCTCGTCGCCGCATTCGCCGACAGCGTGAACGCACCGATTGTCAACAGCGACAGCATCAGCACCAATCCCACAACGACCGTCCAAATTTTCTTCATGCTTGATCTCCTCCTTGAAACCTCACAAAACAACATCCTATTGAGCCATTATACATACGCATTATAACACGATTTTCCAAAAAATGCAATCATTGTTATTTGTATAACAAAACACCCCTTTTGCGGGACATCGAGGGTGCGAAGCAACATCCCTCGGGTGGTTGCGCAAACAGTAAACAACCCCTCCGAGTTCGCTATCGCTCACCCACCTCCCCTTACACAGGGGAGGCTTGACAGGTTTGCACAAATTGCACGTATAACCTGTGTCGGGTGCATCGTGATGCGCCCCTACGATGTTGCGTGACATTTGCGCAACCCGCAAATTTCTCACCAAAACCTCTTGCATTTTGCGCAGGATATGCTATAATATAAAAAACTGTCCCAAATGGGACATTTTTGTGAGGGTTTTATGCAACGAGATCGACTGTTTCTGTTCGAGGGCGTGTCCCCGACGGAGAAAGCCCGCTGTTGGGCGATCGACGGCGGCGAAGAGGCTTCGTTCGCCAAGGGCGAGGTCATCTACGACAGTGAGCGCGCCAAGCGTGCGCTCGCGCTGGTGCTGGAGGGCAACGTGCGCGTCCTGCACGGGCGGGTCGTGATGAACGAGCTTGTCGCGGGAGACGTATTCGGCGCGGCGGCGCTGTTCGGCGAGGAAGACCCCTTCCCCACCACCGTCGCGGCGCGCACCGACTGTCGGGTGCTGTTCATCCCGCAGGCGACGGTGTCGGCGTGGATGGCGGCGGTGCCGCGGGTGGGCGAAAACTACATCCGCTTTCTCTCCGACCGCATCCGCTTCCTCAACCGCCGACTGTCGACGCTGACTGCGGGACACACCGACGGCAAGCTGTGGCGCTACTTGCTCGCCCATCGCGACGAGAACGGGATCGTCCACCTCACGGGCGGCATCGCCGAGCTCGCCAAGACCCTCAATATGGGACGTTCCAGCCTCTACCGTGGCTTGGACGCCCTCACCGCCGACGGCAAAATTCAACGCCGCGGCAAAGACATTTTGATCACCCTTAAGGAGGAGTAAACCATGAAAAAACTAACCGCTATCCTGTTATCCGCCCTGCTGCTCGTCAGCGTACTGACCGCCTGCGGTCAGGGAACCGAGCCCGACAGCAGCTCCGAAGTCCCCGCCGAAAAGGCAGACGTCAGCGTCGTCGCTATTGCGGGCCCGACGGGCGTCGGCCTTGTCGACCTGATGGAGAAAAACGTCAATCGCCAGGCGGCGAACAACTACACCTTTACCGTCGTCACCGACCCGCAGCAGGCGGTCGCAGCGGTGGCTAACGGCAGTGCGAACATCGCCGCCGTTCCCACCAACCTCGCCTCGACGCTGTATAAGAAGACGAGCGGCAACGTGCAGGTGCTCGCAGTGAACACGCTGGGCGTGCTGTATATGCTGGAAAACGGCGACAGCATCCAGTCCGTCGCCGATCTCAAGGGCAAGACCATCTACACCTCCGGACAGGGCGCCAACCCCGAATACATCCTGCGCTACGTGCTGGAGAAGAACGGGCTTGACCCCGATAAGGACGTGAAGATCGAATTCGCCGCGGACAACGACACCCTCGCCACGCTGGTTACTAACGGCACAGCGCAGGTCGCCATGGTTCCCGAACCGAAGGTGACTGCTTGCATCAAGCAGAACGCCGCCATCAACAATGTTCTCAATATGACCGAGGAATGGAGCAAGGTCTCGGGCGATGCCAGCACGCTGATGATGGGTTGCGTCATCGCGCGCAAGGATTTTGTGCAAGCGAACGCCGACGCGGTCGCGAAGTTCCTCACGGAATATGAGGCGTCCATCAACGCCGTCAAGGCAGACGTCCCCACCGCGGCTCAGCTCTGTGTCACCCACGGCATCATTCCGAAGGCTCCCATCGCTCAGGCGGCGATCCCCAACTGCAACCTCACCTTCGTGGACGGCGAAGAAATGAAAACCCAGCTTTCCGGCTACCTCAAGGTGCTGTTTGACTACAACCCTGCGGCGATCGGCGGCGCGATGCCCGCGGACGATTTCTACTATGCAGGGTAAGGTCAACCGCCTACTCATCAGCGCCGCCGTCGCCGTCTTTTGGGTGACGGTTTGGGCGCTGCTCAGCAGCGCGGTCGGCGAGGAGATCCTGCTGCCATCCCCCGCAAAGGTATGCGAGACGCTATGGGCGCTGTGGGGTACGACCGTCTTCTGGCGGTCGGTCACACTGTCGCTTCTGCGCATTCTCGGCGGCTTTGTCGCCGCGGTGGGCGCCGGCACACTGCTCGCCGTGCTCACCACCCATTGCCGCCCATTACACGTATTGCTGTCGCCGCTGCTGCACATCGTGCGGGCGGCACCTGTGGCATCCTTCATCATCCTTGCCTACGTGTGGATCCGCGTGCAGATCCTGCCCGCGTTCATCGCCTTTTTAATGGTGGTGCCGCTGATCTGGGCGAACATGTGCGAGGGCATCCGAAACACCGATATCAAACTCCTCGAGACCGCGCGGGTCTTCCGTCTTGGACGATGGAAAACGCTCACCCTCATTCACCTGCCATCGGTGCGACCGTACTTCACCGCCGCCTGCACGACAGGACTTGGTTTCGCGTGGAAATCCGGCATCGCCGCCGAGGTCATCTGCACCCCCGCCGACTCTATCGGCAAACAACTATACAGCGCAAAGGCCTATCTCGAAACGCCCGAGGTGTTCGCGTGGACGGTGACAGTGGTGCTGCTCAGCGTCCTACTCGAACGGGTGCTGTTGCAAGCGGTCAAGCGCAGGAAGGCGGTAACAGGATGAGCATCACGATGGACAATGTGACCTTCGCCTACGGGGCGACCCGCATCTGCAAGAAACTCAACTGGACATTGCCCAAAACAGGCGTTGTCTGTCTATGGGGTGCGTCCGGCTGCGGCAAAACCACACTCCTGCGCCTACTCGCGGGCTTAGAAAAGCCGCAGGGCGGCATTATCAAGCCATCGGGTTATATCGTTTCGATGGTATTCCAAGAGGATCGCCTGCTACCGTGGCTGACGGTGAGGCAAAACGCCGCGCTTGCCTGCGACGATGCCGCGCGCGTCGACGCACTGCTCGACGCGGTAGGGTTGGGAGACTATGCCGACAGCACCCCTGATGCAATCAGCGGCGGACAGCAGCGGCGCGTAGCACTGGTGCGCGCCCTCGCCGCTGACAGTGAGCTTCTGCTGCTCGACGAGCCGTTTACAGGGCTGGACGAGGAAACAAAGGCTCTCGTTATGCCGCTTATGCGCGAGGTGGCGAGTACCCGCCCCGTGGTGCTGGTCACCCACATCGCCGCCGAAGCCGAGGCACTGGGTGCCGCGATGATCCCGCTCGATAGGCTACCGCTGACGGGTGAATTGGTAAAGGGATAAAATAAACCGAAAAAAGTTCGAAAAATCGTTTTTTTCTCTTGACAAATCGACATAAATGCTATAAGATATACCTTGCGCTCGGCGAGAGAACATCCCGCCGAGCGGAATATGGGCCCGTAGCTCAGCTGGGAGAGCGCACGGTTCGCATCCGTGAGGTTCGAGGGTTCGATCCCCTTCGGGTCCACCATAACGCGCATAGACGAACTCTTTATATCGTAAAGAACGTCTTTGCCTTTACAGAAGAAATACCACCTAAGCCTTAATCGGCTTGGGTGGTATTTCGTTATATGCAATATAAATTATTTTATAAATACCGTTTTTGTTAGCAACGAATCTCCCACTAGGATTTCTTTCATTCGTGAATTAACTTTTTCTACCAGAGCTGTGTGTTCATCTTTAAGATTAGACCAAATTATTCTCAATCTCCAGCTAATTCCTGTAAACAGTATTATTTTAATATGCGTTTCTTCAATTGCGTACTCCACAGCAATATATTCGTAATTCAAATGAGAAAACCACTGTCCGTATTTTTCTGTCGCTTCTGCATCTGCTTGATCGTAATCACTATCAAAATTATCACGAAAAGATTCAAAACTCGTATATTCTGCATCGTATGCCACAGCACCGGTGTGGCTCACTTCATCAACACCTCCACCCACATCTGCACGAATAAATCTAAATCCATTGCTAAGCAAATATTCTGATATAGCCATCAATGGATACCTACTATCATTTTTAGCGTACCATTTCATCTTTTCTTCCCACGATTGTTCAAATTCATAAACCAACATTGTTTTATCAATATCCCATTTGTTGAATGGCTTTTTATTATCAGGAATTTGTCTCCAGTTATCGAGCACATTGCTGTATGATAACAAATTGACTTCACTGATACCATCATATAAAACGCTTATACTTTGATATTTGCTATCTGCCAAAATTAAAAATTCTTCTATAGTAAGAACCCGTGGCGGATTAACAAAATCTTCAACTGCTTTACTACTATTCACATATTCGCCCTCAAATCCAACAACGTGAGTATGTATTTCATATAGTTTTCCATCGGTTTTGTTTATTGCAACATAATGTTCAAAATCATTATACTCGGAATCCAAATATAGAAATTTTTCTAAATTAACAAGATATTCTTGGCAATGTTTATAGTTTTGGGGATTGATATTAAAAATATAGTTTTCTATTGATTTCGTGTTATTATTAAATTTATTTTGCTTGGAAATTATTATTTCATTGATTTGTTTATTTTTAAGCTTAATGTCAAAATCATGCTGTTTTTTTGAAGAAGTTGCTTTGCAAAATCTTTTTTTAGTTCGAAAAACAAAAAAACAAACCATAGTACTCCAAGACCAAATAAGCCAACAAGTCCAAGCACTCGCAACGGAGTGATAACTCCTATTATTATAGCGATTATGAAAACAATGCTCAATGTAAACGATTTTTTCTTCATATAAACACCCCTTATATTCTCTTTTTTACGTTCTGCTGTCTATAGATACTGTCTCGCTTTTTTAAATAGTCATTCTTTGTTAGGTGTTATATAACTATCCTTTATTGTGTCATAAACTTGTATGCGTGAATTTAAATGCTCTTCTATTTTAGTGGTTTGTAGTAAGGCCTCACGCAGAACATTTACTGTTGTTTTGCTCGTTTCTCCATAAATTTCCAAAAATGAAAGTCGATCTTTAATTCTACAGTTTAATTCATTTATGTCTCTTAGTAACTCAATAAATTCTCCCTTTTCTCTTTCTGCATCCTCACAAGTGGGAACAAGTTTGTTCTTGGGCATAGCTATCGTTACAGGCTCATTAG
>CAZVSE010000028.1:0-19631 GCA_964629445.1 uncultured Ruminococcus sp. | reverse complement strand
TGGTTGCACCGCAGTCCTCGCAGGTGTAGGTCTTGACACCCGTTGCCTTGCAGGTGGTGGCTTTGGTCACCTTGCCGCTGTCGTACTTATGCGCGGGAACCGATCTGGTGGCACCACAGACGTTACACGCCTCGTCGCACGCGTTGGAGTAGGTGTGACCGAGAGCCTTGCCGCTGGTCACGCCGCAGTTCTTACAGGTCTTTGGCACTGCGCAGGTCGCGTCAGCGTAATCGTGTCCGAACGCCGTGCCTACGGTGTCACCGCAGACTGTACAAGTTTTAGGAGCGGTACAAGTCGCGTCAGCGTAGTCGTGGTTGCAGATAGTCGGCGTATCCAACGCCACAAACGGAATATCATTCTCCGCCGCATAGGTTTCAGCAAACGACCCGGTATAACCGTGTATGGTGAGGTTATTGCAACCAGTAAACGCTTTGTACCCTATATTCGTTACGCTTTCAGGAATGGCAATCGAAATCAGCGAGGTACATTCGTTAAATGCATATGCACCAATGCTCGTTACGCTGTTGGGAATTGTGATCGAAGCCAGTGAAATGCAATTATTAAAGGTCCATCCTTCTAATGTTGTCACACCAGACGGTATCACCATTTCTGTAATCGCCTCATTGTAACCAAAAGCACTTTCACCAATAGTTGTAACAGTGTTCGGCAAGGTCACTTTTGCGTCTGTAAGACAGAATGCATCTTCGCCGATTTCCAATACCCCGTCGGGCAATACTACTTCAGACAAATCCGACCGGTAAAACGCACCTTGTCCAATAATCGTCACTATATCCGGCACGGTGAAAATACCCGTCAAACGGGTAGGCACAGCAACGATCGTAGCCATATCTTTTGTATAAAGAACACCATCCACCGACACAAAGACAGGATTATCCTCGTGCACAGTAAACTCCAACACACTAATCCAAAGATCTGCTGCATCCCAATGGATTAATGATGCAGGGATCGTCACCTGACCAACGTAAGTATTAGTAAACACATTTTCTCCCATACAAGTATAAATGGTATGCACGCCATCAGGAATCACCACATCTTCGCTAAACTCCGTATTAAGCCGCATCAGAATGCCGGTACCAACCACTGTGTCCTCGGTAATACTTTGATACCATAAACATTTGTAAAAAGAACTGTCTTCTATAATTTCAACAGTATCAGGAATAGCCATTTCAACAAGACTCTCACAATAATAAAACGCGCGAGTCCGAATGGTTGTCAGGTTTGCGGGCAGAGATACTTTTTGGAGCTTACTACAATTGGAAAATAAATCCTCCGGCAGTTCAGTTATGCCACTTCCAAGTTTCACTTCTATCAATTCGGTACAGTTATAAAACGCGTAGTATCCCACTTCTGTTACGGTATATGGTATGCTTGCCGTGGTAATGGTTGTGTTTGATGAAAATGCGAATGATGAAATGGTCGTAACCGGACACCCCTCGATATAGGCAGGAATGTTCATAATAGGGGATGTGCCGATATACCTGTTGATCGTCACCTCACTATTGCTAATATAGTAACTGAAATCCTCTGCCGAAGATTCCGTGCTCAACATCGGTATTTCTGTTACATCCGTCTTGGCATCACAGTTAAGGCAATGCCGTGACTGACTGCCCTCAGCGGTATCCGTCGGTGCTATATCAACCGTCCAGTCGGCAGACCATTGGTGAGCGGCAGGAATGATTTCGGTATAGGAATCACCACAAACCGCACAAGTATATACGGTGTACCCATCCTCCGTACAGGTTGAATCAACGGAAACGGATGCGTAAACATGCGTTATCGGGACCTCTGTCACGTCCGCCTTTTCGTCACAATTCAAGCAATGATGAGATTTCGAGCCAACCGTCGTGCAGGATGCAGGAACATCAACGGTCCATTCGTCAGAGAAAGTATGACTTATGGGTAATACTTCTTCATAAGAATAACCACATAGCAAGCAAGTAACGGTTTTACTTCCAACCTCTGTACACGTTGGTTCTTTCGTTATCTCTTTGCTTATTTCCTTATGTTCACAAAAAGCCACAAACGGTATTTGTAATTCGTCGCACTTGTACACCAGATAGGTATTACTGGAAAAGCTGTAAATCGTCAAGTTCGGACAGTTCTCAAAACATCCGTAAGAAATCTTGAAATCTTTATTGAGTATAGTTAACTCTTTTAGATGCTCATTATTACTAAACCCAAACATCCCGACGGATTTAACATTGGCAGGTAGCACTAATGATGCAACTTTCATCTGGCTCAAAAAATGGTTCGGCAAAGCCTCAACAGTCTCACCAATATTTATTTCCTTAATGTTCTCAAAATCATATCCATACCACTCAACACAATTTTCAGCATAATAATCCATCGTTTCAAGTTCAACCAAGGCGGTTTGAAAATGTCCGTAATTATCATAGGGCATTACAGTTACATCTCTCGTAACAATAAGCTTTTTGATAGTACCAACAAACTCTTCCGGTACAAATTCCGAATCAACAACCACCCAATTTGTAGCTCCAAACGCATCCGGGAAGGTCGTGTTCTTGAAATTGGTAGGACCCCAAACCAATGTTTGCAAAGCCGTCATTTCAGCGAACACATCGTCATCAAGTGACTCGACGTCTTCGCCAATTATAAGTTTTGAAACACTGTTAGATGGAAATGCGTATTGTGCATCCAATGCGTTCTTGGCGTTGTAAGTCAACGTTTTTAGCTTCTCACAATCTTCAATAATGCGATAACCAATCGTTGTCACACCACTCGGTATTACAAACTCTTCTAACTGTGTACATCCAGAAAACGCCCTAGATTCAATTGTTGTTACTGTTTCCGGAAGGCAAACTTCCTCTAACGATATACAATCTTCAAACGCACTTTCTCCAATTCTAACAACGCCGCTTGAAAATTGTACTGTTTGTAATTTTTCAAAACCGTAAAAAAGTTGATCCGGAACTGTAACAACCGTTGACCCAATCACAACACTCTCTACAGCGCCCCCGAAAGGCGAGTCTTCTATTTCCGCCTCTTGCGCATAGTAATATACCTCTCGAATAGATGAACTCGAAAATGCTCCCCGACCTATATGTGTAATACTTTTTGGAATTGAAATGCTGTAGCCGTCATATGAAGTAAATGCACGATCGCCTATTACTTTTACAGATGACCCAAAATTTATAGCTTCTACTGTTACAAAATTGCCATTATAGGTATCAAACAAAAAGTTTGGTACAGCACTAACTGTTTCTCCAATTGTTAATAATTTAATTGTGGTAGATGAAAATGGGGATTCACAGTCGCCTATCTGAGTCCAACCATCAATTTCGCCAAAAGCATCTACCGGTATATTAGCATTATATATAAATTCGGAGATTTCGCAGTATATAAATGCATCTTGTTCAATGTTCGTAATGTTAGTAGGTAATTTTAATATATCTATATTGCAATAGCGAAAGGCGCCACTTCTTATACCGGTGACGGTTTGTGGTATATTAAGGAGTTGTTCTTTTTCGGGAGGGCAAAACAATAAACTTGTTTCGAGTTTATCGTATAGTATTCCGTCTACAGAACTGTAATGGGGATTGTTTGAATCAACATATATGCTTTTGCGTATTCCGGCAATATTATCATTGTAAAATAGGTTGTGGAGAGAAGTGAACTTTTCAAAACTACTTGGCAATTCCAGAGATTGAACTGTACAGGACAAAAGGAAATCTTTCGACAGTTCTTTCGTTCCTTCGCCTATAATGAGTTGATTTATATTGGCATCATCAAAAGCGCTGGAATCGATATCTGTAACAGCATTGCCCAATGTCAAGGATTGGATATCGCAATATTGAAACGCATAATAACATATAGAAACTACCGTGTCGGGCAAACATATAATGTTAAATTTCGAGCGACTGTTAGCATATCCCGCAAACACGTTGCTTCCTATCGCCGTCACCCCATACGGAACATACACATCGCCGCCGGCACCGCGATACTCCACCAGCACGCCATCCTCGATAACAAAATCGGGATCGGTATAGCCGAACGAATCAACAAATGAGTTGTTTAGGCTGACAAATTCAATCTCGTTGTCAAGTGCGTATGCCTCCGCTGTCGAGCCGCTGTATCCGTATATTTTAAGAACTTCACAACAATCAACAAAGGCATTCGCTTTGATCTCCACCGAGGAAGATGTGATTTCAACAAAGCTCAAATTATCACAGTTCTTAAAAGCCTCTGCTTCTATTTTTGTAACAGATGCAGGAATATGAACACCATTAAGGCTATGGTGATTCAAGAAAGCATGTTTTGCTATTGTATGGACAGTATCCGGAATGGTGACAAAGGGACCGTCTCCGGTATACTCTTTCAGCACACCATTTTCAATGACGAATGGGTCCTCTTCCTCTTCCTCTTTTTCATATTCATATTCACTTGCTGCAATTGATCTAAACAATGCGCTCTTAAGAGCGTTGAATTTCTGCAGTCTCTGCTGATACCAAGCCTCTATCGCTTCAACATCACTCGCATATTGATCCTTCAGTATACCTAATGTGACAAAGCACTGCACCATACTGGCACTATATGTGCTAACCTTCAGGTTATAATATGCCGTTTCTCCGCGCATTCTCAATTCTGTTAACACGCGCAAATGATAGATCACACGTTCTGCATAATCGGCACCGCTGAAGGGATTCTTCTTATAATTGGCAAAATCGGAGACCTCCTCATCCAACAGTTTTGCCAATGCCTCCGTTATACTATTCAGGCAGAACATCGACTGTGCCAATTCAACTTGATCACTGGTATTAAACCACACATCCGACACCAATTTTCCCGCGTCGATGCCAATCGTGGCCGCAAACAAATAGAAATTAAGCTTAGACGACAAGGTTGATTTCACCTTGTCCAGAGTCCATTCCGCCCCAAAATCCACCGCTGCTTCCAGTATTTCGGCTACAAGATTATCAAAATAGTTATTCCGCAGCTTCGTTCGCACTTCTATACAAGCTTCCTTTAGCACAATGTCGTTTGCGTACTTGTACATATATGTCAGCAGCTGATCCAACTGCTCATCGGCTACAGCATACGATTCCAGTTCCGCTATCACAGCCAAACCATCGATGTAAACGTCCACAGCCTTTGTCACAGCCTTAAATACTTGAGAAAAAGATTTCAACTCTTTGATCCAACCGGAAGACTGTATAAACAGATCAAACTCATTCGAAATCATATCCTTTTGTTCCGTCGGCACATTGGTAAGAATCTGATCTTTGATTTCTGCATAGCTGAATTTTTCCAGATCCGTACTAACATTGTATTCACCCAAATACGACTCGGCGGTTTTGTTAATTGCCTCGCTTATATCCAGCTCCAGACCAATTGTATTGGAGGACGCCGATTTTACGTGCGAATTAAACGAACCCAAAAACTTCTCCATCAACGCCGAGAGTGTGTTGAACACACCCTCCTCTCTTACGGTAGCAGAAGAAAAACCGATAAGGGAGGAAAGTATCTCAACCATATTGTCTTTTCTCTTTTTCGAACTTAAATTAAGCGTATTGTATTTAACCTGATTGATAAGCCCATCCGACGTTACATCCAGATGATAGATGAAATTATCCGAATTAAGCAGCCAATTAATGTGCTGTTGATTCTCCTCTGTCCACCAATCAATGCCGACTCGATAAACATTCTCCTGCTCCTCCGATGTCAACGCCAAAGCCTCCATCGGTACCAACGACAGCATCAGCATCAAAGCCAACACGAGCGACAAAATTCTCTTCATTCTCGATCTCCTCCTGAAAACAAAAAGTGCGGCTACCGAAGCAGCCGCACAAAAAACGCAAACTCCGATAGTCGCCAAACTAAATCAATATAACAAGCGTACCGCTATGCTTATGTTGACGGAATTTGCGTTTTTATCAAATTCGTAACATAAGCATATAAACCGCAAAAGGAAACACTTCCCCCTTGGGCTTGCATCGCTTGTTTGTTATATTTCATTAGTTTGGCATCCTAATTTTACCACAAAGCTTCCGAAATTGCAACAGTAACCAATAACCCACACGACCGTTGCATTTCCGTGTAAAACAGGGCTTTACAAGCCGCGGGTCTTTGTGGTATACTTGTTTTGATTATATATAGCATTTTGTCAAATTTCGTTATATTGAAAAAAGGAAGCGTGTAATATGGAAGAGAAGGGTATGTTCCGCTCCGCCATCGGCGGCTTTAACAAAGCCGATGTCCTCAACTACATAGACTCGCTCACCGGCTCCTGGAACGAGGAGCGTGTGCAGCTCGAGCAGCAGGCGATCGCCGACCGCGAGAAGGCGGAGACCGCCGCGGCGAAAGCCGAAGAACTGCAGGCGGCGCACGAGACGATGTGTGCCGAACTCGAGGCGGCTAAAGAAGAACTCGAGCAGGTTCGTCCGCTCGCCGAGCAGGTGCAGGCGCTCGAGGAACAGCTCAACGGGATGCGCGAGGAACTCAGCGAGGCGCTCGCACAGAACAGTCAGCTGACCCAAAAGCTCGCCCAAAGCGAGGAAAAGAGCCAGTCCGCCCGCGCCGAAATGATGGCGGCGGAGGAGCGCCTTTCCACCCGCGAGCAGGAGCTCTCCCAGCGCAACGAGCGACTCGCGTCGCTCGAGGCGGTGGTCGCCCGCTACGAGGCGGTGCTCGGTCGCAGCGACGGGATGAAGGAGCACATCGACGGCATCGTCCGTCCCTTCACCGAGAGCGCCAACCGCCGTGCGGAAGAAACGCTGGACAACACCTACGCGCTCATCGCCGCTCTGCTCGCGCAGCTCGGCGAGCTGCAGGACGGCATCGACAAGCAGAAGCGCGCTCTGCGGCAGGAGAAGATCGAGGGCGACACCAAACTGTCGAGTGTACTGAATAACTGGTTCAACAAGGCGAAGGAGTTGGCGGAAACGACCGCCGACCGCGCGACCCACTTTTTTCGCTGACCCGCCCGCCCGCGCGGCGGTGATGCCTCAGCGGGAGACGAAGGGCGGCGGTAATCCCCCCACGGTGCGTCCACGCACCGCTACGCCGAAACGGCGCGGACTGCTCGATCGACTGGAAGACTGGCTGACGCGCTGAACCCCATAGCGATAACAGAGAGAGTCTCTGTATCTGCGGCTTTTGCCGCGAAAATATTTTATTTTAGGAGTGTATATCCAATGGCAGAACTGAAGTATGAGATCATCAAAGAGTGCGGCGTGCTGTCCCAGTCCCCCTCCGGTTGGACGAAGGAACTCAACCTCGTGAGCTGGAATGACCGCGAGCCGAAGTATGATATCCGTGACTGGGCTCCCGATCACGCGAAAATGGGCAAAGGCGTCACCATCTCGGCGGATGAGGTCATCCTGCTGCGCGACCTGCTCAACGAGATCGATCTGTAATCGTTTGACAACATAGGAGGCGCTGTATGTTTCTGATTGAAATACTCAAAGCGATCGTGCAGGGCATCGTGCAGGGCATCACCGAATGGCTGCCCGTCAGCAGCACGGGACACATCTTACTGCTCGACGCGATCTGGAAAATGAATGCCTCAGAAGCATTCTTCGACGTGTTCAAGGTCATCATTCAGCTCGGCTCCATTATGGCGGTCGTGGTGCTGTATTTTCACAAGCTCAACCCCTTCTCACCGAAGAAATCGCGCGAGGAGAAAAAGGATACTTGGATCCTGTGGAGCAAGGTGCTCATCGCCAGCATCCCCGCGGCGATCGCAGGGCTTGCGCTGGACGATCTCATCGACGGTGTGCTGTCCGCGCCCGTCATCATCGCCGCCGCGCTGATCATTTACGGCATCGCCTTCATCTGGATGGAGAGCCGCAAGAACAAGCGCGAGCAGGTGTCCGATCTCAAGGACATCAGCTACAAGCGGGCGTTCGGCATCGGCGCGTTCCAGATGCTGGCACTCATCCCCGGCACCTCCCGTTCCGGCTCGACTATCCTCGGCGCGTCCCTGCTCGGCACCTCCCGTGCCGTCGCGGCGGAGTTCTCCTTCTTTATGGCGATCCCCGTGATGCTGGGCGCCAGCGCCCTCAAGGTGGTCAAATTCTTCCTCATCGACGAGTATTCCTTCACCTCCGAAGAATGGATCCTGCTCGCGGTCGCGACGGTGGTCTCCTTCCTCGTGTCGGTGCTCGTCATCCGTTTCCTGATGGCGTTCATCAAGAAGCACGACTTCAAGCCCTTCGGCTGGTACCGCATTGCTCTCGGTATCGTGGTGTTGCTCGTGCTGTGGTTTGCTCCGCAGCTGCTGAAATAAGACGACAAAAGAGACCTCTGCCCATCGGGCAGAGGTCTCTTTTTGTTTGTGTTAGTTCGCCGCCGTTGTGGTGGTGGAAGCAGTCGTGCTGCCGCCCGCCGCGGTCGTCGACTGCGGCGCCAGCGTGGTGGTCGTCGTGTTATTCAGCGCACTGCTGTCGGAAGCATTGAGCTGTGTCAGCGCGGCTGACAGCTGCGGATCGGTTTTCTCCGTCAACAGCGGGAATATCGCCTGCTGCTCTTCGGTAAGGGAGATCTCCTTGTTGGGGGTGATGCCCTTGCCCTCGTACGAGCCGTTCTTGAGCAGCGAATACGTGCCCGCGGTCAGTTTGATTGCCGAATTATCCAGATTGATCTTGATATAGTCCTGATATTTCGCCTTGCCCGCGGTGGTGACACCGATGACCGTGGTTAGGCTCTGCTCCTGCATCGCGCCGACGATAAACTCCGCCTCGCCCGCCGTGTTGGCGTTGACGAGCGTGATCGTCGCGACACCGAGCTGCTCGTTGACATTCGAACTGAGCGATGTGACGTTGCCATCCTTATCGGTCATCGAGCCATACACGCCGAGCGGCATCAGCTGGGAGATCATCTCCTGCATCACACCGCGATCTCCGCCGCGGTTGTTGCGCAGATCCAGGATCAGACCGGTGACACCGTCCTTCTTCATCTGCGCGAGTGTCTCGGAAAGCTGAGAAGAGGTGTTCTCATAAAAAGCGGAAATCTTGATATAGCCGACCGAGCCGATCGTCGAACCCTGCACACTGCGCACCACATAGCGGTACGGCGACAGCTCGAACGCCAGCGTGGTGTCGTCGCGCAGAACGCTGAGCAACACCTTCTCGGCGTTGTTGATCGTCTGCTGAATATCGCTCGCGTTTTTATCCGCGATGTCCTCGCCGTTCAAGGCGGTAAGAATATCGCCCTTCTGCACGCCCGCCTTAGCGGCAGCGGAGTCGGCGGCAACCGCGTAGATCACCACATTGTCCTCGGCGTCCTTGCACACGCTGACGCCGACGTTGTTGGCATAGCCGGACAGGCGCTCCTGCTCATCGACATACGCCTGCGGGTCAAAATACTCCGCATATGCATCGCCACTGCCGGCAACAAAGCCCGCGATCACATTCTGACGCAGAGTCTCCTCGTTAAGGGTGGCATAATGCTCGCGCAGTGCCTGATCCGCCTCGTCAACATAGGTATACATCGCCTTGCGCTGAGACACCCACTGTACCTGACGGTTAAAATAGCGCATCGCCAACATCATCGTCACCGAGACCGCCAACGCCGCCGTCAGCACGATCAGCGTCAAGGTGGTGCTCAAGGTCAGTTTCTTCTTCATAAACGTTCCCCCATTTCGGGTTAATTCACATTCGGGCTGACGTAGGTGCCGAGCGGATTGACCGACAGGCCGTTAAGACGCACCTCAAAGTGCAGGTGTGGTCCGGTGACATTGCCGGTCGAACCCGCCTGCGCGAGCACCGTCTTGCCGCCCACCACCTTCTGCCCGACACGGGCATACATCTTGGAGCAGTGAGCATACAATGTCGTCACACTGCGTCCCTGACTGTCGACACCGTGGTCGACGATGCAATAATAGCCGTAACCGCCGCCCCAGGTGCTCGAGTAGTTCGCATAAATGACGGTGCCGTCCGCAGCGGCAACGATGTTCTGCCCGTAGATCGGGACAGACCCGTTTGCGATATCAATGCCGCGGTGCATCGTGCCCCAACGAGTGCCAAACACCGAGGAGATCGCCCTCACCGTCGGCACAGGCCAATACATCATCTCAGCATTATACTTGCCGGTGGAGGTGGTATTCTGGATCAGCTTGGTGATCTCCGCCTCGGTGGCTTCCATTTCTTTCTGCTTAGCCGCGAGCTGGCTATTATAGCCGGACACGGTGCTCTGGAGATTGCGCACCTCCGCCTGTGCGGCGGCATACAGCACGTCCAGCTCTTCCTTCTTCGCGGTGGATGTAGCGCGCACGCTCTCGAGCTTCTTCTTCTGCTGCTCGAGATCCGCCTTCTTGTCAGCGAGCGCATCCTGCTCAACGCCGATCTGCGCCATCTCCTGCTCGTAGGTGTCGATCGCCGCCTGATCCCGCTCGGCGATAAGCTGCATCGCCTTGGATTTCAGCAGATAGTCGGTGTAATTCTCGGTATCCATCAGCATCTGCAGGGTGGACACGTTCCCGCGCTTCGCGATCGCGCGCAAGCGCACGCCGAGCTTCTCGCGGGTGTCGGCGATCGCCGCCTTCTTTGCGGCAATATCCTTCTCCGCCTGCGCGATCTGCCCCTCGACGGTAGAGATCTGCTTGTTCATACTCTCCACCTGCGAATCCAACAACTCGATCTGCTGTTGTATGTTCGCAATCTGCGAGTCGATCAGATTTTTACGCTGTTGACTGGCGGACAGATCGTTCTTCGCGCTCGCCAACTGATTTTTGATCTGCGCTTCCTGCTTTTCGAGCTGTTCGAGCTTCTGCTCAAGCTCGGATTTCGTCGCGGCGGAAGCCGTCCATACCGCACTGCCGGTGATCAGCAACACAACCGCCATCATCACCGCAAGCGCGCGGCGGGAAGAAAGATGCTTTTTCATATACGCAAGCTCCCTTCCTGTTTGAGATAGCGGCTCATCGAGATCACACTGCCGCACACACCGACGAGCATACCGCCGCCCATAAAGCCGATGAGCAGGCGCCCCCATACGCTCGCGAACGGCACCAGACTCCACAGCACGCCGGTAGCAAAATTCTGAACCAGCTGGCTGTACAGGAACCACAGCAGACCGTAGCCGAACGTGCCGGCGACGAAGCCGAGGATAATGCCCTCCACCACGAAGGGGAAGCGCACGAAGCCGTCGGTCGCGCCCACGGATTTCATAATATAGATCTCCAAGCGGCGGCTGTACACCGTCAGCTTGATGGTGTTGGAGATGATGAACAGCGACACCGCGAGCAGCACGAGAATGATCGCGCCGCCGATGCCCAGCACCAGACTGCGCACGCGGGTCAATGTATTCGCGATATCGCCGTCGTAGGAGATATCCTCCACGCCGGAGATCCCCTTGATGGCGGCCAAGGTACCGTCGAACTGCTCAAGATCCTTGAGCGAGACGATATAGGTGTCCTGCAGGGGATTATCCTCCAACAGTCCCTCAAACGCCGCCTCGCCCATTTCCTCGTTGAAGCGCTCAAGGTACTCCTCTTTGGAGATAAAATCGACCTTGGCGACGTTGTCCGTCGTCTTGATGGTCTCGCCGATCGCGGCGACAGCGGCATCATCGAGCTCGGTGTCGAGATAGACCGCCACCACGTTCTGTTCATACGCGTTCTGGAACAGTTCGTCGATGTTGACGAACACCAGATACGAAAAGCTCGTCAGCAACAAGCAACAGACCAGCACGCCGATACTCGCCAGCGCCATAAAGCGGTTCTGCCAGGTGTTGCGAAAGCCCTCGCGCACCAGATAACGCACATCATGCGCACGCATCATACCGGCTCACCTCCCGTCTTCACCGTCGCCGGAGTGCGGCGACCGGTGTCCGACACGATATGACCGTCCTTCAAGGTGATCACGCGGTGATCGAACTGGTGCACCAGCTCGTGCTCGTGGGTGACCATCAGCACGGTCGTACCCTTTTCGTTGATCTGGGTGAGCAGTTCCACGATATCGTGGGACATCTGCGGGTCAACGTTGCCGGTGGGCTCGTCCGCGATAATCAGGGACGGATTGTTCACCAGCGCGCGGGCAAGACCGACGCGCTGCTGCTCACCGCCGGACAGCTCCTTCGGGTAGCGGCCGCTCTTCTCCTGAAGACCGACCAGCTGCAGCACAAACGGCACACGGCGGCGGATCTCGCGGCGACTCTTGCCGATCACGCGCATCGAGAACGCCACGTTATCATACACCGTCATCGTATCGATCAGACGGAAATCCTGAAACACGATACCCATCGTGCGGCGGAAATACGGCACTTCCTTTCTCTTTAAGCGGGAAAGGCGGAAATTATTGACGATCACCTCGCCGGAGGTCGGCGTCTCCTCGCGCATAATGAGCTTGAGGAAGGTACTCTTACCTGCGCCGGATGAGCCGACGATAAAGGCAAATTCGCCATCGTCGATATGCAGATTAACGTCATTGAGGGCGTGACTGCCGGTGTCGTATGTCTTATACACACTCTGAAATTCTATCATCGGTTTGCGCCTCCTATCTACGTAAGCGTCCAAAGGGACGCGGTGTTTTCACATTCGGGTGTCCGAAACGGACGGGGTATGGGCTTTAGGTCTCTCACTTATTACACGAAAAAACTCCCGACACCTCACAGTAAACAAGGCAGCAGGAACATCCCGGCATCCCGCACACCATTATAACGGGCAGAGTGCCGGAAAACAAGTGAAAATGATTGGTAGTTTAACCAAAACCAGCCGTCGACAACGCCTTGCCGACGGCTGGAATACGTCAATTCTTCCGGCGGCTGTTTTAATACTTCACCGGATTGGCGCTGAGATACTTCTTCACCATCAGGGCAACCTTAAACACGATAGCGTCGTCAAACTCGCGCAGATCCAGACCGGTCAGACGCTTGATCTTCTCCAGACGGTAGACCAGCGTGTTGCGGTGGACAAACAGTTTGCGGGAGGTCTCAGAAACGTTGAGGTTGTTCTCGAAGAATTTCTGGATAGTGAAGAGTGTCTCCTGATCCAGCGAATCGATCGAGCCGCGCTTAAACACCTCACGCAGGAACATATCACACAGCGTGGTGGGCAACTGATAGATCAGACGGGCAACGCCGAGGTGATCGTAGCTGACGATCGTCTTCTCGGTATCGAACACCTTACCAACCTCCAGCGCCACCTGCGCCTCCTTGAAAGAGGTGGCGAGATCACGAATACCCTCGACGGCAGTGCCGATGCCGACGATCGCCTGCGTATAGAACTCACCGGACAGCGTGTCGACGATGGAACGAGCCAGCTTCTCGAGATCCTTCAAATCGATGCCCGAGGGGATCTCTTTGATCAGTGCAATGTCCGTCTCGTTGATGTTGACGACAAAGTCCTTATTCTTATCAGGGAAGAGGTTCTGCAGCACATCGAAGGAGGAGATATCCGTCTTCGAGGCGGTGCGGATAAGCAGCACCACACGGCTGACGTCGTTATTAAAGCGCAACTCGCGCGCCTTGAGGTAGATGTCTCCGGGCAGGATATTATCGAGAATGACATTCTTGATAAAATTGCCACGGTCATATTTCTCATCATAATACTGCTTGATGCCGGTCAGAGATACCGTCAGCAGCGCTGCATAATTTGCCGCCTGCTCGTCTGTGCCCTCGACAAACAGCACATACTCGCAATGCGGACGGGAGCCGAACGCCTTATAGGTGTAGCCGCCCAACACCATCGGCTCCTGCATCGTGAAATTCTCACTCGTGAGCATCGTCGCCGGCTCACCAATGCGGGTAAGGTTACTGCAGGCGATGACCGTCATACTTTCGTCAATGACACCAACGGTGCGATTGATCGCTTCCTTGGTCTGATGGATGATCCCCTGAAATACGCGGTTAGACATAACAACGACTCCTTTACTGGATTAGCCGATGCCCCGCACAGGTATAACGCAAGCGGAGCCTATCGCCGAACAGCGATAAACCCTCACGTTGTCCGTACGGACAACGGCCATCTCCGGTATACACTCTCCGCAGGATGCGGCGGCTTTTTTCGTCTGTTCCGAGATCACTCGGAGGGGTACCCCGCCTCTCACGCGCTCAGGCGTCCGCGGGCATATACCACCTTCCTTATTTTACACAATAATTTGTCTTTTTGCAAGGCAAAAAGCATAAAATTTTGTCTTTTTTTATACTAATAGACGATTTTTCTTGTAAACATTTCCTTTCTCGACGCTGTCGCGTCAAAAAAGAAATAAAGACCGTCGGCGGTCGCCGACGGTCTTTTGATGAAACTTAGTTGCAGATGGTGCGCTCGGTGTCCTTGTCGAACAGATGGATCTTGGTATTCTCCAAAACCATCTCGATGGTGTCGCCGGGGCGCGCAGTGGTGGTGGGCTCCACGCGGGCGGTGAAGCTGTAGCCTTCGCAGTTGACATACAGGAAGGTCTCAGCACCCATCATTTCGGTAACTTCGACATTCGCGTTGAACTTACAATCCGCGAACTCTTCCAGCAGGCGGGGCTCATCGTGGACATCCTCGGGACGGATACCCATAATGACTTCCTTGCCGACATACTCGTCCAGGCCCTTGCCCTCAACCTTCGCGGCGGGCAGGGGGATACGGTACTTAACACCGTTGGTGGTCTTGGTATCCTCAGAGCCGAACTCGACGAAGAAGTTCTCGCCTTCCTTGACGATGACGGACTCAATGAAATTCATCTGAGGGCTACCGATAAAGCCCGCAACGAACATATTGCAGGGGATATCGTACAGATGCTGAGGCGTGTCGACCTGCTGGATCAGACCGTCCTTCATAACAACGATACGGTCAGCCATGGTCATAGCCTCGGTCTGGTCGTGGGTAACGTAGATAAAGGTGGTACCCAGCTTTTGATGCAGCTTGGACAGCTCGGTACGCATCTGCGCACGCAGCTTGGCATCCAGGTTGGACAGCGGCTCGTCAAGCAGGAAGACCTTCGGCTCGCGAACAATCGCACGACCCAGAGCCACACGCTGACGCTGACCACCGGACAGAGCCTTCGGCTTACGATCCAGCAGATGAGCAATATCGAGAATGCGGGCAGCCTCTTCGACGCGACGCTTGATCTCCTCCTTGGGGGTCTTGCGCAGCTTCAGGCCGAATGCCATATTGTCAAACACGGACATATGGGGATACAGTGCATAGTTCTGGAACACCATCGCAATGTCGCGATCCTTGGGCGCCACGTCGTTGACCAGACGGTCGCCGATGTACAGTTCACCCGCGGAGATCTCCTCCAGACCCGCGATCATACGCAAGGTGGTGGACTTACCGCAGCCGGAAGGACCGACCATAATGATGAATTCCTTGTCCTTGATCTCCAGATTGAAATCAGAGACAGCGACAACACCGCCGGCATACTTCTTGTAGATGTGCTTGAGAGACAAACTTGCCATTTTCTAAACCTCCATATAAAGACTCTTTCCCAAAGTCTCATTGTTCGTTTATACTATACCATTCTTTTCTTTGAATAGCCATACCTAAAATAGACAAACTTTCCGATAAATGATTAGTTGATTTTTATACGGTACGGATAGAGTGTCAAAAATCCCCATTATTTTTTAGGCAAAATGCACGCTTTTTCCGCTGCGGTGAGCCGTCGGCACGCTCCCTCCGGTAGGTTTTCATCCAAATCCAGCCCGCCCATCGCGGTGCGTTTGAGCCAAATAACATGACACCCGACCGCCGCAAACATCCGCTTGATCTGATGAAATTTCCCCTCGTAGATGACCACCTCGACGAGCGGCTCATCCCCCGCCTCGAGCACCGTCACCTGCGCAGGCAGGCATTTCGTTCCGTCCTCCAGCGTCGGACCCGCACGGAAAGCCTGCGCCGCCGCATCGGTCAGCGGCTTGTCCAACCGCGCGTGATAGCGTTTCGGCACGTGATGACGCGGACTGAGCAGCTCGTGCGCAAAATCCCCGTCATCGGTGATGAGCACCAGTCCGTGGGTGTCCTTATCCAGTCGCCCCGCAGGGAATAACCCGCGCCGACGGTATTCCTCCGGCAACAGGTCGACCACGGTGCGCGTCTTCGGGTCACGGGACACGCACAGGATGCCCGCGGGCTTATTCAGCATCAGGTAGACGTGGCGGGCGTAACCGAGCGCCCGCCCGTCCACGGTGATGATCTGTTTTTCGGGATCCAGTTTTTTTGCGGGATCGCGGCAGACGACACCGTCCACCGTTACCCGTCCGCCGCGCACGAGCCGCCCCGCCTCACTGCGGGTGAGCGTTCCCTGCGAGCAGAGGATCTTATCCAATCGTTCCATACATTCTCCCGAGGGGACACTCACGCCGCGTCACGCATCGACAACGATTTCAGCCCGTGACTGAAGCCATCCTGCACCGTGGACGAGATATCCCCGCCTATGATCTTATCCTTATATGTATATAAATGCGCCTGCACCGACTCCTCACCGGGATAGTTCGTCACCGTGTAGGTCCAGCATTTCACTCGTTTGCCGCAGTAGTCGGTCAGGTCGCCGCCCGCCTCGAGCTGCAAAGCATTATACGCCGCAAACGCGGGGTCACTCTCGGTGGGGATGAGAATCTCCCGCACCTCACTTTTATCGGGTATGACCTCATAGCCAAGCTCGGCAAGAAACTGCTGCCGCGCGGCATCGTCCGCCGCCACGGGTGTCGCGGTCGCGACCGCGGCATTCTGCCCCGACAGCGACACCACCGTCACCAGCAGCAGCGCCGCCACCGCGCACACCACTATGAGCCGCGGGCGGGTGGTCTTCATTGATAGGACAAACATACGCTCCCCCTCCACATCATTTCTACTGAAAATGTATGCTTTGGGGAAGCTTTCTATTCCTCGCCGAAATACACGCCGTACCACACGAGGAACATATACACCGTCCAGATCTTGCGGGAATTATCCCGCTTTCCTTTATAGTGCTCGTCCAGTAAGCGGACAAGGTAGTCGGTGTTAAAATACGTCTTCGCCGCATCGGAGAGGAATGCCTCTCTGACACGATGATAATACGTCTCCTGCCGCAACCACACGCGGATCGGCACGGGGAAGCCGAGCTTCGGCTTGCTCGCCGCCGACTCAGGGATGTGCCGCATCGCGGCGAGGCGCATCGCATACTTGGTCGTGCCGCCGCCGATGCGGTGACGCACGGGGATGCGCGCCGCGACCTCAAACACCTGTTTATCGAGGAAGGGCACACGCAATTCCAGCGAGTGCGCCATGCTCATACGATCCGCTTTGAGCAGAATATCCCCCACCATCCAGCGATTGATGTCGAGATACTGCATACGGGTGACATCGTCCTGCCCCTCACAGCGGGCATAGTATTCACGGGTATCATCCATCGGCGAGGTTGCGGGGATGCCCTTGAGCAGACGAGCCTTTTCCTTCTGCGAGAACATATTCGCATTGCCGATGAAGCGCTCCTCGAGCGTCTTCGAGCCGCGGACGAGGAAGGATTTCCCCTTAAAATCAAACGGCACAGCACTCACCAGCGCGGCAGCCGCCTTGCGCAAAAAGCGTGGCAGGCGCTGATACCCGCGCAGGGAATACGGCTCGTGATAGATGCGGTAGCCGCCGAACAGCTCGTCCGCACCCTCGCCCGACAGCACCACCTTGACGTGCTCGGCGGCAAGCTTAGACACAAAATACAACGCGACACACGCGGGGTCGGCGAGCGGCTGATCGAGATAATACTGCACCTGCGGCAGGCTGTCCCAATACTCCTCCTCACCGATGAGATGCACGTGATGCTCGATGCCGACCTCTTTCGCAAGTTCGGCGGCGTAACTGCTCTCGTTATAATGCTGTCCGTTATCAAAACCGACAGTGAACGCCTTCTGCCCGCCGAAATACGACGCAACAAAGCTCGAGTCCACGCCGCTCGACAGGAAACAGCCGACCTCAACGTCGCTGATGCGGTGCGCCGCGACCGAATCGGTAAACACCTCGTCGATCGCATCCACCGCCTGCTCGAGGGTCATATCCTCCTCGGGGGCGAACTGCGCGTCCCAGTAACGGGTGACCGTCACCTCGCCGTCCTTATACGTAAGATAGTGCGCAGGCGGCAGGCAGTCAATGCCCTTAAAGAAGGTTTCGGTCGGCACCGAATACTGGAAAGACAGATAGCGATCCAGCGCGGCGGGATTAAATTCCTTAACCATATCGGGATGAGCCAGAATGGACTTGATCTCCGAGCCATACACCAGCCGCCCATCGGGCAGCAAGGCGTAATGCATCGGCTTAATACCGAAATAATCGCGCGCAATAAACAGGGTGCGTTCGACGGTGTTCCAGATGGCAAACGCGAACATTCCGCGCAGGCGAGGCAACAGCTCGACACCCCACTGCTCATAGCCGTGCAGCAGTGTCTCGCCGTCGCCCGCGGTCGCAAAGGTATGCCCCAACGCTGACAGTTCCTCGCGCAGCTCGCGATAGTTGTAGATCTCGCCGTTGAACATCAGCACAAGGGACTTGTCCTCATTGTACAGCGGCTGGGAAGCCGCCTCAAGGTCGATGATGCTCAGGCGACGGAAACCCATCGCAATGCAGTCATCCAAATAATAGCCGTCCGAGTCGGGACCGCGATGGGTAATGCGCTCGGTCATCTGACGCAGGTATTGTTCACGATCGACGATCTCGCCGGTGAAGCCGCAAAATCCGCACATAGCCGAATATCTCCTTTAGTTTCGTGTCGTGTCACCTTAGTATAGCCGAAATGCCGCGGTTATTTCGCCGTCGGCTGTTCTGTTGCAAATGCCTCGAGCAGTTTTGTCACCTGCTCGTATTTTTCGGCACTCTCCTCATTGTCCGGCACCGCGTACCGCACGCCGAAGCACAGATCCTGCGGAAAAGTCGCCAGCATCGCATCCTGCTCACGAGCAGGATGCCCCACCCAATTCCAGCTGAGGTTGTTGTCGCGCACGCCCTCAGCGGAAAACGACAATTCCGTCAAAAAGCAGTGGGCATTGTCCCGCCCGACGGCGGTCAGACGCTCCTCATACGTCGGCTCGTAGATATACAGTAATGTGTCGCCGGTGATGAGCTGCATCTGCAACGACTGCGCGTTTACGTCCTGATTGGCGTATTGCTTGCCGCCGAGAAAGAGATTGTTGATCTGCACGACAATCTCACCGTCACCGTTGACATCCTCGCCGTACTGCACGAGCACCTGCTCGAGATAGGTAACCTCATCCGGCAGCAGCGCGTTCTCGGTCACCAACACGGCGGTGTAATCGGGACGTTCACGCGTCACCGTGTGCACAACGAGGATCACGAGGGCGATCAGCGTAAAGCCGCCGACTAAAATGCCGACCTTGTGATGATACCAGAAATTCTCGAGCCACGACTTTGGGGTCTGCGGCTGCAGGATCGGTCTCGAGTCGGGGCGCAGTTCTTCCTCGCTGATGCCCCGCAAATATCGCTCTCGTGCCATACGCCATCGCCTTTCTAACCATAATTATTATTATTGTAACAAAAATCCCGCCAATGTGCAAGCATTAGCGGGATTTTTTATGGTTTGTTTACAAGTCGTTGCTCGATTTTAGTCCAAAGGTTTCATCGTCGGGAACAGGATGACCTCGCGGATGGTGTCGGCGCCGGTGAGCAGCATCACACAACGGTCGATGCCCATACCCATACCACCCGTGGGCGGCATACCGTATTCCAGAGCGGTGAGGAA
>CAZVSE010000027.1:0-20684 GCA_964629445.1 uncultured Ruminococcus sp. | reverse complement strand
GGACGTAAAAACGCTGGCACCTACAAGGTCACCGTGACGATGATGGGCAACTACACGGGCACCAAGACCTTGACCTTCAAGATCAATCCTGCGAAACTGAGTTCGTTTAAATTGTCCGCCACGTCCTATACCTACGACGGCAAGGTGAAAACACCCACCGTGACAGTGAAGAACGCGAGCGGTACGACGCTGACAAAGAACACGCATTACACGGTCACCTACGCCAGCGGTCGCAAGAACGTCGGCACCTATAAGGTGACGATCAAAGGCAAGGGCAACTACACCGGTACGAAGACCTTGACCTTCAAGATCGACCCCGCGAAGACGACGGTATCCAAGGTTACCTCCGCGACCAAGAGCCTCAAGGTGTCCATCACCAAAAAGGCCACGCAGGTGACGGGCTATCAGGTGCAGTATTCGACTTCCAAGGCATTCACATCGGCAAAGAGCAAAACGCTGACGAAGAATACCACCACAAGCACGACCTTGACGGGGCTGAAAGCCAAGACCACCTATTATGTGCGTGTGCGCACTTACAAGACGGTGAACGGCGTGAAGTATTACTCCGGCTGGTCGACAGCCAAGAGCGCCAAAACCAAATAAACCCTAAAACAGCACGAGAGACCGCCGAAGCAATTCGGCGGTCTCTTTGACATTCTTGAAAAAGCCAACAAAACGCTCCTATCGAATAGTGGGATGTCCTTAACGGAGAAAACCAAAAACCGAATAGGATGAATAACATGACAGTATAGTCGAAAGGTTGAGCGAGTTGGTGCTGACTTCATACATCGCGTCATCGGATGCCGAACCGTCAACATGACTTTCTATACTATTCTGTATTATCAGCACTAATCAATGGCAACGATACCAATTTTGCTTCACTTGGTTAAAAACTTAGACACTTCTGGGATTTCTTATGTATTTACATATTCTTTCATTTGTTGTATAATGATCATACAACAAATGAAAGAAAGGGTTAGACAGTGGATATTGAACTTTTAACCGTTCTACGGGGTGAAAAACTCCATAGCTGGGAGCAACTTCTCCAAAAAACAGGGCTTGTGCCGGAGGAGCAACCGGAACAAATTGCCCTTTTGTGGGAAAATGACACCCTTGCTGCAACCGGAAGTCGGCAGGGAAATATTCTGAAATATTTGGCTGTGGATCCGGAATACCAGGGCGAAGGTCTGTTGGCATCTGTGCTGACAGCACTTCGACAAGAAGCCTTCTGTCACGGTCACCGCCGCCTGTTCCTTTATACAAAACCCCAAAACGAGCATTTATTCTTGCCTCTCCTGTTCTATCCGGTTGCCCGAACAGATGAGGTCCTTTTGATGGAAGACCGAAAAGACGGAATCCGCACCTTTCTGGACTCCCTAACCGTGGACCACTCCGCCGCCACGGTAGGTGCCGCCGTAATGAATTGCGACCCCTTTACATTAGGACACCGCTATCTGATCGAAACTGCCGCTGCAGAATGTGATCGGCTGTATGTGTTCGTCCTGTCAGAAAACAAAGGCCATTTTTCTGCTACAGATCGGCTGAATATGGTAAAGGTCGGCACGGCAGATCTCCCCAATGTGACAGTACTACCCACGGGTCCCTACCTGATTTCTTCTGCCACCTTCCCCACGTATTTTCTGAAAGACCGTGACGGGGCTGAAAAAATTCAATGTCACCTGGATGTAACGGTTTTTACGCAATATTTTGCCCCAAAATTCCATATTACCTGCCGTTATGTCGGCACAGAACCCCTCTCCCCTTTGACCGCCCGATATAACCGCGTTCTGGAAGAAACCCTTCCAACCTACGGAATCTGTGTAAAACAGCTTCCTCGGTTGGAAAGCAATGGTGTACCTGTCAGTGCCAGTGCAGTCCGCAAAGCACTGATGGCAGATGATCAAGACACTGTTCGGTCATTGGTTCCCGAAACGACCTTCCACTATCTGCAAAAAATCAGTCAGGATGCATCCTTGTGAAAGACCGCAAGACAATGAGGCGAACAGATCAAGGTATAAAGAGGCGACACCCAAAACACCGGGTTTTATCTTATGAGCCGGGTAACATTGCACTAAGCCTGCAAGCATGCGAAAACAGAGTCCGCCTCTAACGACAGTTTCTGCAAGATTGCGGCTGTCCTCTCATCTGCAGTGAAAGATACCAATCTTATCATCGAGGCGGCTACGAAAGTACTATCCGGGCAGTAAAATCTGCACAAATGCTTTTGTAAGCCTCATCATACTCACCGCATTGCCACCGCTGACAGCCACTCACTGTGGCTGTCTTTTTCTCTCTTTGCTTTCTTTTCATCAATAAACCGCCGGGAAACCACGCGACTATGCATACTTCTCGTTATACAAAAAAACTGATTCCGTTGAAAAACGGAATCAGTTTTTTTAGGAATTACATTTCTGCTTTACTTTCATCCAATGCCTGCAGCAGATGCTCCAAAACGTTGACACAGTCGCCCACGATCCGGTAATCCGCCACAGAAAAGATCGGTGCTTTGGGGTCGGTGTTGATCGCGATCACCGTCTTGGCACCGCCAATGCCTGCCAAATGCTGTACGGCACCGGAAATACCGCAGCAGATGAGCAGATCCGGTGCGACGCTGTAGCCGGTCTGACCGATCTGACTGCTGTAGGGGCAGAAGCCCATATCCACCAAGGGGCGGGATGCACCCACCTGACCGCCCAGCTTATCGGCCAGTGCCTGCACCAGCTTCAGGTTTTTCTTCTGTCCGATGCCGCGACCGGCGGCGACGATGATCTTGCTTTGGCTGATATCCGCCCCACGGCTGATCGCGGTTTCCTTTAGCAGTCGGACCAGACCCGCATCGCCGTCATCGGGAAGCATGATCGGCTCATAGGGGGCAATCTCCGCAGGCTCCGGAAGCGGTAACACGCCGGGGCGAACGGTAGCCATCTGAGGACGGCACGTGGCCGTTTTAATGGTAGCCATCATATTGCCGCCAAAGGCGGGACGCGTCTGTAACAGCAGACCGCTTTCCGCTTCGATGCTCAATTCGGTACAATCGGCGGTCAAGCCGGTGCCCAGTGCGGCGGCAACCCGAGGAGCAAACGCTCGTCCGAAGGGAGTCGCACCCACCAACAGAATATCCGGCTGAAATTCTTGTGCCAAACGGATCAGACATTCCGCATAGGGCTGTTCCAGTTTATCCGCCAAAGCGGGACCGTCGCTGCAGAGCACTTCGTCTGCACCGCTCGCGCGCAAAAGCTGTGCGGCACCCTGAGGAATTTGCCCCAAAACGACTGCGTATAGAGGGCGGTTGCTCTCGGCGGCCAATTCTTTGGCACGTCCAAGCAGCTGCAGACCTACAGGCAAAAGCTCGCCTGCCTGAACCTCGCAAAATACCCAAAGGGCGCCTTGTTTAATCTGTTCCATGGAGCACCTCCTTGATGATCTGCGCCAGCTGTCCGGCTTGTTGTACTTCGCTGCCGTCGATGGTCTGAGCCTGTCCTCGTACCGGCGGCGTAAACGTACGAACTACCTGTGTGGGAGAACCCCGCAAGCCGCAGCGTTCGGTGTCTGCGTGCAACGTTTCGGCAGTAAAGGTGGGGATCTGCGCGGCGCGTCCGCGCAGCATACCGGGGATCGTAGGCAGTTGCGGCAGATTTTGCCCTTTTACAACCGTAATCAGAGCGGGCAACGGCAGGTACAGTTCCTGCTCGGCATCGTCCCATACGCGGCGTACCACCAGATGATCCGATGCGGCTTCCAGAATTTCGCAGACATCGGAAACGTGGGGAATGCCCAGATGCTGAGCAAGCTCGGGTCCGATCTGTGCCGTATCGCCATCCACAGCCATTTTACCACAGATGATCAGATCCGCACCGCCAAGTTTTTCAATACCCAAGGAAAGGGCATAGGAGGTGGCAAGCGTATCCGCACCGGCAAAGGCGCGGTCAGAAAGCAGCGCGCCGTCGTCCGCACCGCGGCTGATGGCATCGCGCAGCACTTTTTCCGCCGCCGGAATACCCATCGTGATGGCGGTAACAGATCCGCCGGTCTCGCTGCGGATATCCAGCGCGGTCTGCAGTGCGTACAGATCAAACGGATTGGTCACCGCGTTGCGACCGGTACGCACGATGGTTTTGGTAAGAGGATCCATACTGGCCGTCGCGGCGGCCGGCACTTGCTTCATGCAAACGATTAATTTCATCCCATTACCTCCTTTTGCGGGGCAAACAGATTGCCCCGTCCCAGTATCCACTGGGGATCGAAGGCTTCTTTCAGTGCCGCCATTTCGCGGATATGTTCTGTTCCGTACATAACCTCCAGGAAAGGTGCTTTCAACTTACCTACACCGTGCTCAGCCGAGACGGCACCGCCCATACGGGACGTTTCAGCCGCCCATCTGGCTAACAGAGCTTTGCCCCGACTGTATTCGTCCATATCCCGGGGCAGGATATTTACGTGAATATGATTATCACCGATGTGACCCCATGCGGCGTGCTGCAGGCCTTCTGCCTCCAGCGTGGTATCGTACAGCTCCAACAGCTCTTCAAAGCAGTTATCCGGCACAGCCAGATCGCCGCCAACCTTGGTGATCTCCGGATAGTTGCGCTTGCTACGCTCCACCTGCATATTCACGCTTTCCGGAACCGCGTGGCGGAAGAAGTGCAACATATCCCGATCACTGTCGCTGCAGGCAACCCAAGTCATATCGGGGTCGCCCCCTGCCTCGGCACAATGGCTGCTCAGCGCCTCCAAAAGGGCATATGCCTGCTCCTCGTTATCGCAATGCAGCTCCGTATAGACAGCACAGCCGTAGGATGCGGGCAGATAAGGAAGACCGGCGAAAGCGGTGCTTTCCGCCTTTTGTCTGCGCAGAATATCCAGCGCACAGCGGTCAAAGTATTCAATGGCAGCAATGCCCTGAGAAAGTCCCTTTACCAGCTTTGTATAGGCGACCGCCTGAGCTTGTTCCGGGAAGAAGCAGCTAACGCCCCAAGTAAGCGCGGGCACAGGCTGCAAGGCTAGCTCGATCTCGGTCAGGACTGCCAGCGTACCGTCACTGCCGATGAGCAGATCCAGTGCATCCATATCCGCGTGGCAGTAGTAGCCGGAAGCATTTTTACAGTCAGGCATAGCATAGGTAGGCAGCTGCACGGCAATAGTACCGCCCTGCTCAGTCTGCAGGGTCAGCTCCAGACCGCGGGCAAACACCTGCCCTCTGCGCAGGGAAATGGTCTGCCCGTTTGCCAACACACCCCGCAGGGCCTGGATATGCCGACGGGTTGCACCGTAATGGTAACTGCGTGCGCCGGATGCGTTGCAGGCCACCATTCCGCCGATAGATGCCGTGCTCTCGGTGGGATCCGGGGTGAACATCTGCACCGGGGCGCGGCAAAACGCTTTGTAGGTTTCCTGGGACGCTTCATCCCAGGTGCTGGTGTCAAAGGAACGAGCGGCGATCGCCTTGTTCAGTTTCTGCAGGATCACGCCGGGCTGGACAGTAATGTAAAAACGGTCATTATCCTGACGCATACCGATCACTTTGTCCATTCGGGACAGGTTCAGCACATGACCTCCGAAGGGTACGGCAGCAGCGGCCAAACCGGTACGGCTACCCTGCACAGTAACAGCCGTTCCGGCCTCGTAGAGCTGTGACATAATTTGAGATACCTGTTCATGGTTCTCAGGGAAAGAAATGCTGTCTGCGCGACCGATTTTCTTAGATTCGTCCCGCAGATATTCCTCATCTGCGGCGGTAAGTTTACGAATAAGCATTTGATCCATATTTTCACCTCGGGAACTATAACATAAAGTTGTTAAAAGTTCTTTTTGAAATAGTAATAAAATATTGTCGTATATTGCTACTTGTGCCAAGATGCTGTGCTATGAAAGACCGCGTCTGACAAAAGGGCTAGAGACAAAAAAGCTTCGTCACTCACCCCCGCACAGCCAGTGCTGTGGGTATTGGCGATCATGCCAGCATTTTCATAAGCTCAGCAACATTTCCGTCAAAGGTCAAGATCTTATCCATGATCTCTTGAATCTCATGTTCTGTCCGACCTGCGGACAGTGCAAGCTCCGTTACTTTAGACCGAAAATCCGCTATGGTCATAGGCAACTCGGGTTCCCCAAGGGCGTAGTCCGCCTGGAACGTAAACGTGTCATCATTTTTCATAGTAACGGTAACCCGTGCAGCACGTTTCTTGGGTACCCATGCAGTCATTTCCGCGTCTGCCCGCACAGTGACTCTTTCCGTCAAAGCCAAAATATCCGGATCGTGCAAGGCTTCCTCTGTAAAGGAAGTGATACCGATTTTACCGGTAATCAGCGCTAACGCGACACAGAAGGGGATGGACATCTTGCCGGCCACAACACTGGGTATCTGCGTATGGTCATGCCCTTTGACACCTTGGCTGTACATATCCACACAGATGTGAGCAATATCACGCCAGTTTAATCCATTGTCATAGACTGCCCTGAGGGCGGCATAGACCGCTCCGTGGGTATGTCTGCAGGAGGCATAGGGCTTGTGATAACTGCCGCAGATGTTATAGTTATTGTCAGTCTCCAGAGAAAGGACTTCCGGCTTGTGAGTATCGCAGGCTGAACGCAGAAAGCCAAATTTACCCTCTAAGGGGTCCAGCGGTCCCCGGAAGCCTGCCCGAACAATGTAAGCAGCGGTGATGCCGTCATGGGTCGCACGGCCAATGTTGAAGGGCTTCATTGTGGAGATGTTTTCCTGCATTTGCAGGATGCCACCGGCGCTAGTGCAGGCAGCCGCCAGAGTGGACTTGAACTGTTCCCGATCAAAATCCAGCAAGGCAGCCACTCCCATAGCGGCACCGATGGTTCCGACGGTGCCGGAGGCGTGGAAGCCGCGGGCGCGGTGAGCGGGTTGGATACAGTTTCCCATGCGGATAGCCGCTTCATAGCCAATGACGATGCCGCGTATGGCATCTTCCATAGTCAAATTTTCCTTCTCCGCTACAGCCAGCACGGCCGGAATCACGGCAGATCCCAGATGGACGGTAGAAAAACGATGGCCGTCATCATAATCATAAGCATGACCGCTAACACCGTTGACCAGTGCTGCATTTTGAAGCGACGCCCTACGTCCCATACCCACGACTGTTGCGTCGTTTCCGGAAAACAGATCTAAATAGGCACCCAACTGTTTTTCCAGCAGTTTGGCACCGGCCAGCATGGCTCCCACCTCATCCAAAATGCATTTGCGCGCCTCTTCTTTTACTTCGAGCGGAATGGGTTGGGATTTCAGTGTAAAAAGTGTATGTACAAATGTATCCGTCAGGTTCATACACATATCTCCTTTACCTGAATTTACATGCGGGTATTATTCCTTAATATGCTGTAACGCATCATAAATGATGGAGCGGTGTTCCTCGGGACGCTTACCCCAAACCACCATCATACAATCCACCAGTTCCTTCAGTCCCTTATCGCTGGTGTCCAGTCCCAGATCCTTCAGAGACATAGGCTGACCGATAGCCTTCATAAAGCGGGCGAAATTCTTCGTCTCATACTCGCCCCGCTCGTAAGCGTACATCGAGGCCTGACAACCCAGACCAACGATCTCGCCATGGAGCCACTGAGCGGTCTCCTCGGTGTACTTAGCCTTGCAGGCGTAGTACAGGGCGTGGGCAAAGGTAGCACCTTTGCCGTTGCCGCTGTGGATCAGGGAATGATTGCTGTAGTTGACAGCCGCAGCGATAGCGGTGGTGGCAACATTAGCAAAAACACAGGCATCAAAATCATCGGTAACCTGATGGGCAATACAGTCACGATAGGCTTTCTCGCCGCGGTTGAGGATGATCTCATTGGTGGTGCCTGCCATCACCTTTGAAGTATACATTCCGACGGGAGTATTGTTGACAGTATAAGACTCATCCATAAAACCGGTCTCGATATACTTGGCAAAAGCATCGGCCATACCGGAAGCGAACAGCTTAACGGGTGCGTCCGCAATGACCTGCGTATCGATCACGACAGCATCGATCTCAGTGGAATGCCATATCCGATCGATGGGCTTATGGTCGGGTGTGTACATAACACTCATAGCCGACCAGCAGTTGAAGGTTGCTACGGAGGTCGGCACATTCATCACAGGCAGACCGCTGCACTTACCGGAGGCCTTGGCCATATCCACCACCTTGCCGCCGCCCGAGCCGATCACCAGGTCCACCTTCTGCTGGGGAATCAAGGTGTTCTGTAGGTAATCCAGTGTCTCGTAGGTACAGTCGGAGGTCATCGTGTAGAAATAGGGCTCCACGCCGGCATCCTTCAGGCTGGCTTCCATCTTGGCACCGACAGAATCCAACGCTTGCTTGCCGCCGACGATCAGCGCCTTACGGCTTTTTAATATATCGGCTTCACGACCGACGATATCGATAGCGCCGGGGGCCTGAACATATCGGCCGCAACCGAATTTCATAGGCTTAAATTCATTACTCATTATCCTGTTCTCCTTGTAAGCAATTACAGTTCTACACTGGCTATACGGGGCTCAAAGCAGCAACCGGGACGCATCGCCACGACACGGACACCGCTTGCTCGTTGAGGTCCTACCTTCATAAAGGTCGCAAGAACGGTGGTCTTACCGTTGAGACCCAGCGGGCCCACATCGGTTTCGTTGACCTTATCCGTGATGTAACGCTCCATCTCGTTCTGCTTGCCGAAGTCGCCGTAGACCATCGCCTCCATCATAAGCGCGGTGGCTTCATACTGGGAACGACCCACGCCGATGGCAACGGCACAGGGTGTACAGCCCAGCAGCTTGGTCGCGTCCTTCGTGCGGCTGACGATCTCATCCAGCACCACCTGCATGCTGTGCTTGTGGAAAATGCGATGCGTTATACCACGGATGGCAGGACCGCCGCCCAGCATCAGCACATGGACGCGGAGCACGTCCTCCTCCACTTCCTTAATCAGGAACGGAGCAGGATCCAACGCATCGGAATCGGGGCTGATACCACCACTCATATCGATGCGGGCCTTATCGTCGCCCATGATCGCCATCGGACGACCCGGGAGCTGGCGCAAGCCTTCCCGCACACCGTCCTGAATAGCCGTCAGAAGACCACCGCTCAGAGTACGGTTAGGACCGATCTCAATAAACACATGGGGTATGCCGGTGTCGTCACACAAGGGACTGCGATTGCACTGGGCAACCTCCGCATTTTCGAGAATTGTTTCAAGGTTCCATTTGGCACGGGGCAACTCCTCTGCCGCAATAGCGCGGCGGTAGGCCTCTTTCTTGTCCTCACGGAAGGTAGAGCCGGCTCTGACCAGCGTATCCGCCACCTTGGCGACCACTTCGTTGTAATCAAAAGACATGCTTGTTCCCCTCCTTAAAACATACTCTGACCGTGTGCGGCCGCGATGATGCAGGGGAATTCCTCCACCTGCAGTTCGTAGAAAGCTTCCATACCCAGTTCCGGATGCGCCACACAGCGCTTGGCCGTCACCTTGCTGTTCAGCAGTGCTGTAACAGGGGCGATGACCGCATATACGGCGTTGTATTGCTTAAACATTTCCACGGTTTCCTTCTTCAGGGCACCCTTACCCAGATGCATCCGAATACCGGCGGCCGTCAACTGAGGCATAGTGCCCTCGATCTCCAGCTTGTTGCTGGAGGTAGGACCCACGCCCGCGGGGCTGACGGCGGTGTGGAAGATCACGCTGCCCTGTAGGTGAATATCATTGTCTTCCAGTGTGCCTGCATCGATCATCTGTACAATCTTTGGCAACACCGCGTCACGACCGGCGTAGATCGTACCGGACACATTCACAATATCTCCAACCTTCAGTTCACTAAGCACATCGTCCGTGAAGGGTGCTGTTATCGTTTTGATTTCCATATAAGTATCCCTTTCTGTTGACAGCTTTCAAGGACAGCCGTTGTCCGATTAGTGATTCAACGAGCCCTTGGGAGAGTAGGTTGCCTCGGGGTAATAGGCATCGATCACGCGCTTGACGAGCAAGACCTGCTTAGCACGCTTCTTGGCATCCGCCTCAGTGGAATCCCAGCTGTGGGTCTGCGCCACGGAGCCGCCGGTCTTCAGATAGATCGGAGAAGCCACGCGGATCATTTCGGGAACCTCGTAATGACGGATAAAGCCGCCGGAAGAAGCGGGGTTCTCGGTATGGCAGTCGATCGGAATATCGATAGCGGAGCGGACAGCGGCCAGATGCTGCAGCTGATAGTCACGGACGATGTTGAAGGAGTCAGCGCCGATATCCTGCAGCAGCTTAGCGGAGCAGGGGTTGCCGTGACCGGAGTGGGCAGACATCTTAAACTTGCAGTCGTCGGGAAGCAGACCGGCTTCGCGGGCTTTGTTCAGCGCCCACAGGCAGCCTTCGTCGTAGACCAGGAACGTACGGGCACCCAGACGAGCGGCGCGGCGCACATCTTCAATCGCGCGGACTACCTGATCCTGACCACGCAGACGGTAACCCATACGGACACCTTCGGGGCTCTTGACAGAAGCACTGGTGTCGGTGGTCGCACGCGGACCGATGGCCAGAACCAGCTCCACCTGATACTCCTTTGCCAACTCGACCATAGCGGTAATTTCGCTGTCGGACAGCGTCCAGATACCCTTGGTCTGGGTCACGCGATGGATGTAGAAGCCCAAACGGTCGACCTCTTCCAACAGCGCCTTCATAACGCCGGGGCTCTGGATGCCGGGGACCTCAAAACGGTACTGGCAACCGTCGTCAAAACGCTTCTCCGAGTCGGGCAGCTGGTACAGGTCGCCGCCGGGTTGGCCGATGGATTCCAGAAAAGCTCTCGTTTCTTGCATGGTGTTCATAATAATTCCTCCTGTTATTTAAAAAATTTTTTAGGAAACATAGTTAATCCCGCTTGATCTGGCGGATGACGTCGATCACCGTTCCGTCGCGATACTCGACGATGCAGGTGATCTTATCGGTGGTTTCAATGGGTTTGGGAATACCGGTCATAGAGTAGGCTGTATTCAGCAGATCTTCGATGGTAACCGTTTTGATCCCCGCCTTTTGGAGATCTTCCCGAAGCATCTCGTAGCTTTTATGCTTCGGGTTGAGCGCGATACCCGCTTCCGTAACCACAACGGCTACCGAGGAACCGGGGGTGCAGCAGGTGAAGACTTTGTTTACCACCGAGGGGATGCGCCCGCGGACGACGGGGAGCGTCACGATGGAAATATCGGCACCGTCGGCAACATCGGGACCTCCGCCGATGCCGGACATCATCTCGCCGCTGGAACCGGTCAGAATATTGATGTTAAAGTCCGTGTCGATCTCGAGTGCGCCCAGCACACCGAAATTTAACTTGTCAAGGGCACAGCTTTTGTTGAACATATTGGCATACATAGAATTGTCGATCTCGAGGACGTTGGGGTTATCCGCAATAGCCCGCGCGGCTACGGCGTCAAAAGACTGGGAGCACAAAAGGGTACGAACAAGCCCCTTTTTATGCATTTCTACGATGTTGGCAGTCATTCCGCCCAAAGCATAGCTTGCCTGAATACCCGCTTTTTCCGTATGTTCTGCCAGAAAATTCGTGCAGGCAATGCTGATGGCGCCCGCACCGGTCTGGAAGGAGTAGCCGTCCTTGAACAGGCGGCTGGCGGCCATCACGTCCGCTGCCCGTTGGGCGATCAGAAGATCTCGCGGGTTCTTGGTCATACGGGCAGCACCGGCTCCGATCTTGGCGGAATCGCCGATCTGGTCCACCTTTACGACGTAATCCACATACATTTGCGAAATGGAGATGGGAACGCAGGGATAAGGCACCAGATTGTCCGTGATGACCACCACGTGCTCGGCGCAGACTGCGTCGATAAAGGAGTAGCCCAGTGCGCCGCAGGCATTAGGACCGACCTGTCCGGTACAGTTCCCGAAATCATCTGCCGCGGAAGCGCCGATGAATGCCACGTCAATGGACAGCTTACCGGTTTCGATGGCGTGGGGGCGAGCACCGTGGGGGCGGAGGATCACCGGCTCAGCCAGATCCAGCCCGTCCACCACCGCGTCACCCAGCTCGCCGCGAATGCCGCTCGCCTGAATACGATCGATGGTACCATCCTTAACAAAATCCACAATGGAGGGATTCTTAATATTGACCACGGCACTGGGAGCGAAGCGCAACCCACGGATACCCAACTCCTTGATAGCAGAGAGCACCTGACCAATGATCTGATCACCCTCTCGGAAACTGTGGTGAAAGGAAATTGTCATACCATCCCGTAGTCCGCACGCCAAGATAGCAGCCTTCAAATCCGGCATCAGCTTGGTTTCGGCTGCAGCACGTTTACTGGGCTTTCTGCGGGAACAGACCGTTTGCTCCGCTTCGATCGCTTCACACGGTCCGGCATACGGTTTTACTATGTAACTGCCGATCTTTTCCGGTATTTCGCGTCCTACTGCATTGATCATACTGACTCCTCCCCGATCTGGATCCCGGCAGCTTCCGCCTGCGCCAAAGTGGTTCGGGCACGCAGCTCCATAGGCTTGTCGATCATACTGCCGTCCAAAGTGACAGCACCCTTTTTCTGCCGTTTTCCTTCTTCCACCGCTTCCAACACCCGCAGGGCATATCGGATTTCTTTCTTACTGGGAGTAAAAAAGGAATTGACCACATCGATCTGCCTTGGATGGACACACGTTTTGCCATCAAAGCCCAGGTTGCGGGTCAGCGCGGTGTCTTCCTTTAGACCTTCCACATCGTTGATGTCGGAAAAAACCGCGTCAATAGCTTCCACACCGGCGTGACGACAGGCTGTCAGTAAAGTGTTTCGAGCATAGAATATCTCCAGTCCTGCTTTGGTGCGTTGGGATTTCATACTGGCGGTAAAATCCTCTGCTCCCAAGGCCAGTGCTACGATTCGAGGATCTGCGGTGGCAATGTCGTAAGCATTGATCAATCCAAGGTAGGATTCTATGTTGCACCACACCTCAATCTTACCCACTTCCATACCGGCGGCAGTTTCGATTTCCGTGATTCGTTGACAGATCCGAACGACCTCCTCCCGATACTCCACCTTCGGGATGCGGATAGCATCGGGGCGAGCACGAACAGCCGCCTCCAGATCCTCGTCAATGTACTGGGAATAAATACCGTTCACACGGATGATTATATACTTGTTGGCAGGTCGGTGATAGCGCACCGTGTTGTAGACCAGCAAGCGAGCGGCATCCTTTTCCGATGTCGGAACAGAGTCCTCCAAGTCGTAGACCAGACAGTCTTCGTTATAAAACGCAGCCTGGATCATATTAATGGGATTCGCACCGCTGGCGTAAAGGGAAGTGCGCTTCAGTTTGGCAGTCTGCATTACTGATCCTCTCCCTTCCAGTCATAATCGGTACCTGTGGCTCGGCAGCAAACCGCCTGCATCCGGGCACGTATAACCCAGTCCAGAGCCCCCCGATCCACTGCGTCAACAAAAGCATCTGTAATGCCGAAGGATTCCAGAACCTCGGTCATTGTAGCAATGATAGCATCACCGAACTGGGCTTTGACAACGCTTTGCAGTTGGACTTCCAGACCCATGCCGGGATTGGGTGAAATACTGATCTGGATATCGCTGGATTCCAGTGTCCCGACAATTGCGGCCTGCATAATTTCCATTGACAACACATCCTACTGTTAAAATTTTGAATATACTTTAAATATTATAACTTTATTATATACTGTTCCTATACGTTATGGCAATTATATAATAGTTTTGTATACTTTCACGAAACTTAATGCTTGTTGAATGTGAGAAACAAAAAAGCAGCCCCAAAAGTTGGGGCCGCCTATATCATTCAAGCGTCTGGTTTATGTAGTAAAAATCCTTGGCAAAGGATTTGAATATGGTTTCGTCTTTGGTCAATGGGCGGTTGCTTCGCCAGTAAAGTCTCATCTTCCAGGGCGGACAGATATTGTCAATAGGAATGTAGCGGATATTCGACCGATCAAGCCGACCGGTGCGCTCCGTGCTGAAAGCAATGCCCATCTGCTCATCCACAATATTCCGATAAAATTGATAGGAACAGGACGTGGCGCTGGGAAAGACCACACCATTGGCATCAAACAACTTAACCAGTCTCTCGTACTGAGCGGTACCCTGCATCGGCAAAAACAAGGTTTGTCGGGCCAGTTCATGGATGTCCACAGAGGTCTTTGAGGAAAAAGGGTGGTCGGGGTGGACCATAACAGTCGGTCGATCCTCAAATAGCAGGACACTGTCCAGCTCGTCGGCAAAGCAGGATGGAATATCCTCCTCCGCCGCAAGCATAAAGGCATATTGGGAAGATAAAAAGCCCAGTGACAGCTTATTCAGATTCAGATTAGTGCATGACATGGTGTACTGGGGATACGCTTGGGAAAACTCTGTAATCAGATCCATCCACAAGTTAGAGGTAGTCGTAGCGATCCAGATGTGTCTTCTTTGCTGTAGGGCGTTTTGCCGGAGCTCAGTTTTCGCACATTCCAGCGCATCAAACATCTGGTTCACATACCGCAGAAAAGTCTCGCCCTGCGTGTTCAACTCAATGCGCTTGGCAAAACGATCAAAGAGTTGCACTCCCAGTTCTTTTTCAAGACGAGATATGGAGGTGCTCAGGGCAGATGTTGAAATAAACAAAGTCTCCGCAGCTGCGGAAATTTTCCCAAACTCTGCCACCGTTTTGAAATACTTTAGTTGCAGTAATTCCATAGTATACACCTCGTCCTAATGTTTGAATATACTATTTATTATATACAACAGAAAGCCAAAATGCAAGTCGGAAAAAAAGAATGGGTGAAAATATCGTCTGCGGTTTTCCAATGTAGGTCGACACCTTGGTGCCGCCGGAACCTCCGAGCAAAAAGCGGCGGGAGCAAGCCCCCGCCCTACGGTCAAAACAGAGTCGTTATCCAATAAATAACCCCGTAAACGGCGCCGGCGGTGATGCCGTAGGTGAGTACCGGTCCCGCGATAATGAACATCTTCGCTCCGAGGCCGAGGACATAGCCCTCTGCCGCTGTCAATACAGGGCACCGTTTTGGAGCAATACGACTCACTTTTTAAAGCACAGAAAATAAATTCTGTTAGATTATTTTAGCGTATCTTCCTTGCCGCGGTATACGACAAACTTACAGAACAGAAATTCCAAAACAAAATTTGCCAACATGGTGACGATCAAAATTATAAAGTCATTTACACCACAGCCTTCTGCCATATTACCAAGGTAGGTAGACAGCGGTGTAAACACCAAGTAAAAGCCGAACACCTTTGCCATTGCCACCGGCACATTTGCCGCTGATTTGAATGTGTACCGGCGGTTTAATGTAAAGTTCCAAAGAATCGAAAGAACCAATGAAATCAGATAAGGAATCCAATAATCTTTAATAAATATCTCAAGCAGTGCAAAGGAGACGATTTGGATCACGCCGGCAGAAATTGAAAACAGTGTAAACTTTACCGCTTGCCATAATTGTTTCTTTTCTTTCATATTAACAACCTCCCTCATCTGTTAAAAGAACAGTTTTCGTTCCATTATTTCGCGAGCTGCTCTGTTGATTGCCAAATAAATCAACAAGCCGCCAAGCAAAAGGAGTACACATAGCGGATAGATAGACCATCCGATAAATCGCAAATGAAAGGTCATTCCCATCAAGAACTCTATGAGCAACATAAATGCTCCCAATGCCATAAACGCACCGCCGATAATATACAATGTCCCCCTACGCAAATAGTACAGCAGTGTAACTACCGTGCAGGTGATCAGGCAAAGCCCACCGGTGACAGGAAGTGCGAAGCTTAGAAACCAAGTACCATCGGTCGCCAGATTGATATACAGCAAGTATAAGCCGATTGCAACAAAATCACACGGTACAAAGATAACCGGATTGATTTTGCGAAACCACATTGGCAAGACAAATGCTATGTATGCCAAGATCAAAGCTCCGGCAACATAACCAAACCACTCCAAGTGCCCATCCATATGTAGATCCGCAGCAAAGCAAACAAAAAGCGGTATCAAAAACAAGATGATCATTGCACCGTTTAATGCCTTTGAACCGGAAGTGCTCTTCGGCATCTTATTGCTTGGATATAAGGGGCGCTCTGCCGGTTGCTTAAACTCCGGGTGATAAACAATTGTATTGCACAAGGGGCATTTCTTTTCCGTGTCTGCCAGCTGTACGCCGCATTTTATACAGTACATGTCGTTCACCTCTCATTCTGATTACTTTCCACCATAGTAGAAAGGCCCAATTCTTGCAGGATTGCAAAGAAGTGCCGTTCCAACTCCGGGTCCTGAATGTTACGAATAAAGTTAATATAGATCGTATCTCCGTAAGAAAGCATACCGCAATTGTAGGGAGCCGCCGCCTGGACACCGAGAATGAAATCAAAGCGTTTGATATACTTCCCCATCTCTTCAGGCACTTTCACCAGCCCGATATTGGACAATGTCAAGCAGGATTTTTTCTCTCCTACGTTATTAAAGATTGCCTTCATAACAACATTTTTCAGCGGCAGGGGAATCAGCCGCACCAAGGTATTCCTTTCGTCATTCACATTAGTCGCAATCACACAGCTCATATGCTTCGCCGTGATTTCCGCTCCCATTTTGTGCCGTATGACCTTACAGATCTCCTCCAGTGTATACTTGCCAAGCCGAGGGTCCAGCTCGGGGATCGTGTACATAGCAAAGTTTCGCAAGGTATTGCTGGGGAACAACTTCCGCAAATTCACGGGGATCAGAAGTTTTATGCGTTTCTGCCGTTTTAAATTGCGATTCTTTTCCTTTTGTAAATTAAGCAGTGCTTGCATCATTACGGCACTCACAAGCACCGTTAATGTAGCATCATACTTGTGAGCCAGTTCCAAAGCTTCTTTTACGCGCACTTGAAAACAAGTAAGGTTGAGAAACCCATCTTTTTGAGGCTTCCCATACATATGCCACGCATTTGTGTCCTTGCGGCTTGCGGCCACAGTTCCCGCATATTTGGGAAAGCTATCCTCCAGTTCGTCTTCAGAAGGTAGCGCTGTACGATCCAAGATGCCATGTTCGCAAGGAATGTGTATATGATATTTTTGCTCAAGATATTCCGCAACAAGGTTTTTGAGGAAAATAAGCGCGCCTGTGCCGTCCGTAAGGGAATGGAAGAACTCAACTGCGATGCGATTATGATAAACAATCACCCGAAAAGCACATCTGCGCATTTCGGCCTTACTCATATAGGTAAGAGGATAGCTGTATTCCTCGTTGATTTCCGGCGCAGACTCAACCTGCTGCAAATAATACCAAAACACCCCTTTCCGCAATCGGGCAGCAATTGACGGGAAACGCTTCACCGCAATATCCAGAGCCGACTTTAACACATCTGTATCCACATCATCGAACAAGGTTACAGACTGTCTGAAAACATTGCTCCATTTTTTCCTTCTTGCCGCCGGGTAGATCTTGGCCGCATTATCCAGCCGCACCCACCGAAGCGGTCTTGTTGCTTTACTTGGCATAAGGGTTTGTTCCTTTTCTTTTAATTCTTAAAAAATGCCACAACTACAGCACCGGGACCCGCATGTGTACCGATAACACTTCCTACGGTCGTATAGCGAACCTCCGTAAGATTGCCTTCCCAAATGTGTCGGCTATCCTCAATATACTTCTGCAACAACGCATCGGAAATTCCGCTATAACCAAGCAGCACCGGTTTGCTGAAATCTATACCGCCGGCTTTATCAATCTCTTGAATGAGCAAGTTATTGCCCAGCTTGGAGCCGCGAGCTTTGCCGAGCATATTAATTTCACCGTCAATTACAGAAAGAACAGGTTTGATATTCAACACACCGCCCGCAAATGCAACAGCTTTGGAAATGCGCCCGCCCCTTTTCAGATATTCCAGCGTATCTACCAACGCCACGATCACGATCTTTTTCTTTTCTTCTGTGAGTATCTGTGCAATTTCTTTTGCAGACTTACCTTCATCCAAAAGTCTGAATGCAAGTTCAACCAAAATACCGCTGCCCATAGCTGCGCTGCCACTGTCTACCACATAGATATTGTCAAAGTCCGCCGCTGCGATCATCGCACTTTGGTATGTACCGGAAAACTCGGAAGCAAGGGTAACCACAATCGCCGCCTCACCAGCCTCCTTTGCCTTATCAAATTCCTGAATAAAAGCATCCGGAGTTGCCTGACTTGTGGTAGGAAGCACATCGCTTTCAATCAATTTTTCGTAAAAGGTCTTGTGATCAATGGTCACACCATCAATATACTCTTTCTCACCAAAGTGAACAGTAAGCGGGACAGTATGTACTCTGTTCTTAAATTCAGGCATCAAATCAGCTGTAGAATCTACAATTATTCTCGTTTTCATAGATCTCTTCTCCTTACTTTTCTCCCATCTTGGAAATTTGCTCCAAATTTTCGCTGACAACGGAAAGGCTATGATATAATATCCTGCGCTCTTCTTCCGTCAACCCTATACTGGTGATGTCCAGAACAGTGGCTATTTTATCCGCAATCTCTTTACCCACTTTTTTCCCTTGCTCGGTGAGGAACAGCAGACTTTTGTATCTTTTTGTGCTTTTCGATTTGCGGGTCAAATAACCGTTGGTCTCCAAATAATCCAGCGCACGGGAGATTGTCGCCTTATCTTCTTCGCAACACTCGCAAAGGTCTGTTGCGGTAGAGCCGTTGCCGGTATAAAGATAATAAAGGCAGGAAACATGAACACTTCGCAGATGATACTCTGCCATTTCCTGATTCTTGATCTTCCGAATATTACGGCTGATTCTGTTAATGAGTACAGTAAACGTTTCAAATCTTTTATGCATACCATTACCCCTGTTATCTTGTTGATATCTCAACAAGATAAACTATAACACATACTTGTTGTAAAGTCAACAAATATGTGTTAATAATCCCCCTGCGGGGGCATTTCATTTTCGGTCATAGCTCTATGCGATATCGGTCGCGCACAAGTGCGCTTTTTATCGGCCTGCCAGCCGTGCGATGATTGCCGGCAACCCGTAAACGGGTGAGTTTCGGTCGGCTCCCCTTGTCAGGGGAGCTGTCGGCAGCACCCGACTGAGGGATAGTTTTTTGTTATTTAAATAATGTGGTTATCCAATAAATAACCCCGTAAACGGCGCTGGCGGTGATGCCGTAGGTGAGCACCGGTCCCGCGATAATGAACATCTTTGCCCCGAGCCCGAGGACATAGCCCTCTGACTTGAACTCAATTGCCGGAGCAACAACCGAGTTTGCAAACCCCGTGATCGGCACGAGCGTGCCTGCGCCCGCGTGCTTGGCGATGTTATCAAACACCTGAAAACCTGTCAGTACCACCGCGAGGAAAATCAGGCTCACCGACACCGTCAAGCGGGCGTTCTGTTCATCCAGTCCCGCTCGCTGCACGAGTTGGAAGATCACCTCGCCGAGCGCACACAAAAACCCGCCTACCAAAAACGCCTTTGTGCAATCCTTTAACACCGGCGAGTTTGGCGACGCCTGTTTCGTCATCTGCTGATATTCCTTATCCGACACCTGCATACGATTCTCTCCCCTCATTACGACGCTAGTATGCGACGATCGGGCTGTTTTATGCGGTTATTTGTTTTTTAGCAATTTCTGAGATGCCTGTTTTTGATAAAATAACTGGACAAGCAAAGTAAAACATAGTAAAATAAATGCGTTGTATCAAAAAGAAAGGAGAGCCGCTATGGAAAAATGGGAACTGCTTGACGAAAACGGCAACCCTACCGGCAAGATCATCGTGCGCGGCGAGCCATTGCTCCCCGGTCAGTATCATCTGGTCGAGCACATCTGGATCGTCGACTCCAAGGGACGCATCCTCATCCAACGGCGCGCCGATCATCTGCGGTTGATGGCGGGGCTGTGGGCCGCCACGGGCGGCAGCGCCATCGCCGGCGAGGACAGCGAGAACGCCGCACGGCGCGAACTCTTCGAGGAACTGGGCATCCGCACCGCGGCAGGTGAACTCGTCTACGGCGGACGGATGCGGCGACGCAATTCCTTCACCGATATCTGGCTGCTTTACCGCGACATTGACCCCGCCACCCTGCGTCTGCAAAAAGAAGAGGTCGCCGAGGCGCGCTGGGCGACCCCCGAGGAACTGATCGAAAAACTGCACGACCGCACCTTCCATCACTACGGCACAGCATATTTTCAGTTCGTGTTTCGCGCCATCGAGCGTGGTCGTCGCACACTGTATGTTACCGACCTCGACGGTACTCTGCTGCGTGACAACAGCTCCCTGTCCCCCTACACGATCGAGACGCTCAACCGCCTCATCAGCCGCGGAATGCCGATCTCCGTCGCCACCGCGCGCGGCACCATCGGCGTGGAGGTCATCGGGCTCGACCGCATCCATTTTCGCCTGCCGATCATCGCGCTCGGCGGAGTGATGCTGTACGACCTCTACCGCAAGCGCATCATCCAATGCTGCGAGATGTCTGCACCGACCGTCTTCGCCGTGCTTGACGTATTCCGCACGCTCGGGCGCACACCCCAGCTCTATCGTCGCCGCGGCAACGAGGTGCATATTTACTACACCGCACTGAATACACTGGAAGCAGAATTTGTTAAGCGCGTCGACGCGCAGGGGCGCGGATTTGACCGCTTTTATCACAAGGTCGGACAGCTGCGCAGCAGCCCCGCGATCTTCTTCAGCTGTCAAGGCACGCAAGAACAGCAAAAACTGCTTG
>CAZVSE010000026.1:2211-20794 GCA_964629445.1 uncultured Ruminococcus sp. | reverse complement strand
GCTCGCCCTTCCGCGTGCCGATCGCCCGTCTGGCCGCTGCTCAGGCTGCGATCAAGGATATGAAGTAATGCATAACCGAATAGCATAACAAAATCCCCTCGGAATGATTGAACAAGTCCAGTAAAAACGGACAATAGGCAAAAGCCCCCTATTGTAGGATAATCCTTACAATAGGGGGTTTTACTATGCCGAGACAATATCAACACACACAGGAACTCTTACCGCCAATCAAAAAATGCCGGGAAAAGGGATGACACATAAAGAAATCGAAACACACTTCGTCGACAGCATTTCAGCGTTTAAGGAAAAAAGACTGGATTTTTTTATGCGTATACAGTACAATAGTAAGGTAGATGAAAGTAAAGGATGATGCGTATATGTCCCGACTGCTGGCAATCGACGGCAACAGTATTGTTAATCGAGCTTTTTACGGCGTGAAGGCGCTGACCACCAAGGACGGTCGATATACCAACGCTATTGTGGGATTTCTCAATATTCTGGCGCGCCTGCGGGAGCAAACGCAGGCGGATCATATCGCGGTCGCGTTCGATGTGCACGCGCCGACCTTCCGTCACGAGATGTACGACGCCTACAAGGCGGGGCGCAAGGGGATGCCAGACGAGCTACGTGAGCAGATGGCACCACTTAAGGACATCCTGCGCGCGATGGGGCTGTCCCTCGTCGAGCAGGCAGGCTACGAAGCGGACGACATCCTCGGCACGCTATCGTTGGCGGCGGCGAACGCGGGAGATGAGTGCTTCGTCGCGACGGGCGACCGCGACTCGCTGCAATTAGTCGGCGAGCGGGTGACGGTGCTGCTCGCGACCACCAAGATGGGACACCCTGAGACGGTGGTGTTTGACCCCGCCGCGATCGAGGAGAAATACGGGCTCACCCCCGCACAGCTCATCGACCTGAAAGCCCTGCAAGGGGACACGAGCGACAACATCCCCGGTGTCCCCGGCGTGGGTGAGAAGACGGCGCTCGATTTGATGCAGCGTTTTGGCTCGCTGGACACAATCTACAACGAATTAGATACGCTTGACATCCGCGACAGCCTGCGCGCAAAGCTTGCCGCGGGACGTGAAAGTGCTTACATCAGCAAAAAGCTCGGCACCATCTGCCGTGAAGCACCCATCAACACCGACAAGGCACACTACGCAGTCGGCGAGCTGCAGCGTGCAGAATTGGCACGTTTACTGCAAGGGCTGGAATTGTTCAAATGGATGGAAAAACTCGGGCTGACCGATGAGCCGATCTCCGCGGCACAGGAGTCGGTGGAATTGCCTAACCTCGTTGTGGAGGGCAACGAGGCGGCGGGAGAGATCTTCGCAATCGCCCGTAGGACGGGCAGAATGGATGTCCTCGCGCAGGTCGATGGGGACGAGATCGTCGCCCTCGCGGTTGCGGTGAAGGGAAAACTCGCCCGCGTTGATCGCTTGACCTTCGATTTTGAGACTCTGATCGATCTGCTGACCGATCCGACTGTCCAAAAACGCACCCACGACAGTAAACCACTGTTCGCGGCTCTGCTCGCCCAGGGGTTGACACCCGCGGGCTTTGAGTTGGATACCGCCCTCGCGGCATATCTGCTTAACCCCTTGTCGTCGGACTATTCTCTTCCGCGGCTGATGCAGGAATATGCCATCCCCGCACCGTCGGATGAGCCGCTCGTCGGTTTTGCCGCGCTCGCCGATCGGCTCGCACAGCAGGTTGAGGCGCAGGGGATGACCACACTGCTCACCGAGGTTGAGCAACCGCTCGCCGAGGTGCTCGCCTCGATGGAGAATGTCGGTTGCTACGTCGATCGCGAGGGCATCGCCGCCTTCGGGCGGGAACTGACCGCCCGTATCGCAACCCTACAGAGCGACATTTGGCAGGTGGTGGGATATGAGTTTAACCTCAATTCTCCTAAACAGCTTGGCAAAGCGCTGTTTGAGGATCTCGGTCTGCCCGCAGGCAAGAAGACCAAATCGGGCTATTCCACCAACGCCGAGGTGCTGGAGAAGTTGCGCACACAGCATCCCGTGGTGGAAAAATTGCTTGAATACCGCACCCTGACCAAGCTCAACGGCACCTATTGCGACGGGCTGCTCAAGGTGATTGCCCCCGACGGGCGTATCCACTCGGTGTTTAACCAGACTGAGACGCGCACGGGGCGCATCTCCTCGTCCGAGCCGAATCTGCAGAACATCCCTGTGCGCTCGGAACTCGGGCGGCAGATGCGACGCTTCTTCCTTGCCAAAGAGGGTTGGGAATTGTGCGACGCAGACTATTCGCAGATCGAGTTGCGCGTACTGGCGCATATGGCGGACGAGCCGACGATGATCAAGGCGTTCAACACCGGAGAGGACATCCACCGCTCGACCGCGGCGCAGGTGTTTGGCGTGGCACCCGCGATGGTGACGTCCGAGATGCGTTCGAGCGCCAAGGCAGTGAATTTCGGTATCATCTACGGCATCGGCGCACACTCGCTGTCTGAGGATCTCGGCGTGTCCTACGGGCAGGCGAAGGAATATATCGAGAATTATTTGCACCATTTCGGTGCGGTGAACGCTTTTATGCAGAAGCTCATCGACGACGCGACCGAGAAGGGCTACGGCGAGACGCTGTTCGCCCGTCGCCGCCCGCTGCCCGAGCTCAAGGCAGGCAACGCGATGATGCGGCATTTCGGAGAGCGCGTCGCACGCAATATGCCGATCCAAGGCACTGCCGCCGATATCATCAAGATTGCGATGGTGCGGGTGTACCGCCGTCTGCAGGCGGAGGGGATGCGTGCGCGGCTGATCCTGCAGATCCACGATGAACTGATGGTGGAAGCGCCACCCGAAGAAGCTGAACGTGCCGCCGCTCTGCTTAAAGAAGAGATGGAAGCCGCCGCGTCCCTGCGGGTGAAGCTTGAGGTGGATGTTCATCGCGGACGCACCTGGTACGACGCAAAGGGTTAACGAGATCTCCGCTAAAAATAATCGATCTATAATCATAACCCCAGTAAACCGGTGGTTTGACCAGCCTCTATAAGAGACACCGCATTACCATTACAGACAGCCGCTCACGTGCGGCTGTCTTTTTTGTAAACGAAAGCCGAGGGCGCAGTTCAAACTACGCCCTCGACTTTCGTTTAGGTTCTAATTAAACAGGGATCGACCAGTACTCCGCCTTAAAATCTGTCAGTTCCACTTTTACTGTATTTTCGGGGATCTCAAAAGTACACAGTTTGCTGCCCTTCGCTTGGATGTATCCGAATTCGATCTTGCCGACCGACAACTTACGATTGTTCTTGTCATAGCAGGTATACTCGAAATAAGACTGGCCTTCTTCCGACTCCCAAACAGCGGAAATGTTTCGAATGATCATCGACACCGTGTTTCCGGACAGCGTCACTTCACCAAGCTTGATACGATTATCCGGTGTATACCCCTCAGCGGGTAGGCTCACCGTGTTGGCGGCGTCCTGCTGTGTGGGCTTCGTGGTGCTGGTCGTAGACTCGGTCGTCGATGTGGACTCGGTCGTCGTGGTCGTGGTCACCGTCTGCACAGGCACATACGAGGTGTGGGTCGTACCCTGCGCGTCGGTCGACACTGTGATGTGCGGCGGTACAACGACCTCGGTCTGCACTGTGCCGTCTTCTTTCGTCACCGTGCTGCCGCTCGGATCGGTCACGGGACGCACGGTTGTCGGCAGAGCAGTCACGTGTGTCGTCTCCGGCGTGCCGTCAATATTCGTCACGACCGTCCCCTGTGTATCCGTGACAACGAGGGCTCCCGTTGTCGTGGTTGTGGTCGTAGAGGTGGTCGTGGTCACCGTCTGCTCAGGCACATACGAGGTGTGGGTCGTACCCTGCGCGTCGGTCGACACTGTGATGTGCGGCGGTACAACGACCTCGGTCTGCACTGTGCCGTCTTCTTTCGTCACCGTGCTGCCGCTCGGATCGGTCACGGGACGCACGGTTGTCGGCAGAGCAGTCACGTGTGTCGTCTCCGGCGTGCCGTCAATATTCGTCACGACCGTCCCCTGTGTATCCGTGACAACGAGGGCTCCCGTTGTCGTGGTTGTGGTCGTAGAGGTGGTGCTTTGACTTTGGCTGTCGCCATCGCCAACATCCGACACCGGCGTAGAAACCACCGGTTCATCCGGCTTTTTCTTGCAGGCGCACAGCCCAACGACCAATGCCAGACATAGCGCGATCCATCCAAAACGCTTCATAATAACACTCCTTAAAAAGAGATAGCAAAATAGACAACATCGTCGACCGCGCACCGTTCGGCGGTCACCTGTTACCAAGATATACTCCTGCTTATTTTTAATAGTACACAAATTTCTCAATTTCGTCAAGTGTTTTTGTTACAGATATACCAATTAGATCTTTTTATATAAAAGAAGCCCGAAGGCGAACACCTTCGGGCTTTGAGGATCATTATAAAACGATCAGCGCTGGACCCGACCGGAGCCATCGCCGCCCGCGAGCTTCTCCACCTCGGAAACAGACACGCGGTTGTAATCGCCCTCAACACTATGCTTGAGCGCCGATGCCGCGACCGCGAACTCGATTGCCGCCTGTGTATCTTTGCCGGACAACAGCGCGTAGATCAGACCGCCGCCAAAACTATCACCGCCGCCGACGCGGTCGACGATATGCAGATGGTAGCTTTTGGAGAAGCAATAGTTCTCTCCGTCGTACAGCATACCCGCCCAGTCGTTGTCGCTCGCGGAGATGGAGGTGCGCAGGGTGATCGCGACCTTTTCAAAGCCGAATTTGTCCATCAACTGCTTTGCAACGGACTTGTAGCCCTCGTGATTGAGTTTGCCGCCGTAGATGTCGGTATTCTCAGCCTCGATGCCGAACACGTCCTTGGCGTCCTCCTCGTTGGAGATGCAGACATCGACGTACCGGCACAGCTCGGTCATCGCCGTGCGCGCCTCATCGCGGGTCCACAGCTTGCCGCGGTAGTTGAGGTCGCAGGAGATCTTGACACCTTTCGCCTTTGCCGCTTTACAAGCCTGCTTGCAGATCTCCACCATATCGCCGCCCAACGCGGGAGTGATGCCGGTGAAGTGGAACCAGTCCGCGCCCTCAAAGATGCTGTCCCAATCAAAATCCTCTGCCTTCGCCTGCTGAATGGCGGAATAGGCGCGGTCATAGATACAGACCGAGCCGCGCTGAGAAGCGCCCTTCTCGAGATAATAGATGCCGACACGCTCACCGCCGCGCACGATCTTGGAGGTGTCCACGCCGAAGGCGCGCAGAGAATCCACCGCCGCCTGACCGATCGCGTGCTTGGGCAGCTTGGTGACATAGCAACTGTCCATTCCGTAGTTCGCCAGCGACACCGCGACATTCGCCTCGCCGCCGCCAAAGGTCGCCTGCATCTGGTCATTCTGGAAGAATCGATAGTAGCCGTTGGGGGCAAGGCGGAGCATCAGCTCGCCGAAGGTTACGATCTTAGCCATGATTATTTCTCCTCTCTTGCTTTACGGATGTTTTCCATAAACAGGGCGGCGTTCGCCTTAACATCGCCCTTCATCAGGCTGCTGCCCGCGCCGACCGCGACGGCACCCGCCTTGATCCACTCGCCCGCGTTCTCAGCGCTGACGCCGCCGGTGGGCATGATCTGCACATAAGGCAGCGGCCCGCGGATATCCTTAATGAACGCCGGACCGAACAGGTCACCGGGGAACAGCTTGAGCACATCAACGCCCGCCTCCATCGCCGAGACCGCCTCGGTGATGGTCAGGATACCCGCCATGCTCGCCTTGCGATAGCGATTGCACACCTTCGTGACTTCAGGATTGAAATGGGGGGACACGATAAACTCCGCGCCCGACAGGATAGCGATGCGCGCCGTCTCGCTGTCCAATACCGTTCCGGCACCAAGAATGATCTCGTCACCGTATTTGCGCGAGATATCCTCAATGACACGATGAGCATACGGGACCGTGAAGGTCAGCTCGATGGCGCGGATGCCGCCCTCGATGCATTTCTCGACGATCTCCATCGCCTTCTCAGAGGTCTCGCCGCGAACGACAGCGACCATACCGCCCTCCTTGATAGAAAGCAACACTTCTTCTTTTGTACGCATAAGACAGTCCTCCTATGGTGATTTTAGCTAAATTCTCACAAAATGTAAGCCCTTACAATTACCGACATATTTATTTTACTACACCCGTGAAAAAATTTCAAGGCGTTTTCGAAAATTTTTCGACTTTTTGAAAATTCGGTCTTGTAATTTTTCGAAAAATATGTATACTTGTTTTTGTAAGGGCTTACAGAAAGGAGTGTGCGTATGAATATTTACGACATTGCGGACAAGGCAGGCGTATCTATCGCTACGGTGTCCCGTGTGCTCAACGACAGCCCCAACGTGCGCGCGCAGACCCGCGAGCGTGTGCTGGAAGTCATCCGTCAGGAGGGCTACACCCCCAACGCCTTCGCCAGAGGACTGGGGCTCGGCTCGATGCGGATGGTAGGGATTCTCTGCACCAATGTGCGTGACACCTTCTATGCTGAAGCGGTCGGCTATGTGGAGGAGCATTTGCGCAGCAACAGTCTCAATGCTATTCTGCGCTGCACCGGCTCCACATCGAAAGAGAAAAAGCAGGCGTTGGAGTATATGGTACAGAAGAACGTGGACGCGATCGTGCTCATCGGTTCCGCCTTCCGCGAGGACGCGGACAACTCCCACATAGCCGCGGCGGCACAGCAAGTGCCGATCATCATCATCAACGGACACATCGATCTACCGGGTGTCTATTGCGTCACCTGCGACGAGCGGCGCGCGGTATGCGATCTGGTGGATCAGCTCTTCCGCCGTCACAAAAAGCGTATTCTGTTCCTACACGATATAATGACCTACAGCTGTCAGCAAAAGATCGCAGGCTACCGCGACGGCTACGCACAATGCGGCGAGCAAGCCAGCGACGCGCTCATCGTGTCGGTCGAGCGCAACCTCGACGCGGTCAACGACTGCATTAAGCGGCTGCTCGTGCAGGGCGTGTCCTTCGACGCGGTCATCGGTGCAGAGGACATTCTCGCGCTCGGCGCACAGAAATCCCTTCACCGCATCGGGCTGAATATGCCGATCATCGGCTTTAACAACTCCACCCTCGCGCGTTGCGCGACCCCTGAACTGACCAGCGTGGACAACGGACTTCAGAAGATGTGCGCCACCGCTCTGCAGCTGCTCGACGATCTGCTTAAGAAGAAGCCTGCGACCCCTCACACCGTCATCCCCGCGCACCTCGTCGAGCGCGACAGCTTCCGCCTGAACTGACCTCCGTCAAAATATAAGGAGATTTGATTATGACAGCATTTATGGACAAGAATTTCCTGCTGGAAACCGCGACCGCCCGCACGCTGTACCACGACTATGCGGCGAAAATGCCGATCATCGACTATCACTGCCACATTAACCCGCAGGAGATTGCCGAGGATCGCCGATTCGAGAACATCACGCAGGTGTGGCTCGGCGGCGACCACTATAAATGGCGTATGATCCGCTCCAACGGTGTCCCTGAGGAGGAGATCACCGGCAACGCGGACGACCGTACAAAATTCCAGCGCTTTGCAGAGGCAATGCCCCGCGCGATCGGCAATCCGATGTACCACTGGACGCACCTCGAGCTACAGCGCTATTTCGGCTTTGATAAACCGTTGAGCGGCGACACCGCTGAAGAAGCATGGAACCTCTGCAACGAGAAGCTGAAAGAAGAGGGAATGTCCGCGCGGGGGCTTATCCGTCAATCGAATGTCAAGGTCATCGGCACCACCGACGATCCCGCCGACAGCCTCGAATACCATGCCGCCATCGCCGCCGAAGGCATTGAGGACTTCAAGGTCGTCCCCTCCTACCGCCCCGATAAGGCGATCGCCATCTACAAGCCCGGCTTTGTCGACTACATCGAAAAGCTCGGCGATGCGAACGGCATCACCATCCGCACCGCCGCGGATGTCAAGAAGGCTCTCGCCGTCGCGATGGATCGCTTTGCGGTTCTCGGCTGTAAGGCGGCTGACCACGGTATGGACTATGTGATGTGCCGTCCCGCCGACAACAAGCAGGTGGATAGGGTGTTCAAAAAGGTGATGACGGGCAAAGCGATCACGATGGAGGAAGCGGAGCAATACGCCACCGCGATCACCCTTTTCTGCGGACGCGAGTATGCTCGCCGCGGTTGGGTGATGCAGATCCACTACTGCGTACAGCGCAATACCAGCACCCGCCGTTTTGCGACGATCGGTCCCGACGCGGGCTGCGACTGCATCTCCACACGTGAATGCAGTGAGGCGCTCACCGCCCTGCTAAACGCGATGGATAAGGATGACCTCCTGCCCAAGACGGTGCTCTATTCCCTCAACCCCGCCGACAACGCTCTGCTCGGCTCGGTCATCGGCTGCTTCCAGGACACAGGCGCGGCAGGCAAGATCCAGCACGGTTCCGCTTGGTGGTTTAACGATAACAAGACCGGTATGCAGCAGCAGATGACCGATCTCGCGAACCTGTCGCTCCTCGGTAACTTTATCGGTATGCTCACCGACTCGCGCAGTTTCCTCTCCTACACCCGCCACGAGTATTTCCGCCGCATCCTGTGCAACCTCATCGGCGGCTGGGTGGAGAACGGCGAATACCCCGCCGATATGGACACACTCGGCAAGATGGTACAGGATATCTCCTACAACAATGCCAAAGCCTATTTCGGTTTCTGATCCGATAACCGAAACTCCCGTGCGGATGTCTGCGCGGGAGTTTTTAATATTCTTTGAATTTTTTGTTACGTTCTTGCTTTTCTCTTATAAAAGGAATATAATTGGAACGCTGCTTTATGCGATCCCCTCACGAAAGGAACCCGAATTATGTACAAACGCCTGATCCAATGCGTACGGGAATATAAGCGCCCGACCGTCTTCACCCTGCTGCTGATGGTGAGTGAGGCGGTCATCGAATGCTTAATTCCCTTTATCACCGCCAATCTGGTCAATCAGATCCGCGCGGGCACCGATCTGTCCACCATCCTGCGCACGGGGCTTCTGCTCATCGGGATGGCAATACTGTCGCTCACCTGTGGCGGTCTCGGCGGCGCGACCTGTGCGCGCGCCTCGGCGGGATTTGCGAAAAATCTGCGCCACGATCTGTTTCACAAGGTGCAGACCTATTCGTTCGAGAACATCGATAAGTTCTCCTCCTCGTCGCTCGTCACCCGTATGACGACCGATGTGACCAATGTGCAGATGGCGTATATGATGCTCATCCGTATCGCGGTGCGCGCACCGCTGATGCTGATCTTCTCTATCATCATGGCGTACATTATGGGGGGCGCGCTGGCGACCTCCTTTGTCGTCATCATCCCCGTTCTGGCAGGGGGGCTGCTGCTCGTCGCGCGCCATGCGATGCCCGCCTTCCGCCGCGTGTTTAAGAAATACGACATGCTTAATGAATCGATCGAAGAGAACGTGCGCGGAATGCGGGTCGTCAAGGGCTTCTCCCGCGAGGAACACGAAAAGACAAAGTTCACTGCGGCATCCGAAAATATTAAAAACGATTTCACCTTTGCCGAGCGGATCGTCGCGCTCAATGCGCCGCTGATGCAGCTTTGCGCGAACTTCAATATGGTGTTCGTGCTGCTCGTCGGCTCGCGCCTCATCGTGCAGAGCGGCGGCGAACTCATCAATGTCGGCGAGATCTCTGCAATGCTCACCTACGGTATGCAGATCCTGATACAGCTGATGATGCTGTCGATGATCTATGTGATGCTGACGATGTCCCACGAGTCTATCAAGCGTATCTGCGAGGTGCTGGAGGAACAGCCCCGCCTCGTCAGCCCCCAAAACCCGATCACGTCTGTTGAGAACGGTGCGATCGACTTTGACGGCGTGCGCTTCAAGTATTCCGAAAAGGCGAAGAATTTTGCCCTCAACAACATTGACCTGCACATCCGCTCGGGGATGACCGTCGGCATCCTCGGCGGCACAGGCTCGAGCAAATCCACCCTTGTCCAGCTCATACCGCGTCTGTACGACACCACCGAGGGTACGGTGAAGGTCGGTGGCGTGGATGTGCGCGATTATGACCTCGACACCTTACGCGGTGCGGTCGCGATGGTGCTGCAGAAGAACACGCTCTTCTCCGGCACAATCAAAGAAAATCTGCGCTGGGGAAACGAGCACGCCACCGATGACGAGCTTATCGAAGCGTGCCGTCTCGCGCAGGCGGACGAGTTCGTCCGCTCCTTCCCCGACGGCTACGACACCTACATCGAGCAGGGCGGCTCGAACGTATCGGGCGGTCAGAAGCAACGCCTGTGCATCGCCCGCGCACTGCTCAAGAAGCCGAAGATCCTCATTCTCGACGACTCGACGAGCGCAGTCGACACCAAGACCGACGCGCTCATCCGCGCGGGTTTCCGCGAATTCATCCCCGAGACCACCAAGATCATCATCGCCCAGCGCGTCGCCTCGGTGCAGGATGCCGATCTCATCCTCGTGATGGAGAACGGCACCATCGCCGCCGCGGGCACGCACGACGAACTGCTTAAAGTCAGCGACATCTACCGCGAGGTATATGAGCAGCAAACGAACGGAGGTGAGGCGGATGAATAAGAAACCCACCCGCCCCGCACTCGATTTCTCGGTGCTTGGGCGCGTCATCAAGATGCTGTATCAGTTCTACCCCCGCCTGTTACCGCTCGTCGGCGTGTGCATCATCGCGGCCGCGGCGGTCGCCGCGATCCCCGCGATCTTCACGCAGAAGACGCTGGCGATCATCACCGACTGCCTCGATAAAGGCATCCTCTCCTGGGAGATCGCCCGCGAGCGCATCCTGCCGCTCGTGCTGGTGCTGGTCGGACTGTATGCGCTGTCCATCACCTTCTCCCTCATCCAGACCCAGCTGATGGCGATCATCACACAGGGCTTTCTCAGCAAGATGCGCTGTCGGATGTTCGAGGGGATGCAGAACCTGCCCATTCGCTATTTCGACACCCACAAGCACGGCGACATTATGAGCCACTACACCAACGACATCGACACCCTGCGTCAGCTGGTGTCTCAGTCTCTGCCGCAGCTGTTGCAGTCCGCCGTCATCGTCGTGACGGTGCTGAGCATTATGCTGTATTACAGCGTGCTGATGACGCTGGTGGTACTGTTCGGCGTGATCGCAATGGTGCTCGTGTCCAAGAAGATCGGCGGCGGCTCGGCGAAATATTTCATCCGCCAACAGCAGTCGGTCGGTAAGTCCGAGGGCTTCGTGCAGGAGATGATGAACGGCCAGAAGGTCATCAAGGTCTTCTCCCACGAGGACGCGGTCAAGGCGGATTTTGACACGATCAACGAGGAATTGTACGGAGACAGCAGTCGCGCCCACACCTACGCGAACTGCCTCGGTCCCATCATTATGAACATCGGCAACGTCCTGTACGTCATCTGCGCGATGGTCGGCGGTCTGTTCCTCGTCACGGGGATACCGAATATCAGCATTTCGATGTTGCCGTTTACCATCGACATCGTCGTGCCGTTCCTCAATATGACCAAGCAGTTCACCGGCAACGTCAACCAGCTTTCGCAGCAGATCAACTCCATCGCGATGGCGCTCGCAGGCGCGAAGCGCATCTTCGCACTGATGGATGAGGCACCCGAGGTGGACGACGGCTATGTCACGCTGGTCAATGCCGCGATCACCGCGGACGGCACTGTCACCGAAACGCGGCAACGCACAGGGCGCTGGGCGTGGAAGCATCCCCACGGCGACGGCACCCTCACCTACACCCTGTTGACGGGCGACGTGCGGCTCACCGAGGTCGATTTCGCCTATGAGGAGGGCAAGCCCGTCCTGCACGACGTTACCGTCTACGCCGAACCCGGGCAGAAAGTCGCCTTCGTCGGCGCAACGGGTGCGGGCAAGACCACCATCACCAACCTCATCAACCGCTTCTACGACATCGCAGACGGTAAGGTGCGGTACGACGGCATCAACATCAACAAGATCAAAAAAGCCGACCTGCGCCGCTCGCTCGGCATCGTACTGCAAGATACCAATCTCTTCACCGGCACGGTGATGGATAACATTCGCTACGGCAAGCTCGACGCGAGCGACAAGGAATGCATCGAGGCGGCAAAGCTCGTCGGCGCGGACGATTTCATCTCCCGCCTGCCGCAGGGCTACGATACGCCGCTCGCCAACAACGGCGCGAACCTCTCACAGGGACAGCGCCAGATGATCGCGATCGCCCGCGCGGCGGTCGCCGACCCGCCCGTGATGATCCTCGACGAGGCAACCTCCTCCATCGACACCCGCACCGAGGCGATCGTCCAGCGCGGAATGGATAAGCTGATGGAGGGACGCACGGTGTTCGTCATCGCACACCGCCTGTCCACCGTCAAGAATTCCGACGTGATCATGGTGCTGGATCACGGCCGCATCATCGAGCGCGGCAGCCACGACAAGCTCATCGCCGAAAAGGGTGTGTATTATCAGCTCTACACCGGCGCGTTCGAATTGGAATAAGTGCCAGTGCCCTCTCGGCATATCCGTGCCGAGGGGGCACTTTATATAAGCCTCAACGGAGCGTCGTGAACGCCGCTCCCTACGCGCATAAATACGGCTCCCCTTGAGGACACAAGGGGAGCCGTCGCCCTGTCGGGCGACTGAGGGGCTTCGACGAAAACGCTCTCTGCCACGCTTATTTGTCGAAAAAATCCCCCTTACGCGGTGAAAATACGGGGCTCACGAAAGAAAATCTTCAAATCGTGAAAAAAACACTTGCTTTTTCCGAACAGATAGAGTATACTATTATAGCACTCACGAGAGCGCACATATATCGCGGGGTAGAGCAGGGGTAGCTCGTCGGGCTCATAACCCGGAGGTCGTAGGTTCGAATCCTATCCCCGCAACCAAAATGAAAAGAGACACCCAGTCGGGTGTCTCTTTTTGTTTTCGTTATGGAATTGGTTTGTGCTGCTATCGTCGGGTTATGAGACCGACGAGCGGAGCTCGTTGGGGCGCGTTGCCGAGCGCTGCCTGCGGCAGATACAGCGAGGCATAAGCGGGTGCCGCGGTCGAAATGCGCCGAGCGAGAGCGAGGTCAGCGCATTTCGGGCACCGCAAACGGCGCGAAGCGATAACCCGGAGGTCGTTGGTTCGAATCCTATCCCCGCAACCAAAGAAACTCGATACGCCTTTTGGTGTGTCGAGTTTCTTCTTGTTATGAGTAATTGATGATGAACCTCTCAAATCCGTCAGGATTTGTTTGGGGTTTTGCGCAGGTACACACTACCGACCACCGCACGCTCGGCGCAAAACCGAGGTTCTGAATCCTATCCCCGCAACCAAAGAAACTCGATACGCCTTTTGGTGTGTCGAGTTTCTTCTTGTTATGAGTAATTGATGATGAACCTCTCAAATCCGTCAGGATTTGTTTGGGGTTTTGCGCAGGTACACACTACCGACCACCGCACGCTCGGCGCAAAACCGAGGTTCTGAATCCTATCCCCGCATCCTTCCCCCATCCCCTACTCTTCATTTTTTATTGACAAAAACCCCTCCTCGCGATATTATTTTAATGAGTTTTTATGAAAGGAAGTGGGTTCTTAATGGATTATGTGTCCGGTTGGGATTTTACACTAGCAAACTATCATGCCGTTTGGTCATTTTTGGTACAGTTTGGGCTTTTACTGCTGTTCCTCGTGGCAGGCAATATTCTGCGCCGTACCATCCCCCTGTTTCGGAAGTGCCTGATTCCCTCCGCGCTGTTGGGCGGCGCACTGCTGCTCATCGTGGATGTTATCTGCAAACAGTGCGGTTTCACACTGGTGGATAACCGCCTTATGCAGGTGATCACCTATCACTGTCTCGCCATTGGCTTTGCCGCCATGTCCTTGAAGACGGAAAAAAGCACCCATAAAACCAATCCCACGCAGGTTGTCGAGTTTGGCGCTCTGCAAGGCGGGTCTTATATGTTGCAGGCTTTTGTCGGTCTTGGGATCACGCTGATTATGTTCCTGCTGACCCAGTACGGCAACAAAGTCATCTCCTACATCTGCGGGCTGATCCTGCCTTTGGCCTACGGTCAAGGCCCCGGCAATGCGCTCAGCTGGGACATCAACTTCACCAACACCCCTGCCGCGCAGTTCGCCGGCAACGGCAGCTTCGGTCTATCCCTTGCCTCCATCGGCTTTGTGGTGGCGTCGGTTTTCGGCGTGCTGTATATCAACATTTACAAAAAACGCGGCGACCTGCAAGTCCGCAAGACCAACCCCTCCAAGGAAGTTGTCGGTCAAAGCAATGATAGCAGTGAAGAGATACCCGACAACGAATCCGTGGATAAATTCACCTTACAGGCAGGTTTTGTCGCGCTGGCCTATGCCCTTTCCTTCGGTTTTATGTGCCTGTTGGGTGTCATCTCGGATTTCACCAACAGCATCGCCTGGGGCTTCAACTTCCTGTGGGCGTCCCTGGCGGCTATGCTGATCAAATTTGTTGTTAATCAGCTGCGCAAACACAATGTTATGCATCGGAACTACATTAACAACTACCAAATGGACCGGATCTCCGGCTTCTCTTTTGACTTGATGATCGTGGCGGGCGTGGCTGCCATCGAGATCAACGATATCAAAAACTACATTCTGCCCATCGTTGTCCTCAGTGTGGTAGGCACCGTAGTCACCTACATTTACATCCGTCTGGTTGCCAAGGAATGCTTCAAGGGCTTTGAACACGAGTTCTTCCTGATGAGCTTCGGCACAATGACCGGCACCGCCTCCAATGGGATGATCCTGATGAAGGAGATCGATCCCGGTTTGCGCACCCCCACCTCCAGTCTGTATATTCTCTCCAACTTCCCCGCTATGGTGATGATCGCACCGCTTCTGTTCCTGCTGAGCTTCGCCGGTCAATCCGTCACCAACGCCGCCATCGCCTGCGGCATCTTCTTGGTGCTGTGGCTGTCCTATACCATCTACCTGTTCCGCAGAAAGATATTCAAAAAGCGGTACAAGGATGCCCCCGTCGTCGTCTGGGAAGAGGAAAAATAACTAAGAAAATGCCGAGGCAGATGCCTCGGCATTTTTGTTATTGCTTCATTTCCAGAGTGCGGTTGTAAGCCGCGTCCACGGCGGACAGTGCCACATCGCGGAAGCCGCCCCGCTCCAGTGCGGCCACGCCCTGCAGGGTGGCGCCGCCGGGGGAGCACACCGCATCCTTGAGGGCGATGGGGTCACGGCCCGTTTCCTGCACCATCTTGGCGGCACCCAGTACCGTCTGGGCCGCCAGCTCCAGCGACAAGGCGGGGTCCAAGCCCTTGTCGGTGCCGCCCGCCGCCAGCGCCTCGATAAACAGATAGGCAAAAGCAGGTCCGCACCCCGACACGGCACAACCCGCGTCGATGAGGCTCTCAGGCAGCTCGCACAGCCGTCCCGAGGTAGCCATAAAGACAGTGAAATCCGCCTTTTGTTCCGCGGTCACCTCGTCCGACAGGGTATAGAGGGTCATCCCCTCCCCCACCGCCACGGGGGTGTTGGGCATAATGCGGATGACCGGCGCGCCGCCGCTCCAATCCTGTATACACGCCACGGTAAGGCCCGCCGCCATAGAGATAAGCACGGGTTTCTGCTCCCGTGCCGCCAAGGCGGGGCACAAGGCGGTCAGCGCCGCCTCCATCACCTGAGGCTTGACACCCAAGAAGATGTAGTCGCACTGTGCCGCCACAGTGGCGGAATCGGTGGCGACAGCACCGATAGCGGCGGCCAGATCCGCCGCCTTTTGGGTGTCCAGATCTGCGATACGCAGACACCCGCCGCCCACCGCTTTTGCGGCGGCGATGGCGATGGCGCCGCCCATATTGCCGGCGCCGATAAATCCGATCGTCATGGTGTTTCACACTCCTGTTTCGGCTTTTTCACAGCCGTCCAAATACACTCCGCCAACCACGCAAAAAAGGCGGCGGCGTTGCCATACCTAACAAAATTCAACAGGTTGTACCACCGCGGCATCAGCCGCACGCTGATTATCCACGGCACTATCGCAACCAATGTGGCGGCGATAAAAATCACTACGTATTTCGCGGCACGGGACATCCGTATCCACCGCACAGCCAATCCCAGCACCAATGCCAAGACGGCACAGACAATCCATTCCAACAAAAGAGTCTTCAAAACGTACACCCAAAACCGAGGATCCTCTATGAAAAACTGAAAATAGTTTTCCATACCAAGAAACTGCGGTGTCATATCCACCTGTTCGCACAAAGAACCGAGCGTACCGACGATCGGCGACAGCACAAAGGGGATTAAAAACCACCATAGTTCTTTTCGTTTATTCATCGCACGTGTCCCTCTCCTGTGATGATGTATTTATACGTGGTCAGCTCCGCCAGACCCATAGGACCACGGGCGTGGAGTTTTTGGGTGCTGATACCCATCTCACACCCCAGACCGAACTCGCCGCCGTCGGTAAAACGGGTGGAGGCGTTGACGTACACCGCCGAGGAATCCACCGCGGCGGTGAAGCGGGCGGCGGTGGTAGCATCCGCCGTCACGATAGCCTCCGAATGGTGGGTGGAATGGGCGGCGATATGGGTGATGGCCTCCTCCACGTCCGCCACCACACGAACGGCGAGAATATAATCCAAAAATTCCGTATCAAAATCAGCCTCACCCGCGGGGGTGCCGCCGATGATGGTCGCCGCAACGGCATCCAGCCGCAGTTCGGCGGCGTGGGGACGGGCGGGGTCACACAGCCGCGCCTGCAGACGGGGCAGGAAGGCGGCGGCAATATCCTGATGTACCAAGCACACCTCACAGGCGTTGCACACCGAGGGGCGGCTCATTTTGGCGTTATCCACGATGGAAAGCGCCATATCCAAGTCGGCGGCCTTATCCACATAGATGTGGCAGATGCCCGTACCCGTCTGGATGCAGGGGACGGTGGCGTTCTCCACACAGGCGCGGATCAGACCCGCTCCGCCGCGGGGAATCAGCAGGTCCACATAGGCGTCCGCCTTCATCAATTCGGTGGCGGATTGACGGGTGGTGTCCTCAATGAGATTTACCATATCCGCCGCCAGACCCGCCTGCTCCAATCCCCGCCGCAGGGCGGTGACAATGGCGGCGGCGGAGCGATACGCCTCCTTGCCGCCACGGAGCACGCAGACGTTGCCCGACTTCACCGCCAGGGCGGCGGCGTCGGAGGTGACATTGGGTCGGCTTTCATAGATGATGCCCACCACACCCACGGGGACGGATACCTTGCGGATGCACAGGCCGTCGGGACGGGTATGCTCGCTGAGAGTATGCCCCACGGGGTCGGGTAGTGCCGCCACCTGACGAATACCCTCCGCCATCCCCGCGATGCGGTCCTCGGTCAACGCCAAGCGGTCCAGCATCACGGGGGAAATGGTAGCCTTAGCCGCCTCCATATCTGCGGCGTTGGCGGCAAGGATGGGGGCGGTGTCCTCCATCAACGCATCCGCCATTGCCAGCAGGGCGGCGTTCTTCTTTTTAGTTGTTAAGGTGGACAGGGCGGCGGTGGCCGCCTTGGCCCGTTGTAAAATTGCCAGTGTGGTCATCGCGCCACCTCCTGTGCCTTAAATCGGGTGCCTGCGGGGCGACCCTCCACAATATCGTACAGCACCGCCGGGTCCTGCCCGTTGGCAATCACCATGGTCACCCCCGCGGCGGTGGCTATTTTGGCGGCGGAAATCTTGGTCTGCATACCGCCGGTGCCCAGCTTGGTGCCCGCGCCGCCGGTCATCGCCTCAATATCGGGGGTGATGGCGTCCACCTCGGTCAGCAACCGAGCGTCGGAGTCGGTATGGGGGTCGGCGGTGTAGAGGCCGTTGATGTCGGACAGCAGAATCAGCAGATCTGCCTGGGTATGAGTAGCCACGATGGCACCCAAAGTATCGTTGTCGCCGATGACGATCTCCTCGGTGGCAACGGTGTCGTTCTCATTGACGATGGGCAGAGCGCCCAGTTCTAACAGGCGGAACAGGGTGTTACGGAAATTATCCCGCCGATGGTCGTTGTCCAGGTCGGCGCCCGTCACCAATAGCTGGGCTACGGTGTGGTTGTGCTCGGTGAACAGTTTATCGTAGGTATACATCAACTCGCACTGGCCCACCGCGGCGGCGGCCTGCTTGGTGGGGATGTCGGTGGGGCGTCCCGACAGGGACAGTTTGCCCACGCCCATACCGATGGCACCGCTGGACACCAGTATCAACTGATGCCCCGCGTTCTTTAAATCGCTCATCACGGCACACAGCTGCTCCACCCGACGGATGTTGAGAAGTCCCGTGGCGTGTGCCAGCGTGGAGGTGCCCACTTTTATCACGATACGCATACTTTTTCGCTCCTTTTGGGGTATAACTCGCTTATTTTATTAGTGTAGCACATTAAAGCGCTAAATGCAAGGGGTTTGACCAATTTCGTCATTTCTTGACTTTATATAACAAATATGGTACGATTTTCTCAGCGGAACCCACTATATTTGAGGAGTGTTATTATGGGTAAGACGTGTACCAGCAGTTGTCCCTACTACGGCGTAGACGAAAACTACAACGGCTATTGCAAAAAAGACCACAACTCCTATCGGGAGCGGTT
>CAZVSE010000026.1:0-2111 GCA_964629445.1 uncultured Ruminococcus sp. | reverse complement strand
TCCGACTGCAATATGGGAGAGACCGTCCTCAGTGCCGCCGGTGGTAGCAATAACAGCAGCGGCGGTAGCGGATGCGGCAAATGGCCCGTCATCATCGTGGTGGCGCTGATGGTGCTGGGCGGTTTAGGCTTGCTTTTCGGCAATCAACAAGCTGAGATGTCCGGACCTGCTATGGAGGAACCCATCACCACAACCACGACCACCACCGCGGCAACCACCACGACCCAAGCCCAGGAGGGTGAGATTATGTACGTGGTGGCGGAGGGCGGTCTGCGGATGCGGACCGAGCCTAATACCGACGGCGCGGTGATCCTCACTGTCCCCACCAAGAGTGAAGTTGTCGTTCTCCGCACCGAGGGAGACTGGTCCTATATACGGTATAACGGAAAAGAGGGCTGGTGTGCATCGGCGTGGATATTCCGCTCTGTAGAGGAGGCCACCACCACGACCACCACCAAGGCCACCACAACCACCACCGCCGCAGGCGGTGATACCATCAGCCGCGTCAGCGAGGGTATACAGGAGGCCAACCGCCACATCGAATCCTATCGGGGGCGGACGGTATCCAACGCCATCACGCAGGAGTCCCTTAATGAGGACGAAGTGATGGACCTGTTCCGCGTCGCCTACGACCGCTATATGGCCTACGTATGGGGCAATATCACCGGCGGCTTTGAGTCCGTGCCCGGACCCACCTACGAAAACGCCCCTATCTACGGTTCTATGGACGGTATATGGCGGCAGGGCATCCACCCCGACTATCCCGACTTTGACACGCTGGTACGCAGCTACTATGCAGTTTTTGCAGATGATCTGGCGGCATCTTATCTGAGAGATAAGATAGCGCTCATTGATGCCAAGATGTACTACACCACCTATCCCGGCATAGGGGACGAGGGGGTCAAAAGTACGGTGGATTATGCGGTGGAGACGGTAGCCGACGGCTATAACGTGAAGGTGACCGCCAACTACTACCGCGATTACGACAACCCCGACCTCATCACGGACACCAAATATTTGGAGTTCCCCCTGCGCCGCGAGGACGGTGCCTGGGTGTTCACCAAAATGCAGTGGATTCCTAACTGATTGATCGTAAAAAGCGGCTTTCCCGTAGGGAGAGCCGCTTTTTTGCGTATTTTTCAAGAAAAAACGGATTTTTTCTTTTACATTTAAAATAATGTATGATATACTGATGTATTGAGCAAACATACATTCGGTGAAAGGAGGTTTTGTTGTGGACAAGTTTCAGTTGGTATCCCCCTACGCCCCCACAGGTGACCAGCCGGAGGCGATCCAGCGGCTGGTGGACGGTCTGAACAAAGGATATAAAGAGCAGACCCTGCTGGGTGTGACGGGTTCGGGTAAGACCTTTACGATGGCCAACGTCATCGCACAAGTAAACCGCCCCACCCTCGTTCTCGCCCATAACAAGACCCTGGCCGCCCAGCTGTGCAGTGAGTTCCGCGAGTTCTTCCCCAACAACGCGGTGGAATATTTTGTTTCCTACTACGACTACTATCAGCCGGAGGCCTACATCCCCACCACCGATACCTATATTGAAAAGGATTCCGCCATCAACGACGAGATCGACCGTCTGCGTCACTCCGCTACCTCCGCTCTGTCCGAGCGGCGGGACGTGATCATCGTGGCCAGCGTGTCCTGCATCTACACCCTAGGCGACCCCATCGACTACCGCAGTATGGTCATCAGCCTGCGGCAGGGGATGGAAAAGCCCCGGGACGAACTGATACGCAAACTGGTGGAGCTGCAATACGAGCGCAACGACATCAGCCTCACCCGCAACAAGTTCCGCGTCCGCGGGGACGTGGTGGAGGTGTACCCCGCCTATTCCGATAACACGGTGTTCCGCATTGAGTTTTTCGGGGACGAGATCGACCGCATCAGCGAGATCCACGCTCTGACGGGACAGGTGAAGGCGGTCATCAGCCACGTGGCCTTTTTCCCCGCCAGCCACTACATCATCCCCCAAGAAAAAATGGCCGCCGCCATCGACCGCATCCGCGTGGAGATGGAGCAGGTGCACAAGGAATTTACAGAGCAGGGCAAGCTGCTGGAGGCGCAACGCATCCTCCAGCGCACCACCTACGATA
>CAZVSE010000025.1:0-22460 GCA_964629445.1 uncultured Ruminococcus sp. | reverse complement strand
TCCATATTGAAGGTGACGACGTTCTTGAAGGTCACCTTGCCCGCCTTGTTCATTTCGATGAGGTTGCGGTAGACGCCGAGCGGCGAGGAGCCGGTCGGCAGGCCCAGCACGAAGGGACCGTCGCCCTTGTGGTTGTTGATCGCGTCGGCGATATGCTGTGCCGCCCACGCGCTCATTTCCTCGTAATTGTTCTTGATGATCAGTTTCATATTCTTCACGCTCCGATTTTTGGATTAAAGGGTTTTTGCCAAGTTGCCCTTACAAATGCTATTATACATCGTTCTTTACGAATTATCAAGCCTGTTTCAGTTGGATTTTTTCGCAACCAACGGTTGCGAACAGACGTTTATAGAAGCAATGACAGCAACAGCATTTCGCGTGCCTTTTTGTACAGTGGTTCAAAATCCGTCAGTGGCAGGGGGTTGACCCCTTGCCCGAGTTCAATGGTAAATCCGGGGCGGTGAAAGCAGGAGATAAACCAGTCTTTAAACCCGCCGTGGCTCGCCAAGCCCGTCGGGTCGGTGACGGTGTAGCCGCTCGCCGCACCGAGGACCTGTGCGATCATCCGACTCTGCGGCGGGGTGTGTTTGCCGTACTGCCAGTAGATCTCCTCGCCCTGACTGTGCAGGGCGACCACGTGGCGAAAGCCGTACAGGCGGCATAGGTCGGTCACTGCCCGTGTTTCGGGCTCGCTTTCGGGATTTTGCCCGCAATATTGCCGTGCGCCTGCGCGATCTTTGCCGTTTTTTTCAGCGAGGGCTTGCATTTCCTGCCAGCCTGCGTTAAAATTATGGTTGATATCTACCCCGCGGGCGTTCGCCTGCCATAGGCCGAGCGTATCACCGCCGTGTTCGCGCACGAACGAGGCGTATTCCCCTGCGGCGTCACTGCCGTGCAGGGCGATCTCCACCCCGTCGGGGTTGACCATTGGCAGGAACACGACCTGTCGGGCGCGCAAGGCGCGGTCCATCGGGATGCCGCACAGCGACAGTCCGCCCCTCAGCGCGCGGCAAACCTCCTCGCACAGACGCAGGGCGCATAAGGCTGTCATCCATTCCTGCCCGTGGAACGCCGCGGCGATCAGCACCCGTTCGTTGATCGGCTCGTCCTGCGACGGTGTGAGAAACAAGATCGGCAGCTCCCGCCCGAGCAGGCTGTGCCCCGCCACCGCCCCCCGCAAAAACGGGTAGCGCGCACACAGCGCGGTGCACAGCCCCCGTACGACACCGTAGTCGGTGCGTTGTACGCGGGTGAGGGGATCCTGCCATGTGATTTCCATATTGTCCACCACCATTATCGTATCGGTTTTATAAAAAGGAGAATACGCTATGGACCTGCGCGAAACGACCCTCTCTGCCCGCTATGGCTTTGAGGGAAAAATCATCAATCTGCGCGTCGATGAGGCGCGCCTGCCCGATGATACGGTCGCGACCCGTGAGGTGATCGAACACCCCGGCGGCGTCGGTGTCATTGCTCTCACCGACGAGGGGGAGGTGTTGCTTGTGCGGCAGTTCCGTTATCCCTACGGTGAGGTCACGACCGAGATCCCCGCAGGCAAGCGCGACCGCGGCGAGACTCCGCTCGAAACGGGCAAACGTGAACTTGCCGAGGAGACGGGAGCGACGGCGGACAATTTCATTCCGCTCGGGGTGGTTTATCCGACGCCGGGATACTGCGACGAGGTTATCCATCTCTACCTCGCGACGGGACTGCATTTCGCCCGGATGCACCCCGACGAGGATGAGTTTCTCGACGTGATGCGGTTGCCGCTTGCTACACTGGTTGACCGTGTGATGGCGGGGGAGATCCCCGATGCCAAGACCCAGATTGCCGCGCTCAAGGCGTGGAGATTAACGGAGGGAAAGTAAGATGCGTATTGTGTTTAAGATCGTTCACATCATCATTGGTATTTTGCTGGTGATCTCTACCGCGTTTCAGCTGCTGGCAATGCTCGGCGGCGTGGTGTTTAACGCCAACAATGATCTTGCCGCCTTGATGCCGTGGCTCGTGCCCGTGTGGTGCGGGATGCTCGTTCTGCTTATCGCCGCATTCGTGTTGCTGCTGAAATTGGGCGCGCGCTATCCTTGGCAACCGATCATCCTTATCGGCGCACTGGCCGCCGCCGTCGCCGCCTTTATTGTGGCGATCACTCTGCGGGATACGTTGCCGGATCACCTCAACGTATCGGGAGAAACACAGGGATTGACCACCTGGCGGATGCTGTATCGCCATCTGAGTTCTTCGCTCGTCGGCGTGCTCATCGCCGTTGAGGCGGGCATTAAATGGATCCTTTGCCTGCGCGAGCGCAAAAAGGCACAGGCTGCCGCGAACGATCCTGCCGCGAGCACCATCGGGCTTGACAGCTTTGCGGGGGACGAGAGCGCCTACACCAAGCCGAAGAAACTCAAGCGCAGTCTGCGTCGCGCTAAGGAAAAGACGGGGGACAAGCCCCCCGTGGAATGACGCCCGTTTTTACCGCGGTGACAGCCGCTCATTCAAGATCCATACGAGCATCGTGCCGCATCCCCATGCGAGCAGGACGGCGTCGCCCCAACCTTGCGGCGTGAGCGCGAAGGTCAGCCCGAGCGCGATCGCGCCCGCCCCGCCCACACAACCGATCTGTCCCCGACGCCGTAAGCGGTGTCGGGGACTTTGCCGACGGGCGGCGCTCGTCCACCGCCACACGCCGTAGGCGGCGAGCACCCCCCCGCCGATCATCGCCGCTATACTCACTGCCGTAACCACTCCATTCGGTTATATGTACGCGGCGTGGAGAGAAAATATGCGCCACGCGCGCGAGGAGGAAGACCCGTGGGACAGTTCACCTACACCGTGCCAACAGAATACGACGGCGAGATGCTGCAGAACTTTTTGCGCCGCGCCTGCGGGCTTTCCTGGCGGATGGTAGTCAAATTAAAGCGCGTCGAAAACGGGATGACCGTTGACGGCGAGCAGAAACGCTCCATTGATCGCATCTGCGCAGGGCAGACCGTGGAGATCACGATGCCCGACGACGCGGTACGCATAGAGGGGGCGGATATGCCGCTCGATGTCGCCTACGAGGATGAACATCTTCTCATCATCAATAAGCCGCCCTATCTTGCGGTACACCCCTCGGCGGGTAAGCCCGAACCGACGCTCGCCAATGCGGCGGTGGGCTATTTCGAGCGGCAGGGGACGCCCTTGTCTTTTCGCCCGACCAACCGCCTCGACCGCAACACCTCAGGGCTGCTGCTCGCCGCCAAGAGTCCTCATATCGCCTACACTCTTGCGGGGAAGCCGCAGAAGGTGTATCTCGCGATCGTGCTCGGTGCGCTCACGGGCGAGGGTACGATCGATCAGCCTATCCGCGTGCGGGAGGGCAGCTGTATCACCCGCGAGGTCGGCGAGGGCGGCAAGGCCAGCGTCACCCACTGGCGAAGTCTTGGCACCGATGGGGAGATCTCACTCGTGCGGGTGGTGCTGGAGACGGGTCGCACCCACCAGATCCGTGTACATCTGTCGTGGCTCGGTTACCCACTCGCGGGGGACACGATGTACGGTACGGACGAAACCTATTTGCCGCGCCACGGTCTGCACTGTGCGCGTATGACCCTGACCCACCCTGTCAGCGGGGAGGCGGTCGCCGTCACCGCGCCCGTCCCCGCCGATATGCGCTCACTGCTCGAAGCGCACGGACTGTGGCGAGACGAGTATGATACCGTCGAATAAACGCAAAAAAGCCGTCGGCATCTGCCGACGGCTTTTTCCCTAATACTATTCAGAAACCAGCAATTCATATTCCCCGCTGCGCAGGGTGTCGGCGAGTTCCCGTTCGGTGCGGATGCGGTGCGCGCACGCGATGCCCGCTTGTCCTCGCGACAGCGCGGTGTGCGCGTCCGAGCCGGCGATCTCGATGAGCCCATGCTTGTCGGCGAGAGCCTGTGCGCGCAGATTCGACAGATCATCGTTGCAGGCGTTGTGTACCTCGATGCCGTCGAGATGCTCGGCGGGCAGCTCCTCCCACGGCGCGCGGATATAATCCCGCACGCGGAACGGATGCGCCTGCACCACCAGCCCGCCCTCGGCACGCACCAATGTCGCAAGCACGGGCAGGTCCGCGTCCCGCAATTCGGGGTGCGCATACAAAAACGCGGGCGTAATGCCGTAGAGCAGTACCTCTTTGCCCCCGCCGACACCCTCCTCAATGCCGAACAGCACGTCAAAATCCAGTTTTTCGGCGACCTTTTTCGCCCGTTCGTAGGCTTCCTCGTAGGGACGAACAAAATCCTCCCACGCCTGATGCCGCCGCACGGCGGTGTTGCCGTGGTAAAAATGATCCGTTATCACCATCCCCGCAAAGCCCGCCTGCTTCAGTCCGCGCACGACCTCCTCGGGGGTCTCGTGCGCGCAGGCGCTGGCGACGGCGGTGTGCTGGTGCATTTCATATATATACACGATTTGTGTTCTCCTTTATAACCTCAATATTTACTATTATAATAGCCCAAAAAAGGATTGTCAATCCGTTAAAAGTGTGCTACGATAGAGGAAGAAAAAACGAAAGGGACAGGATAAACGAATGAAACGGTATAAGGCTGTGCTGTTTGACCTCGACGGCACCCTGCTCAATACGCTGAATAATATCACCGCGGCGGTCAATCACACGCTGACCGCCTACGGGATGCCCGCCCGCACCTCCGCTGAGGTGCGCGCCTTTGTCGGCAACGGGGCGGCAAGCCTCATATCCCGCGCCGTGCCCGACGGCACGGATGCGGACACGACCGTGCGGGTGCTTCGGGATTTTCGCGTCTATTACGCCGAGCACAGCTTAGACCTGACCGCGCCCTATGACGGCATCCTGTCCGTCCTCGCGCGACTGAAGGATGCGGGGATCGCGATGGCGGTGGTGTCAAACAAGCCCGAGATCTCGGTCGAGGTGCTGTGTCGGCATTTCTTCGCGGACTTTATCGACATCGCGCTCGGCGACACGCCCGACCGCCCGCGTAAACCTGCGCCCGACGGCACTCTGCAGGCGCTCGCGCGGCTGGGGGTTTCCGCCGACGAGGCGATCTTCGTCGGCGACGGGGACACCGATGTGCTCACGGCGAAGAATGCGGGGATGCCTTGTCTCGGCGTGACCTGGGGTTTTCGCGATGCGGATGACCTGCGCGCCGCGGGCGCGAACCACCTCGTCGATACCCCGACGCAGATGGCGGACTACCTGCTGAATGGGAGAGAATAATAGAATGGATTTCACAAAGCTCAAGGCATATATCGACAAGATGCACGGTGAGTGGGGCACCCCCTCATGTGACGTGGCGGTGTTTTACAAGGGCGAGGCGGTGTATCGCTATATGGTCGGCCACGCCGATGCGGATAAGACCCGCCCCGTGTCCCGCGACACCCTCTATTGGATGTTCTCCTGCTCGAAGCCCATCACCGTCACGGCGACGATGCAGCTCGTCGAGCAGGGCAAGCTCGATCTCGACGCGCCCGTTGCACGCTATCTGCCCGAATACGCCGATGCGTATTATCTAAAGGACGGTGCACCCTGCAAGGTCGGTGACACGATGCGGGTGCGACACCTGTTCACGATGTCGGCGGGGCTTAATTACAACCTCACGTCTGACGCGATCCTGTGGGCGCGGGAAGAATACGGCGGCAACGCCACCACCCGCGAGCTCGCGGCGGCGTTTATCCGCATGCCGCTGGATTTCGCTCCCGGCGACCGCTTCCAGTATAGCCTGTGCCACGACGTGCTCGCCGCCATCGTCGAGGCGGTGTCGGGTGAGCGCTACGGCGACTATCTGCGCGCGCACATCTTCGCACCGCTCGAGATGGAGAACACGGGATTTTTCCCCACGGCGGCACAGCTCGCCGACCGCTTTGCGGATCAGTATAGGCGCAACCACGAAACGGGTGAGCACACGCTGTTGCCGCGCGATACCATCGCCTTCCGTCTGTCCGCGCAGCATGAGAGCGGTGGGGCGGGGCTTTTCTCCTGCACCGATGACTATGCCCGTTTCGCTATCGCGATGACTAATGGCGGCGTATCCCCCGACGGGGTGCGCATCCTGCGGCCTGAGACGGTCGATCTTATCCGCACCCCGCAGTTAAGCTCGGTGGTGAGTAACGACACCTTTACGGGCGCGTTTGCCTGCGGCAGTGGCTACGATTACGGCCTCGGCGTGCGGGTGCTCACCGATAAGTCGAACGGTCAGCGCAGCTCTCTCGGCGAATTCGGCTGGGACAGCGCCGCGGGCAGTTACGTGCTGATGGATCCCGCCACAGGGGTGACGGTCGTCTACAACCAGCATGTGCAAAACTGGTCTGTGGAGCGCTCGCCCTTGCACGCTCCCATCCGCGACAGCGTATACGAAGCGCTGGGACTGTAAAACTCCATACACAAGTCAAAGCCGAGCGGCATTGCCGCTCGGCTTTGTTCATTTTTTTCGGCATTTTTGCATATACTGTCCCTGTCCCTCTTGACAAAATGGGGTTGTATATGTATAATTGTATACAATTATACGGATGCGCACAAAATCGCGCATACCGACATTTGCTAAAACACCTAATTGAAACCATCCCGACGAAAGGAAGATCATTATGCTGGAATTATCCCCGCACAGCCATCTGCTGGAAGCCAAAACCTACAAATATTCGCTGCAGGACATTCCCGATCCGCAGCTTTATCGCGACGTGTACAGCTACGACACCGTGCCGAAGGTCGGCTTTAACCATCGCCGCGTGCCGATGGGTATGCCGGAGGAGATCTGGATCACCGACACCTCCCTGCGCGACGGACAGCAGTCCATCGAGCCTTACACGGTCGAGCAGATCGTACAGCTCTATAAGTATATGAACCGTCTGGGCGGCCCTTACGGCATCATCCGCCAGACCGAGATGTTCGTCTACAGTCAAAAGGATCGTACTGCTCTGCAGAAGTGTCAGGAGCTGGGGCTCAAGTTCCCCGAGATCACGACCTGGATCCGTGCGAGCAAGGAGGATTTTAAGCTCGTCAAGGATCTCGGCATCCGCGAGACGGGCATCCTCGTGAGCTGTTCGGACTACCACATTTTTAAGAAGCTCAAAATGTCCCGCAAGCAGGCGATGGATCACTACCTCGCCGCGGTGAGCGAGGCGTTCGAGGCGGGGGTTATGCCCCGTTGCCATCTCGAGGACATCACCCGCGCGGATTTCTACGGCTTCGTCGTGCCGTTTGTCAATGCGCTGATGGAGCTGAGCCGACAGGCGAACATCCCCGTGCGCATCCGCGCCTGCGACACGATGGGCTACGGCGTGCCGTATACCGAGGTTGCTCTGCCGCGCAGTGTGCCGGGCATCATCTACGGCCTACAGCATTATTCCGACGTGCCGAGCGAGATGCTCGAGTGGCACGGCCACAACGATTTCTATAAGGCGGTCGCCAACGCCGCCTCCGCGTGGCTGTACGGCGCGTGCGCCGTCAACTGCTCACTGCTCGGCATCGGCGAGCGCACGGGCAACGTGCCGCTCGAGGCGATGGTGATGGAATACGCGTCGCTTCGCGGTTCACTCGATGGGATGGACCCCACCGTCATCACCGAGATCGCGGAGTATTTCCGCAAAGAGATCGGCTATGATATCCCGCCGATGACCCCCTTTGTCGGGCAGAATTTCAACGTCACCCGCGCGGGCATCCACGCCGACGGTCTGCTCAAGGACGAGGAGATCTACAACATCTTCGACACCAAGAAGATCCTCGGTCGCCCCGCCTCGGTCACGGTCAGCAAGACCTCGGGGCTCGCGGGCATCGCCTACTGGATCAACGAGCATTACAATCTCCCCGACGACAAGAAGGTCGACAAGCGCAGTCCGCTCGTCATTCAGATGAAAGACTGGGTCGACCGCGAATACGAGGACGGGCGACAGACCTGCCTGTCCAATCACGAGCTGGAAGAAAAAGTCACCGCTTTTTCGGGCGGCGAGCTGTAAGGAGAATGGTATATGATTGAAAAGCATAAGAGCGTATCCCTCGCCGACTGCGTGTTCGAGCGACTGGAGAACGATATCCTCAGCGGCAAATACGCCTATGGCGAGGTGCTCACCGAGGCGCGTCTGTGCGAGGAGATGGGTGTCAGCCGCACCCCCATCCGTGAGGCGATCCGCCGCCTGCAGCAGGAGAATATCCTGCGCGAATCGGGCAAGGGTGTCGTGGTCAACGGCATCACGGAGGACGATATCCGCGACATTCTCGACATCCGCGCGCGGGTCGAGGGCATCGCTGCGCGCCGTGCCGCGGAGAATATGACCGACGAGCAGAAAAAGGCGCTTGCCAATGCAGTGGATCTGCAGGAGTTCTACGTTGCGAAGGCAGATCCCGATCACGTGCAGTGGCAGGATCACGAATTCCACGAGCTGATCTACGCGGGTTGCGGCAGTGTCACCCTGCAGGGTACGCTCGTGCCGCTGCATCGCAAGGCGCAGAAGTTCCGCCGCGCGTCGGTGGAGAAGGTTACCCGCGCCACCGCGTCCACCGAGGAGCATCGTCGTATCTGCGACGCGATCCTCGCGGGGGACGGCGACGCCGCCGAAGCGGCGATGACCGAGCACATTATGCACGCGAAAGACAGCGTTTTAGGACAATAAGGAGTAGTAACTATGGGACTGACAATCGCACAAAAGATCATAAAAGACCATCTCGTCAGCGGTGAGATGATCGCGGGGGCGGAGATCGCCCTGCGCATCGACCAGACGCTGACACAGGACGCTACCGGCACGATGGCGTACCTCGAATTTGAAACGATGGGCATCCCGCGCGTGCGCACCGAGCGCAGTGTCGCCTACATCGACCACAACACCCTGCAGTCGGGCTTTGAGAACGCTGACGACCACCGCTATATCCAGTCGGTGTGCAAGAAGCACGGCATCTACTTCTCCCGCCCTGGCAACGGCATCTGCCATCAGGTGCACCTCGAGCGATTCGGTAAGCCCGGCAAGACCCTCATCGGCTCGGACAGCCACACCCCCACGGGCGGCGGCATCGGTATGCTCGCGATGGGTGCGGGCGGTCTTGACGTCGCAGTTGCGATGGGCGGCGGCGCTTACTACATCACGATGCCGAAGATGTTTAAGGTCGAGCTGACGGGCAAGCTGCGCCCCTTCGTCACCGCGAAGGACGTCAGCCTCGAAATTCTGCGTCAGCTCTCCGTCAAGGGCGGTGTCGGCGCGATCATCGAATGGGGCGGCGAGGGTGTCGCCACGTTGTCCGTCCCCGAGCGCGCGACCATCACCAATATGGGTACCGAGCTGGGTGCCACGACCTCTATCTTCCCCTCCGACGAGGTCACCCGCGAATTTCTGAAAGCCGAGGGGCGCGAGGAAGACTATATCCCGCTCGCGAGCGACCCCGACGCGCAGTATGATAAAATTTTGCACATTGATCTCTCCACCCTCGAGCCGCTCATCGCTTGCCCGCACAGCCCCGACAACATCGTGACGGTGGCATCGCTCAAGGGGACGAAGGTGGATCAAGTGTGCATCGGCTCCTGCACCAACTCCTCCCTGCAGGATATGCTGAAGGTCGCCGCCCTGCTTAAGGGCTGCACCGTGCAGCCCTCGGTGAGCCTTTCCATCTCCCCCGGTTCGAAGCAGGTGCTGACGATGCTCGCCGACTGCGGCGCGCTCACCGATATTCTCGCCGCGGGTGCGCGGTTGCTGGAAAGTGCCTGCGGCCCCTGCATTGGTATGGGTTTTTCGCCCAACTCGGGCGGCGTGAGCCTGCGCACCTTTAACCGCAATTTTGAGGGGCGCAGCGGTACTGCCGACGGGCAGGTCTATCTCGTCAGCCCCGAGACCGCGGTTGCCGCGGCGCTGACGGGCGAGATCACCGATCCGCGTCTGCTCGGCGAGATGCCGACCATTACTCTCCCCGAGACCTTCCGCATCGACGACAGCGCGGTCATCCCGCCCGCCGATGAGGCGGACGCGGCGGATGTCGAGGTCCTGCGCGGTCCGAATATCAAGGAATTTCCGCAGAGCCGTCCGCAGCTCGACAGCCTCACGGCTCCGCTCATTCTCAAGGTCGGTGACAACATCACCACCGACCACATTATGCCCGCGGGCGCGAAGATCCTGCCCTACCGCTCCAACATCCCGCATCTGTCGCAGTTCTGTTTCGGTGTGTGCGACACCACCTTCCCCGAGCGGGCAAAGGCGGCGGGTCAAAGCATCATCGTCGGCGGCAGTAACTACGGGCAGGGCTCGTCCCGCGAGCATGCCGCGCTGGTGCCCTTGTATCTCGGCGTGCGTGCGGTGATTGCGAAATCCTTTGCTCGCATCCATGTGGCGAACCTCATTAACGCGGGCATTATGCCGTTGACCTTCTCTGATCCTGCCGACTACGATCAGCTCACGCAGGGCGACGAGCTCGCGCTTAGCGACGTGTACGCGGGGATGGACAGCGGCAACATCACCCTCGCAGATAAGACCACGGGCAAGACGTTTACGCTGTGCGCAGATTTTACCGATCGCCAAAAGGCGATCCTCAAAGCGGGAGGACTTCTCGCCTACACCAAAGAGATGGGAGAATAACACGATGCAGGAGTATATTGACAAGGCAGTGGATAGTTTCCGCGCACTGCTCGAAGGACAGCTCGCGCGCCAGAACCGACTTGAAGCGGGCGCGCAGGCAAAGGATTTTGCCAAAATGGATAAGATCGTCATCGGCACCGTCGACGGCGACGGCATCGGCCCTATCATCACCAAAGAGGGTAAGCGGGTGCTGGAATTTCTGCTCGCCGACGACATTTCCGCGGGGCGGGTCGAGGTGCGTGAGATCGAGGGGCTGACCCTCGAGCGCCGAACCGCTGTCGGCAAGGCGATCCCCGACGACACGCTCGCCGACCTTAAGGCGTGCGACGTCATCCTCAAGGGACCGACCGCCACTCCTCACGGCGGCGCGCTGGAGAGCGCGAATGTCGCGATGCGCCGCGAACTGGATCTGTACGCCAACGTGCGCCCCGTCTGCGTGCCCGAGCAGGGCATTGACTGGGTATTTTACCGCGAGAACAGCGAGGGGGAATACGTCCTCGGCAGTAAGGGTATCGAGATCCCCGATAAGCTCGCGATGGACTTTAAGGTGACCACCGATGCCGGCACGCGCCGCATCGCTCGCGCGGCGTTCGAATACGCGCGAATGAACGGCAAGGATACCGTCGCCATCGTCACTAAGGCGAACATTATGAAAAAGACCGACGGCAAGTTCTCCGCCATCTGCCACGAGATCGCCGCCGAGTATCCGAACATCACCGCCGAGGATTGGTACATTGACATTATGACCGCCAACCTCGTCAACCCCGCGGTGCGCGGGCGGTTTCAGGTGTTCGTGCTGCCCAACCTCTACGGCGATATCATCACCGACGAGGCGGCGCAGATCCAGGGCGGCGTCGGCACGGCGGGCAGTGCCAACATCGGCGACGAATACGCGATGTTCGAGGCGATCCACGGCACCGCGCCGCGGATGCTGGAGCAGGGTCTCGGCGATTACGCCAACCCCGCGAGCATCCTAAAGGCGGTGGCGATGCTGCTGCGGCACATCGCTCGTCCCGCCGAGGCGCAGAAGCTCGAGGACGCGCTCAGCGTTGTCAGCAATACGCTGAATATGAGCGGCGAGGCGGGCGGCAACACCTGCCGCGAGTTCGCCGACGCCGTGATGACGCAGATCGCGAAGATGTAAACAGACAAAGCGCACCGGTTCGTTTGAACCGATGCGCTTTTTGTCTGACTTTTATTTTTCCGCTTTACGGATGAGGATGCCGTCCTCCTGCGGGATGATGAGTAGCGTGTCGCCGTCCGCTATGCCGTACAGTCGGCGAACGTCGATCGGGATCACAAACCGCCCGACCTTATCGATATCGCGTGCGAATACCATCTTGTTCTGCATACCGTTTCACCTCAACAAAAAAGTGCGTGGCAAAAGCCACGCACCGAAAAACGCCAAGCTCTTGCCGCCAAGCAAACTTCCGCCTATCCGCAAGGGACGCAAAAAGTCGAGCTCGCGTTTTTACCAATAGGTAAAAACGCGTCTCTTGCAATAAGGCGGTATAAAATTTGCTTGGCATATTCAGCATAGCATTGTTAAGGGGAATTTGCAAGGAGAAATTTGTCGAAACGGCAATTTTTTTGTTTTTCTATTCCCCGATAAATTCGCGGATGAGGGCATTCGCGGGCACGGCGGCGGCATCGAGGGGATGCAGTTCGTCGAGCACGGGCAGCAATTCGCGGATCTCGGGCTGATCGGCGAGCGGCGTGAGCAGCGGCGCGATCATCGGCTTATACACGCTCACCTCGTACGCAAAGAAGGTGTCGATATCGAAGGTCGAGCGGTGCTTATACGGCATAATGTAGTGTTCCTCGCCGCGCTGAACACTGCGAAACATCCGCAGGGTGTCCCGCGGGTCGCGTCCGCGGGTGCGCACATCCCGCAGGATGCGGCGAAGCAGGCGGATCTCCATCGGGTGCAGGGGGATATCCGCCTCGGTGATGAGGCGGGTGCGTACGCTGACATACAGGCGCACCGTCTGCTCCTCGGGCAGAGAGACCACCGCGGGATTGAGCGCGTGGATACCCTCGAGGATGAGCAGTTCTCCCGGTTTGCGGGTGAGCACGCGCTCGGAGTCGGCGCGGGTGCTGGTGCGAAAATCAAAATGCGGGATGGTGATCGGCTCGCCCGCGATAAATCGCTCGAGTTGTTGTTCGAGCAGAGCGGCGTCCACCCGCGCGGGGGATTCGAGATCAAGCTTATCCTCCGCCGCCAGCGCGAGCTGTTCGGGAGTGAGGGAACAAAAATAGTCGTCCATCGACAGCGTGTGGGTCTCGCACCCCATCGCATCGAGTCTCTGCTCGAGCATACGGGCGGTCGTGGTCTTACCCGAACCCGAGGGACCCGACAGCAGGACGACGGGGCTCTGCTCGCGATGCGCGCAGATGTGCTCGGCGATGCGGTCGAGCTGTGCGGCGTAGGCGGTGTCGGTCTCCGCGATGAAATTCGCCGCCCCCGCGTCGATGCGGCTGTTAATGTCGCGTATGGTCAGATTCATTCGGTCATCAACTCCATTTATCGGCGAGCGCATTGACCTGATCGGCGAATTTCGCCAGATCCTTGTTCGCACCGCCCTTGTTCTTCTCGATGACGCTCATCAAGCGGCGACCCGCCGCGAGCAAGCGCTGAAACACCGTGTCGGCGACCCGCCCGCCGACGGATTTTTTCTCAAGGCGGACTTTATTGCCCTCGTCGAGATAGGCGGCAGACACCGTGTCGTACACCGCGCCGTTATACGGCGCGCTCGCAGGCAGGCTGAACGTCTGACGGATCTCCTCAGCAAACGCGGCGGTGACGCTGTCCTCGCCGTGGTTGACGAAGACGTGCTTTTTCTCGCCATCGATGGCGCGCAACCAGTCGAGCATCATCTCGCGGTCGGCGTGACCGCTGATGCCCGCGAGGTTGGCGATCTCGGCGCGCACACGGATCTCCTCGCCGAAGAGCTTAACGCTGTCCGCACCGTCGATGAGTTTGCGCCCGATGGTCCCCTCCGACTGATACCCGACGAACAGCACCGTGCTCTCAGGTCGCCACAGATTGTGTTTCAGGTGGTGGCGGATACGCCCCGCCTCGCACATGCCGGACGCGGAGAGGATGACCTTCGGTGAGTGGTCGAAATTGATGGCACGGGACTCGTCGCTCGTCACCGACAGGCGCAGTCCCTTGAAATGGATGGGCGTTTCTCCCTGCTCGAGCAGGGAGAGCGTCTCCTCGTCATAGTAGTCCAGCAGGTCGCCGTTGTAGATGTTGGTTGCCTCCACCGCGAGCGGGCTGTCCACCCATACGGTGAAGTCGGGATGTCCTTTAATAAGGCCGTCGTTATAGATCTGCCGCAGCAGATACAGCATCTCCTGCGTGCGCCCGACCGCGAAGCAGGGGATGACGACGTTGCCGCCGCGGTCAAAGGTGCGTTGCAGGATGGCGGTCAGCGCGGTGACGTAGTCGGGGCGCTCGCCGTGGTCGCGGTCGCCGTAGGTGGACTCGATGATGACGTAGTCGGCGGCGGGCGGTGTCTGCGGGTCGCGGATGAGCGGGCGGCGGGTGTTGCCGAGGTCGCCCGAAAACAACAGGCTCTCGGCCTCGCCGCCCTCGGTGACAGTGACGGTGATGCTCGCCGAACCGAGCAGATGCCCCGCGTCGGTGAACTGCACGCTGACCCCGTCGAGTATCTCGCAGGGCTGTCCGTAGCCGCAGGGGCGAAGCAGGGTGAGGGTACGCTGAACGTCCGCCGCCGTATACAGCGGGACATATTCAGACTGTCCGCCCCGCTTTGCCTTGCGGTTACGCCATTCCGCTTCAAACTGCTGAATGTGCGCCGAGTCCATCAGCATAATGCGGCAGAGCGCCGCGGTAGCCTCGGTGGTGTAGATGAGCCCCTTAAAGCCTTGCGCGACCAGCATCGGAATCTTGCCCGAGTGGTCGATGTGGGCGTGGGTGAGCAGCACCGCGTCGATCTCACCCGCGGCGACGGGCAGGTCGGCGTTTTCGTAGATGTCTGCGCCCTGCTCCATGCCGCAGTCGATGAGTATGCGGTACCCCGCCGCCTCCAGCAGTGTGCAGGAGCCCGTGACCTCGTGCGCCGCGCCTAAAAAGTGTAGTTTCATCTTGTTCACCCTTGCCTTCCCGTCAATAGTTTATCGTATTCCGTTTTGCAGAGGTTTATTCGACCTTGCGTGTCTTTATTATAGAATAAAATCCACCGTTTGAAAAGATAGGAATTGTAAATTGTTTTCGTGTGTGGTATGATAAGGATGATTTTTTCGAAGGGAGCTGTACGATGAATATCGTGGTAACGGATGCGGACACCGTCGTCGGCGACGGTGTGACGCTCGACTGTTTACGATCGCTCGGCGATGTGACGGTGTATGGGCTGACCGCGCCCGAGGACGCCGCCGCGCGCATCGCGGGGGCGGATATCGTGCTGTGCAATAAAACGCCGATGACCGCCGAGGTGATGGCGGCGGCACCGAAGCTCAAATACATCGGCTTATTCGCGACGGGCTTTAATAACGTCGACCTCGCCTATGCGCGCGATCACGGTATCACCGTGTGCAACGTGCCGGGCTATTCCACCGACGCGGTAGCGCAACACACGTTCGCGTTCATCCTCGCGCTTTATAATCGCATAGACGAATATAACGCCACCGTCGCCGCGGGCGACTGGGTGTGCAGTCGCACCTTTTCGTATTTTCCGCTGCCGCTCTCGGAGCTCGCAGGCAAGACGATCGGTATCGTCGGCTACGGGGCGATCGGGCGGCGCGTCGCCGACATTGCCAAAGCGGTTGGGTTGTCGGTGCTGGTGTATACCCGCCGTCCCTGCGGTGATCCGACAGTTGAGCAGGTGTCGCTCGATGATCTGCTCACCCGTGCCGACATCGTCACTCTGCACTGCCCGCTTAACGAGCAGTCCGCGGGAATGATGGACGCGGCGGCGTTTGCGCGGATGAAACAAGGCGCGATCTTCATCAACACCGCCCGCGGACCGCTGGTGGACGAGGCGGCGTTGCGCGCCGTGCTTGACAGCGGACATCTCGGCGGCGCGGGGCTGGATGTGCTGTGTCGCGAGCCGATGGACGCGGATTGCCCGCTTCTCGGCGCACCACGGTGCCTGATCACCCCGCACGTTGCGTGGGCGGGACGGGAGACCCGTCAGCGTCTGGTCGCGCAGGTCGCGGACAACGTCCGCGCGTTTTTGAACGGCGCACCGATCAACACGGTGCAATAAAGGGGGCATCACAATGAACCACTACGAGGGCAAACGTATCCTGTTTATGGGCGACAGCATCACCGCGCTGAATGACGGTCCGCGCGGCTGGGTGCGGTATTTTAACGAGATCGTGAGACCTACGCACTTCGTCAACGTCGCCGTGTCAGGCGCTACGTGGGAGGATAAGCCGACCACCAAAACCTACGACGGCAACCCCATCTTTGAGGGCAACGGCGGCGACACCGCGCTCAATGTGCTCGGCAATCAGGTGGAGAAGGTTCGCCGCGGCTTCGCGGCGGGGGACGCGGACTATGCCGCGTTTGATTATATCTTCATCGCCGCGGGCACGAACGGCGGGTGCGGTCCGTCGATCGAGTGGGCGATCGAGGATATCCCGAACCATTTTATGCTGCCTGACGGTACGCCGTTGCCGCTCGAGCAGGTCGACCGCACGTTGTGGCCGGGTGCGATGCGGTATACATACGAGCATCTGCGGGCGATGTACCCCGAGGCGGTGATCTTTTTCTGTTCGCCGATCCAAGGCGCGGAGGCGCGTCGTTCCTATGCCCGTATCGAGGGGCGCGGTCGACTGATGAAGGCGATCTGCGACCGCATCTCGGATGTGGTGTTCGTCAATACCTTTCACTGCGGCATCTGCGGCATTTACGAGCTTTGCGAAAAGAACGGACGGGATCTGCTCGACGGTCTGCACCCCAATGTCCACGGGGCGAAGAAGATCGGCGAATACAACGCCCGTGCGCTTAAGCAATATACGCTGTAAGAATTTTCTTGACTTTTGTCGGAAAACGCGTTAGAATATACTGCGTAAAAGGGAGTAGCTTGCGGGCGTTTTGTCCGTTTCTCCGGCGTCAATACAGCCGCTTTCGGCTCGCTTGAGGATGAAAAAGCAAGACTTTTACCGAGAGCGATCTTGGTAAAAGTCTTTATTTTTTAGCTTTTAATTTAAGGAGGGTTTATTTTGGCACAACTGTTAGACTTATTTTCCAATGTGACCAACATCACCTGGCAACAGGTCGTGATGTGGGTGATCGGCGGCGTGCTCATCTACTTGGCGATCAAGAAGGATATGGAGCCGACGCTACTGCTGCCGATGGGCTTCGGCGCGATCCTCGTCAACCTGCCGTTGTCGGGCGCGGTGACCCAGATCTACGAGGGCGCGGAGGAGATCGGCGTCATCGACGTGCTGTTTAACGCGGGTATCGCGAACGAGCTGTTCCCGCTCTTGCTGTTCGTCGGCATCGGCGCGATGATCGACTTCGGTCCTCTGCTGTCCAACCCGAAGCTGATGATCTTCGGCGCGGCGGCGCAGTTCGGTATCTTTATGACTCTGAGCCTTGCGGCTCTGCTCGGCTTCGACCTCAAGGACGCGGCGTCCATCGCCATCATCGGCGCGGCGGATGGTCCGACCTCGATCTTTGTGGCAAACTTCCTCGAGTCGAAGTATGTCGGCGCGATCATGGTCGCGGCGTATTCCTATATGGCGCTCGTGCCGGTCATTCAGCCGCCCGTCATCCGCCTGCTCACGACGAAGAAGGAGCGGATGATCCGTATGCCGTATAAGCCGGCGGCGGTGTCCAAGACCACCAAGATCCTGTTCCCCATCGCCATCACCGTCATCACCGGTATCGTTGCGCCCCGCAGCGTGGCGCTCATCGGCTTTTTGATGTTCGGTAACCTCATCCGCGAGTGCGGCGTGCTGGATAACCTGTCCGAGACCGCGCAGAAGGTGCTCGCGAACCTCGTGACGCTGTTCCTCGGCATCACCATCGCGACCAAGATGCAGGCGGACCAGTTCCTGTCCGCCGAGACGCTGATGATCATCGGTCTCGGTCTGGTGGCGTTCATCTTCGACACCGCGGGCGGTGTGCTGTTTGCGAAGCTTCTCAACCTGTTCATTAAGGACGGCAGCAAGCTCAACCCGATGATCGGCGCGGCTGGCATCTCCGCGTTCCCGATGTCGGCGCGCGTGGTGCATAAGATGGGTCTGAAGGAAGATCCGCAGAACTTCCTGCTGATGCACTCCATCGGCGTGAACGTGTCCGGCCAGATCGCATCGGTCATTGCCGGCGGTATGATCCTGAATTTGATTGGTTGAGGTGACAGATATGGTTAATGTTGAAGCGTTTTTGGACACTCTCCCGATTATGGGTCTGGGTATGCTCGGCATCTTCGTGGTCACTGCGGTGATCATTCTGTCGATGTATGTGCTCAATGCCGTGTTCAAGGATAAGAAATAAGCCACACAAAAAAAGCCGTCGGCGACCGCCGACGGCTTTTTTATATTCCCAGTAGTTTTTTCGCATTGCCGCAGGCGATCGCCTCGCGCTCGTCGGCGGATAAGTTCAGCGCGTCGAGCAGTCGCCATTCCATCGCGGGGCTGTGCCACGGCGTGTCGGTGCCGAACAGCAGTTTACCCGCACCCTGCTTTTCGAGGATGCGCTCGGCGTAATAGCGCGGCATCATCGAATAGCCGAAGGACGTGTCGAAATAGAGGTTGTCGATGCCGCACAGGTGCTGCAGCACCGCCTCGCCGCAGTTGATGCCGCCCCAATGCGCGGCGACGACGGGGGCGTCAAACCAGCCGACAGCGGTCTTCATATTCTCGGGCATACCGCCGTAGGGCGGCGCGAAGCCGTAGTCCAGCCCTGCGTGGAACACCGTGATCAGCCCGAGTGCGGAGATCTTGCGGTAGATCGGCTTCATCTTCGGGTCGTCGACAGAGAAGCCTTGATAGTCGGGATGTAGTTTGACTCCCTTGAGTCCGAGGGCTTTGATACGCTCGAGCTCGTCGAGCGCGTCTTCACTGTCGGGGTAGACCGAGCCGAACGCCAAAATGTCCTTGCCGTTATTGATGGCGGCGGCAAATTCGTTGACGCTCTGCTGTTGATGCGCGTTGGTCGCGATGGAGAGTACCACCGACAAATCGACGCTGCTGTCTTTCATCGAGCGCCGCAGATCGTTGACGGTGCCGTCGGTGCAAGGCTCAAGCCCGCCGGACGCGTGCGCAAGCTTCGCGATCGCGCGCTCGGCGATCTTGTCGGGGAAGCAGTGTGTATGAAAATCAATGATCATGAAAAACACCTCGGTATAGTATCACTCAAGTGACCGAATTTATGCCCGTCGCGGACGGCTTTATATGTGCAGGAGATTTCGCGCGATCCACCAAAAGAGCAGGAGCACGAGCACGCCGATGTCGATCCATCTGCAGGGTGAGGAATAGGCGGGTCTGCCTGTTTGAATATACCGCTTAGCGGTAAAGAAGCCAAGCCAAAGCAGGTAAAGCACGATCAGCGGCACGAACAGATTATATTCGATAAGCCGATTGAACCGCCCGCATAGCAGCGCGGCGAGTGCGCGGGAGATGCCGCAGCCGGGGCAACGCAATCCCGTAACGGTGTAAAACAGGCAGGGGATACCGATGCCGTTGTTCACGAGAATGCCGTAACCCACGCCGAGCGTGCCGATGCCGAGCACGGTCAGCAACAGGGCGACAAGCCGTTTTTTGCTTCTCACAGGTATGCCGCCCCCCTTTGCCGAATAGGATGGTAATACTATACAACAAACGCGAAGAAAACGCAAGACGATAAACGGCTTGCGAAGCGGGAAATTTGTTGACATCAGGCGAAAAAACTGATAAAATGAAATAAACTATCAGAGGAGGGTTACTATGAACATCAAAGAACGAAACATTGTGGTAGCGGTGATTCTCAGTATCGTGACCTGCGGCATCTACGGCATCTATTGGGCGATCTGTATGGCGCGCGAGGCGGTTTCCGTGAAGGACGAGACCGATTCCGGCGTGTTGGAGATCGTGCTGATGCTCCTGTTGCCTTTCCTCGGCTTCTTCCTGTGCGAGCAGAAGCTGACCGCGGGCTGCGAGGCGAAGGGCATCCCCCACAAGGATAACTCGATCATTTATCTGATCCTCGGTCTGATCGGTCTGGGCATTGTGAACTATTGCATGCTGCAGAACGACCTGAACAAGCTGGCCGTCAAGGAAGGCTGATCCCATTAAAAGTGCCCTGAGCAATCGGCTCAGGGCACTTTTTTATACGCTTTTACGCACAGCCTTGACGATGGAGGCAATGGTGGGGGAAAGGATGAGGTTGGCGGCAAATTCGATGACGAAATTGATGCCGACCAGCACCATGACAGCGAAATACACCGCGCCGATGCCGTTCATCCCGAGGTTTGCCGCGAAGGTCATCATCACGTCGCGGAACACCGTCAGCATACCGAGCAGGAAGATACCGGTGTTGACGATGGGGGCGACGGCGGCGGCAAGGACGATGCCGACAAACTCGCGCTTTTTGAACACGCGGGCAACAAGCCCTGCCGCAAAGCCTGCGGCGACGCCCTTGAGGATGCAGACGAGCGCGGTGATAAGGGGGTTGGCGACCCACATCATCGTGGACAGCTCGCCCGCGCGGGCGGTCATCACCAGGAAGGTGACGACGATGCCGAACACGCCGCCGAGCAGTGCGCCTGCGGCGGGACCGAACAGCACCGCACCGACGACGATCGGGATGAGCACGAGCGAGAGGGTCAGCCCGCCGGGCAGGGGGATGACGATCTGCTGCAGCACCACGATGATGGCGGCGAGCAACGCGAGCTCGACCATACGCAGGATCTTTTGATTGGTTTTCATAAGGACCTTCTCCTTTACTGTCGTTTCAACTGAATACAACGTTTCGGACGATTTATATAAACCACCTGCGAGCCTTGTGGGATAGCGGCATCGAGGGATGTCCGCTTCGCCGGCACGCGGGCAGGAGCTTTTGTGAGCTTATTTCCGATTTTTCTCGTAAATTAGCCGCAGACCGTCGAGTAACAGCTCGTCCACATAGGTTACCGCGCGGCGGCAATACGGGACGATCTGCCGTCCCAGCCCGCCCGTGACGACGATGGGCGCGTCATAGCCGAGCTCCTCGGTGATGCGCTCGTTCATCCCGTCGAGCATCGCGGCGTTGCCGAACACCGCGCCCGACTGCAGACAGGCGGTGGTATTTGCCCCGATAACCTTGGCGGGCGCGTCGAGGCTGATGCTGGGCAGTAGCGAGGTGCTCTCGGTCAGCGACCGCTGGGCGGTGCCGATGCCGGGCATAATGGCGCCGCCTCGGAACGCGCCGTCCTTATCCACCACCGAGACGGTGGTCGCGGTGCCGAGATCCCACACGATGCAGGGGGAGCCAACCTTCTCCACAGCCGCGACCGCGCCGACGAGCAGGTCGGCACCGAGCGACGCGGGGTTGTCGATGCGGATGTTGAGACCCGTCTTGGTACCGGGACCGACGAGCAGAGGAGTCAGCCCCGTGACCTTACGCACCGCCTCGCTCAGCGCGTGGTTGAGCGGCGGCACGACCGAGGACAGCACTGCACCTGTGAAAGCGCTCGCCTCCAGCTTATACAGGCGCAGCAGATCCATCAGTGCAATGGCGTACTGATCCTCCATCTGGTGTTTGTCGGTCGCCATACGCGACTGCAGCAGCAGTCGGTCGCCGTCAAACACGCCGATGGTGATGTTGGTGTTGCCCATATCGAGTACCAACAGCATAGGGAGTCCTCCTTTTTGAATAGGGTGGGCAGTTAAACCCGAACCCGCCGCAAAGCGGGATATTTCGGTGCTTTTTGCTCCGCCCGTGCTCGCAAGGCACGAATTGGTGAGTATTTTAACAAAGGATGAGCGAAAATTCGCCTCTCCAAAACGGAGTTCGAGTTTGACTGCTCACCTTAGGCTGAAATTAAACGCAGGCGGAGAGAAAGTCCCTCCGCCTGCGAAAAAATCTTGTATGCGAGGGGAGCTTACGCCTTGCCTTCGCTGCCGAGCACGTTTTGGATCTTGTGGCGCACCACTTCGGCGATGTTGTCACGACCGTCGGCGAGATACTGACGGGGATCGAAGTGGCCGGGGTTCTCAGCGAGGTGCTTGCGAATGCCCGCGGTGAGCGCGAGACGCAGGTCGGAGTCGACGTTGATCTTGCACACCGCCATCGAAGCCGCCTGACGCAGCATATCCTCGGGGATGCCGATGGCGTCCGCCATCTGGCCGCCGAACTCGTTGATCTGCGCGACATACTCGGGCATAACCGAGGACGCACCGTGCAGCACGATCGGGAAGCCGGGCAGGCGATCCATCACTTCCTGCAGGATGTCGAAGCGCAGCTGCGGCTTCTGACCGGGCTTAAACTTGAACGCACCGTGGCTGGTGCCGATGGCAATGGCGAGGGAGTCGACACCCGTGCGGGTGACGAAATCCTGCACCTGATCGGGATCGGTGTAGCTGGCGTTCTCGGCAGAGACGTTGACCTCGTCCTCAATGCCCGCAAGCTGACCGAGCTCGCCCTCGACGGTGACACCGTGGGCGTGCGCGTAGTCGACGACCTTCTTGGTCAGCGCGACATTCTCCTCATAAGGCAGATGCGAGCCGTCGATCATCACGGAGGTGAAACCGCCGTCGATGCAATCCTTGCACAGTTCAAAGCTGTTGCCGTGGTCGAGGTGCAGCGCGATCGGCAGACCCGACTCCTCCTCGGCGGCTTTGACCATATTGTAGAGATAGGCGTGGTGGGCGTATTTGCGCGCGCCGCCCGATACCTGCAGGATGACAGGGGAGTTGAGCTCCTTACACGCGGCGATGATGCCCTGCACGATCTCCATATTGTTGACGTTGAA
>CAZVSE010000024.1:0-24523 GCA_964629445.1 uncultured Ruminococcus sp. | reverse complement strand
AGAACCTGCGTCTGCGTGACCACGATCCCGAGGAGCTGAGCCACTATTCCAACGCGACCACCGACTTTGAGTTCGTGTTCCCGTTCGGTTGGGGTGAATTGTGGGGCGTTGCCTCCCGCACCAACTTCGACCTCAATGCTCACCAGACCACCTCGGGCAAGGATATGACTTACTTCGATCAGGAGAAGAACGAGCATTATATTCCCTACGTTGTCGAGCCCTCGCTGGGTGCCGACCGCGTGACGCTCGCGTTCCTTGTCGAGGCGTATGACGAGGAGGTCGTCGACGCGGAGAAGAACGACACCCGCGTGGTGCTGCGCCTGCATCCCGCGCTCGCGCCCTTCAAGGCGGCGGTGCTCCCGCTGTCCAAGAAGCTCAGCGAGCCCGCGATGGCGATCCAGCAGGAGTTGTCGAAATACTTTATGGTCGACTTCGACGAGGCGGGTTCGATCGGCAAGCGCTATCGCCGCGAGGACGAGATCGGTACGCCCTATTGCATCACGTACGACTTTGACAGTGAGGTCGACGGCTGTGTTACCGTGCGTGACCGCGATACGATGCAGCAGGAGCGCGTGGCGATCAAGGATCTCAAGGCGTATCTTGAGGAGCATATCGCTTACTAAGAACTGATTTCGATGGGGTGGTCCGTGCGGATCGCCCCATCGTTGCCAAGGGCAGAGATGTCGGGGGTTATCGACATCGCCGAAAGGAGATAGAACATTATGCGTATCGTTGTGAAGGTGGGGACATCCACATTGGCACACGTGACGGGCCTGCTCAACATTCGCCGCGTGGAGAAGCTGTGCGCCGTGATGAGCGATCTGAAGAATGCGGGTCACGAGCTGGTGTTGGTGTCCTCGGGTGCGATCGGGATGGGCGTGGGCAAGCTGTCGCTCGGCAGCCGTCCGACCGACATCCCGACCAAGCAGGCGGCGGCGGCCGTCGGGCAGTGCGAGCTGATGTATACCTATGATAAGTTGTTCACCGAACATAACCATACCGTCGCGCAGGTACTGCTCACGGGCGCGGATCTTCAGCACGAGGGTCGCCGCACGAACTTCCATAACACGATGTATCGTCTGCTGGAGCTTGGCGTACTGCCGATCATCAACGAGAATGACACCGTCGCCACCGACGAGATCGTCATCGGCGACAACGACACCCTCGGCGCGATCGTCGCGACGAACGTGGGGGCGGATCTGCTCATCCTGCTGTCCGACATCAACGGTCTGTACACCGCCGACCCCCACACCGACCCGACCGCGACCCTTGTGCCGACGGTCGAGCGCATCACCCCCGCGATCGAAGCCGCCGTCGGCGGCGCGGGCAGTAAGCTCGGCACCGGCGGGATGCAGACTAAGCTCTCTGCGGCGAAACTTTCCACCGCCGCGGGCATCGAGATGGTGATCGCCAATGGCGAAGATCCTGATGTGTTGTACGACATCGTCGCGGGCAAAAAGGTCGGCACGCGCTTTCTGGCGGAGGGGAAATAAATGAGAACAACACAGGAGATCTTACGCTGTGCGAAGGCGGTGAGTCGTGCGCTGTCTGCTCTCACCACACAGCAGAAGAACGAAGCGCTGTTCGCGATGGCGGACAGTCTGCTTACACATACCGACGATATTTTAGCCGCCAACCGCGAGGATGTCGCGGCGGCCGAGGGGAGTGTTTCCTCGGTGATGATCGACCGTCTGACGCTGACCGCCGCCCGTATCGAGGGAATGGCGCAGGGTATGCGCGAGGTCGCGGCATTGCCCGACCCCGTCGGGCGTGAGCTGTCGCGCACCCTCCACGGCAAGGGGATGACGATCCGTAAGGTCGCCGTGCCGATCGGTGTGGTGGCGATCATCTACGAGAGCCGCCCGAACGTCACCTCCGACGCGGCGGCACTGACCATCAAATCGGGCAACGTCTGCGTGTTGCGCGGCGGCAAGGAGGCCTACCGCTCGGCGGCGGCGATCGTCGCGGCACTGCGCGAGGGACTCGCGCAGGTCGGCATCTCGCCCGATATGATCAATCTCATCGAGGATACCACCCGCGCGAGCGCCAACGAGCTGATGCGCGCGGAAGGACTTGTTGACCTGCTCATCCCGCGCGGCGGCGCGGGGCTGATCCGCGCTTGTGTGGAGAATGCGACCGTCCCCTGCATTCAAACGGGCACGGGCATCTGCCACGTGTACGTCGACAAGGCGGCGGATCTTGCGATGGCGGCGGACATCCTCGACAACGCGAAGATGAGCCGCCCCTCGGTGTGCAACGCCGCCGAGGTGTGTCTGGTGCATAAGGACATCGCGGCGGACTTTCTGCCGATGCTCAAAGCCCGTCTGTGCGATCCTGCGCGTGAGCATCCCGCCGAATTGCGGTTGGATGCGGCGGCTGCCGCGATCATCGACGGCACCCCCGCGAATGATGCGGATTTTGACACCGAATTTCTCGATTATATCCTCGCGGTGCGCGTGGTCGCGAACGTGGAGGAGGCGATCGCCCATATCGCGGCGCACTCGACGCAGCACAGCGAGGCGATCATCACCGCCGATGAGGCGACCGCCGCCCGCTTTACTGCGGCGGTGGACGCAGCCGCGGTGTATGTCAACGTGTCCACCCGCTTTACCGACGGCGGGGAGTTCGGGCTTGGCTGTGAGATGGGCATCTCGACGCAGAAGATGCACGCGCGCGGTCCGATGGGACTGGAAGAACTGACGACCTATAAATATGTGATCACCGGTGACGGACAGACGCGATAAAAGGGAGTGTAAAATATGACAGTTGGATTTATCGGCGCGGGCAATATGGGCGGTGCACTGGCGACGGCGGTGGCGAAAGCCATCGGCGGCGGGAGTGTCTATCTCGCCGACCCCTGCGCGGACAAGGTCGCCGCACTGGCGACCGAGATCGGTGCCAATGTGAGCGATAATGCACGTGTCACCCGTGAGTGTGACGTGATCTTCCTCGGTGTCAAGCCGCAGATGATGGCTCAGGTGCTGTCCTCGCTGCCGCTCGCCGAGCGGGAGAATAAGCCGCTGCTCGTCAGTATGGCGGCGGGTCTGTCCACGACGGCGATCCGCGCGATGTCGGGGGTGGACGCCCCTATTATTCGCATTATGCCGAATACTCCCGTGGCGGTGGGGCAGGGCATGATCCTTTATACCGCATCGGCGGACGTTACCGACGAGCAGACGCAGGCATTTTTACAGATGCTGTCTGCCGCTGGTCGGCTGTGTGCGATCGACGAGGCACGTATCGACGCCGCGAGCGCGGTGTCAGGCTGCGGTCCTGCGTTTGTGTATCTGTTTATTGAGGCGCTCGCCGACGGCGGCGTGGAATGCGGGCTCCCCCGTACGCAGGCGCTGGAGCTTGCCGCGCAGACGGCGCTCGGCGCCGCCGAGATGGTGCTCGCGACGGGCCGCCACCCCGGCGATCTCAAGGACGCGGTGTGCAGCCCCGGAGGCACGACCATCGCGGGCGTACACGCGTTGGAGGATGGTGCGTTCCGCGCGACCGCGATGGGCGCGGTCACCGCGGCGTATGAGCGGACATTGGAACTGAAGAAATGAGAATAACCCGACCGCCCGAAAATTCGAATTTTCGGGCGGTCGGGTTTTTAAGGCTCACAATTCCCGCAAGGTCAACATCCACGGGCGAGGGCTTGTTCTCTTGTGCCTTCATCCCCTTGACGATCGTGTGTTGCGGCTTGGTCAAGGTCGCCGAGCTTTCCATCGTCTGCGCGGTCATGGGTGTGGCGGCACAGCCGCGGCGGACTTCGCGTCTAAAAAACCGTCCGGCGGACGGTTTTTTAGACGCCGCTCACCCTGGAAGTGTCGAATCCCTCCGAACGAAAAAGAGAGCGCACTGATATGATATAGAAAATTTTGGTAGAGGGATTCAGAACCCTCGAGTTCGGCTTTGCCGAACTCGTATGGTTTCCCCTTGCGGGTTTAGACAACCCGCATTTCGCCTATGGCGAAAACGGGCAAACCAGCGGGGCTTCTTCTTACCCTCGTGGGCCAAGCAAAAGAGCCGTACGCAACGCGTACGGCTCTTTTGCTTGGCCCGCCCGGAGGGATTCGAACCCCCGGCCTTTGGAATCGGAATCCACTGCGATATCCAGCTTCGCCACGGGCGGGTATAGATGCTTTTTCAAAGCGTTTATTATTGTACACCATATCTGCACGCTTTGCAAGCACTTTTTGTTAAAACGGGGTAATTAAAGGCCACCGCCCCTGCCGCAGAATACTCGCGGCAGGGGCGGTGTTTCGGTACACCAAGTCTTTACTTCTTCGCGAAAGACTGGCAGTCGGTGCACTGATCCTGTTTGGGATCGGTCTCATGAGTGCCGACCTGAATGCTGTCGAGACTGCAGTAGTTTTCGCAGTCGCAGTGGTTCACGCAGGAAGACACGGTGCAGCGGATGCTGTGATTGGCTTTATCCATGGTACGATCTCCTTTCTGCCGGATTGGTCTGTCGACCAATCACAGTATTGCCGAAAGATGCCGTCCTTATACGCCGCACAGCTCCGAAACCCGCCCGAATGTATAGCCCAACTGCTCCCATTTTGTCAGCAATTCGTCGAGGATCTGCGCGTTGGTCGCCGAGGTGCTGTGCAGCAGCACCACTGCGCCGTTGTGGATGCGCGGTATGAGTTTGTCGAACGCCTGCTGCGCGGACGGCTGCTTTTCCTGAATCCAATCCACATACGCGAGACTCCAGAACAACGTTTTATACCCGAGCTTTTGCGCGGTCTGGAGATTTTCGGCGCTGTATTTCCCCTGTGGCGGGCGATAGAGCTTCGGCATATCCGCACCAACGATCTCGCGATACAGCGCTTCGGTCTGCTCGAGTTCTTCACGGAACGCCGTTTCGTCGCGGATGGCGGACATATCAGGGTGATGGTACGTGTGGTTGCCGACGATATGTCCCTCGGCGACCATCCGTTTCACCAGCTCAGGCGCGGTCTCGAGATAATGCCCGACAACAAAAAATGCCGCTTGCACGTGGTGCTTTTCGAGCGCGTCGAGGATGGCGGGGGTGTACCCGTTCTCATACCCCGCATCGAAGGTGATATAAAGCGTTTTTTTCGATGTATCCCCGAGATAATACGTGTCGTATTGCGCCAATTCCTCTGCGGAGGCGTTGGCGATCGGCGGCTGTCCTTCCTGTTGAAAGCTCAGCCCCCAATTATCCGCCGCCGCGGCGACGGCACGGGCGGTCTCACTGCGGTGAGCGCCGAGCGACAGCATCCCCGCCACCAGTGCGACGCACGCCGCCGCGGCTACATACGCGCGCTGTTTTTTTATCACAAAAAACATGAAAATCCCCTCCGCTCTAGAATATGGAAAGGGTCAAACCTATTATGCGTAAATCCCTTGCAAAGTTGTATAAATAAGACTATAATAAAGGTGTTCTACGGAGGGATCGGTATGATCAAGAAATTTATCGCTTATTATAAGCCTTATATCAAGTTGTTTATATTGGATCTTGTCTGTGCCTTTTTCATTGCGGCGGTGGATCTGGTTTACCCGCTTATATCAAAATACGCGCTCAATACCCTGTTACCAGCGGGGGCATTCCGCGCGTTCTATGTGTGGATGATCATCCTTGTTGCGGCGTATCTCGTCAAGGGCGGATTTCAGTTCTTCGTCACCTACAAGGGGCATATGCTCGGCGTGTATATGGAGACGGATATGCGGCGGGATCTGTTCGCGCATTTGCAGAAACTGTCCTTTCGCTTTTACGACAAAAATCGCACAGGCTCGTTGATGTCGCGTGTTATCAGTGACTTATTCGAAGTGGTGGAGCTGGCGCACCACGGCCCCGAGGACCTGTTTATCTCGCTCATCACACTCGTCGGCTCGGTGATCATTATGTTCTCCATCCGCTGGGAACTCGCGCTGGTCATCACCCTGCTCGTGCCGCTGCTCATCGCCTTCACGGTGATGCGCCGCAAGCATATGGGCGCGTCCAGCCGCAAGGTCAAGGAAAAGATCGCCATCATCAACAGCGACATTGAGTCAGGCATCTCGGGCGTGCGCACCGCCAAGGCGTTTACCAACGAGCCGTATGAGCTTGACCGCTTTCAGGCGGGGAGCGATGCTTATCGCACCGCCCGCAACGGCTTTTATAAGCAGATGGGCATCTTCGGCGCAGGCTCGGACATCATTACGAACCTCATCAATGTCGCGGTCATCGCCGCGGGGGGCTTGCTCATCATCGGGCAGAAGCTCGAATACGTTGATCTCTTGGTGTTCACGATGTATATCTCGTCCTTTCTCGCCCCGATCCGCAAGCTCGCGAATTTCGTCGAGCAATATACGACGGGTATGGCGGGCTTTCTGCGGTTTCAAGATCTGATGGCGGTCGAGCCCGACATCACCGACAAGCCCGACGCGAAGCCGCTCGTCTGCGACGGCGGACACATCCGCCTTGAGGACATCACCTTCCGCTACGACGAGGGCATCAACGTCCTCGAGCACGTGAACCTCGACATCCCCGCGGGCAAGACGGTCGCGCTGGTCGGTCCGTCGGGCGGCGGCAAGACCACGCTGTGCCACCTCATCCCGCGTTTCTACGAGATCGCGGATGGGCGTATCACCGTCGACGGGCAGGACATCGGCGATGTCACCCTGCGCTCGTTGCGTGAGCAGGTCGGCATCGTCCAGCAGGACGTGATGATCTTCGCCGCGACCGTGATGGAGAATATCCGCTACGGGCGGCTGGACGCCACCGATGAAGAAGTGATGGAAGCCGCGAAAAAAGCGGAGATCCACGACGCCATTATGGCGTTGCCCGAGGGATACAATACCTTTGTCGGCGAGCGCGGCATTATGCTGTCGGGCGGACAAAAACAGCGAGTGAGCATCGCCCGCATCTTCCTCAAAAACCCGCCGATCCTGCTGCTTGACGAGGCGACCTCGGCGCTCGACACCGTCACTGAGGCACGCATCCAGACCGCGCTCGAGGCGTTGTCGCAGGGGCGCACGACCTTGGTCGTCGCGCACAGGCTTTCCACCATCCGCAACGCCGACCGTATCGTGTATATCGACCACGAGGGCATCCGCGAGCAGGGCACGCACGCCGAACTGCTTGAACAAGGCGGGTATTATGCGAAGTTGTACGAGGCGACCCAGACGGTGATGTAAAACGAAACAAAACTACGCCCCGTCGCTCTTATGAGCGACGGGGCGACCTTTATTTTAAGCGGCGCGGCTGATCGGTCAGACCTAAAATGTAATCTGCCGATATGTTATAAAACTCTGCCAATAATTTCAATTTTTCTCCGGTTATCGGATTTGCCTAATTCGATTTTGCTATATTGTTGTTGCGTGGTTTTGATTACTTCGGCAATGCGCGCCTGGCTTAAATCGTGGTCTTCTCGCAGATCCTTGATTCTGTTCACACGATTGCCCCCTTTTTCACGTGTCTTTATTTTACCTCACACCGAAAAGTTGTATTGACTTTACGCCTAATAGGTGTAAAACGGTGTTAGTTTTACATCTGCTTATTGTAAAACGAAAGGCTCTTGCCGCCAAGCAAATTGTAGGGGGCGGCGCCTTCAACGCCCCGATATAATTTGTACAGACCTCATTCGGGCGGTCGGGACGCCCGCCCCTACAACAGAATTTGCGGTCTTTTGGTTTTACCCCTCACTTAACCGCCCGTCTGCCATCGTCAGGCGACGGGGACACGCCGCGCCGATGGCGGGATCGTGGGTGATGATGATGACGGTGGTACCGCCGTCGTGCAGGTCGCACAAGAGGGACATAATATCCCTGCCCGCGGCGGTATCGAGGTTGCCTGTCGGTTCGTCGGCGAGCAGCATCGGGGGATTACCCGCGAGCGCGCGGGCGATGGCGACACGCTGCTGCTGACCACCCGATAATTCGCTCGGGCGGTGATCCATCCGTTCACCGAGTCCCACCCGCCGGAGGTTGTCCTGCGCCAACTGCCGCCGCTTTTTCTCCGACATTCCACGGTAGATGAGCGGCAATTCGACGTTCTCAAGCGCCGTGAGCTGCGGCAGCAGATGAAAACTCTGGAAAATAAACCCGACCGTGCGGTTGCGCACGGCGGAGAGCTGTCCTTCGGACATCGCGCTCACCGCCTGCCCCGCGAGGAGATAACTGCCGCGCGTCGGCGTGTCCAGACAGCCGAGCAGATTCATCAGCGTGGATTTTCCCGATCCCGACCGTCCGAGGATCGCCACCATTTCCCCGATCTCTATTGTGAGGTCGATGTCATCCAGTGCCCTGACTGTTTGCTTGCCCGTGGTGTACCATTTGCAGATGCCGCGCATCTCAATGAGAGGTGCCATACTGTATCACTCCTGCTTTTTTGCTGTTAGTATGTGCCGACGGTACAAAAAAATGCGAAAAAACTGTCCGCGCAGCTGCGCGGACAGTTTTTTTCGTAGAGGACAGAACAATCAGTTGTCGCAGTTGGCAAAGCATTGCACGAGGCAGGCGGTGGACGCAACGGTCAGCGTGAGGAACAGGATCAGTCCGCCGACGAGGATTGCTCCGATGACACTGGTGGTGGCGAAGGTGACAGCGAGCAGAACGACTGCCAGCAGAGCACTGCCGAGAACACCTGCCAATAAGGCGGTCAGCACCGCGCACACGCAATTCGGCAAGATCGCACGGCGGGTAAGCGCAACGGCAAGCAGAACGACTGCGAGGTACACCAGTGCCACGCCGAGCACGACCCATAGGAAGGCGGGGGTGACGGTGATGACGGCGGTAATCTGCAAGAACGCGGCGATGACACCGAGGATGACCCCCGCGATGACCGATAGCCCGACACAGTTGTTCCGATCGTTGCATTGACAACAGAACATAGACATAGCTTGTTCACCTCCTTCTATTCTACGATATGCGCGCGTGGGGAAAGAGGTGCTGACAAACCACGGACAAGCCGCGAAAAAATGCCCCGACCGTGCGGTCGGGGCATTTTGGCAGAGATTATACAGCGAGAGCTTGCGTGATGTTAAGGATGTGGTCGCCGATACGCTCGAAGTCGGTGAGCATCTCGGAGTAGAGGATGCAGGCCTCGCCCGAGCAGGCACCGTCCTGCATACGCGCGATCTGATTAGCGCGGTAGGACTTGGTCATATCGTCCATACGCTGTTCGAGTTTGCCTGTTTCGACGAGCAGATCCGCGGAGGCGTGATCAAGATGAAGAATTCCCGAGAGAGCCTCGTCGCAGACTTCTTTCATACGGGTGATCTCAACGGTCGCTTTGTCGGAGAAGGAGATCTGCTTATCCTTGAGCATCTTGGCATATTCGCCGATGTTGACGGCGTGATCGCCGATGCGCTCGAGGTTGCCCGCGATCTTGAAATAGGCGGTGAGCTGTTCGGAATCCTGGATATTCGTGCCGTAGGAGATGCAGTGAGAGATGTATTGGGAGATCTCCTTGTTGAGGTAGTCGACGTACTCCTCGGTACGCTCGATCTCCTCTATCTCGGACACGTCCATTGTCAGGATGGCGTCAAAGCAGTGTCCGACGTTCTCCTTGACCATGCCCGCCATACGCTCCAATTCAAGGCGCACGTCATACGTTACGATGGCGGCAGTACCGACGTGGTATTCCTGCTGACGGGAGCTGATGGGTTTGAGATAGAGGAGTTTCTGCACATCCTCTTCTTCCGATGCGTGCTCAGGCAGGATGACGGTGGCGAGCTTCGCGAGCAGACCGCCGAGGGGGAGAAGCAGCAGGGTGGTGACGACGTTGAAGATGGTGTGCATATTCGCGATCTGCGCGGATACGTCGCCCGGAGTGAAGCCCTCGATCAGCGTGATAAAGGAGGGGACGAGCAACACGAGTGCGGTAAACACCGTCGTGCCGATGATGTTAAATAGCAGGTGGATGATGGTGGTGCGCTTTGCACTGCGGCTGGTGCCGATGGAGGCGAGCACCGCGGTGATACAGGTGCCGATGTTCTGACCGAACAGCACGAACACCGCGCCGCCGAGCCCGATAAGCCCTTCTGCCGCTAACGCCTGCAGGATACCGACCGAGGCAGACGAAGACTGAATAACGGCGGTGAACAGCGCACCGACGAGAATACCGATTACGGGGTTACTGAACTGCGTCATCAGGTTAACAAATTCCGGCACCTCGCGCAAGGGTGACATGGCGGTACTCATCATTTCCATGCCGATGAAAAGAATACCGAAACCGCCGATGATCGCACCGTAGTTATGCAACGCAGGTTTCTTGAGAAATACGATGAATGCCACACCGATAAAGGCGACCACGGGGGCGATCAGATCTACATCCAGCGTGATGAGCTGGGCGGTGATGGTGGTGCCGATGTTCGCGCCCATAATGATCCACACCGCTTGTTTAAGTTTCATCATGCCTGAGTTGACGAAGCCGACCACCATCACGGTGGTGGCGGAGGAGGACTGGATGACGGCGGTGATCGCCGCGCCGACGAGTACGCCGAGAAAGCGGTTTGATGTCAATTTTTCGAGGATCTGCTTCATACGGTTGCCTGCCGCGGCTTCCAGTCCCGAGGACATCATCTGCATACCGTACAAGAACAAGGCGAGACCGCCCAAGAGGGCGACGTAGTTTGCGATAGTCATAGCTTCTTTTCTTCCTTTCCTTCTTTTCTTCCAACTATCGTAAGCGGTATATATATTATGATAGGCAACAAGTGCCTTTATTGTTCAATCGTACATCAAGGAAAAGTGTACCATATACTCCGTATGATGGCAAGTAGAAATATGGCGTTGTTCGTGAAAGTTTTTTGTATAAAAATGCACCGAAAGAGAAAAGCTTCTCTTTCGGTGCATAATTTTCGTATAATTTTACAAAAGCGGGATGTTGTGCTCGAGGCAGGAAACGACCATCTCCTCGGGCCAGACCGACACCTGCACCTCGCCGATGTGCGCTTTTTGCAGCATCAGCATACACAGGCGGGATTGCCCGATACCGCCGCCGATGGTCAGCGGCAGGGAACCGTCGGCGATGCTCTGGTGATAGGGAAAGCGCATCCGTTCGGTGGCATTGGCGGATGTGAGCTGACGCGTGAGCGCGTCGGCGTCGACGCGAATACCCATGGAGCTGATCTCCAGCGCGTGACCGAGCGTGTTGTTCCACAACAGCAGATCACCGTTGAGTGTCCAGTCATCGTAGTCGGGCGCACGGCTGTCGTGCGGTTTGCCGTCGGCGAGCGGGTCGCCGATCTGCATAAGGAACACCGTGCCGTATTCACGGGTGATGGCGTCCTCACGCTCTTTTCCGCTGAGATGAGGATAGCGGTCGGCGAGCTCTTGCGCGGTGATGAAATAGACCTCCTCGCGGATGTCTGCGGTGAGCAGGGGATATTTCTGCTGCAGAAGACGGTTGGTGTCGGCGATCGCCTTAACGATGCGGCGCACCGTGTTCTTGAGATAGTCGGTGGTGCGCTGTTCGGCGGTGATGACCGCCTCCCAGTCCCACTGGTCGACGAAGATGGAGTGGGTGTTATCCATATCGTCGTCGCGGCGGATGGCGTTCATATCGGTGTAGATGCCTTCCCCCGGCATAAAGCCGTAGCGTTTTAGGGCGACACGCTTCCATTTAGCGAGCGACTGCACCACCTCGGCGTGTGCCTCGTCCATACTCTTGATGGTGAAGTCCACCTTACGTTCGACACCGCTGAGGTCGTCGTTGATGCCCGAGGCACCCGTCACCAACACGGGTGCGGTGACGCGCTCGAGGTGCAACGCCTGTGCGAGCAGGATCTGGAATGTGTCTTTCACGATCTTAATAGCGCGCTGGGTCTGTCGCAGATTGAGCTTTGGATCATATCCGGGAACAAACTGACACTGTCGCATAGAATTCAACTCCTTTTTGTGGGCGTGTGGCGGGATTATCGGATACCGCCGACGGTGCGGGGGAAGAGTTGGACATCGCGGATGTTCGCCACGCCCGTGACATACATAATGATGCGCTCAAAACCAAGACCGAAGCCCGAATGCGGCACCGAGCCGAAACGGCGCAGATCGAGGTAATCGGCGTAGTCCTCGAGGTTCATCCCGCGCGCGTTCATCGCGCTCAGCAGTTTGTCGAGATCCGCCTCACGCTCGGAGCAACCGATGATCTCGCCGACGCCCGGCACCAGCAGGTCGGTTGCGGCGACGGTCTTGCCGTCGGGGTTCTGTTTCATATAGAAGGACTTGATATCCTTCGGATAGTTGGTGACGAACACGGGTTTCTTGAACACCTGCTCGGTGATGTAGCGCTCGTGCTCCGTCTGCAGATCACAGCCCCAACTGACGGGATATTTGAAGTCCGCGTCCGCTTTTTCGAGGATCTCGATCGCCTCGGTGTAATCGAGCACCTTAAACTCGTTTTCTACAACGCTTCTCAGTTTGTCACGCAGACCCGCCTCGAAGAATTTCTCGAAAAATTCGAGCTCCTCAGGACACTCGTCCATCACGGCGGCGATGATATACTTGATCATCTCTTCAGCGATCTCGATGATGTCGTCAAGCTCCGCGAACGCCACCTCGGGCTCGACGTGCCAGAATTCGGCGACGTGGCGGGGGGTGTTGCTGTTTTCCGCACGGAAGGACGGGCCGAAGGTGTAGATCTTACCGAACGCTGTCGCCGCCATTTCGCCCTCGAGCTGTCCCGATACGCTTAAGCCTGCGCGCTGACCGAAGAAGTCGGCGGCGTAGTACTCCTCGGCATTTTTATATTCCTCAGAATAGCCGATGGTGGTGACCTTGAACATCTCGCCCGCACCCTCACAGTCGCTTGCGGTGATCAGCGGGGTGTTGACGTAGACGTAGTTGCGCTCCTGAAAATAACGGTGGATGGCATTTGCCATCACGCTGCGCACGCGGAAGATGGCGTTGAAGGTGTTGGTGCGCACCCGCAGATGAGGGATGGTGCGCAAAAACTCCAGTGTATGCCGCTTTTTCTGCAGAGGATATTCGCCGGGGCAGGTGCCGAGCACCGTGACCGTTTTGGCGTTGACCTCGACGCCGTTACGCTCGCTCGCGACGAGGGTGCCCTCCACCTTGAGCGATGTACCGATCGGCATAAAGGCGCTGACATCGGGCATCGTTTCCTTATCGAGGACGATCTGCAGGTGCTTGAGCGACGTGCCGTCATTGAGTTCGAGGAACGCCACATTTTTGGAATCGCGGGAAGTGCGTACCCAGCCGCATACCGTCACATCCTTGCCGATATAGGCGGTGTCGGAGCGCAGGATCTGAATGTCGGTGTGTTTCATCGTGGTTTTCTCCTTTTCGGTCTAGTATATGTGAAATAAAAAAAGCCATTCGTCCTAATTGCATTAGGACGAACGGCTGTCTGTTCGCGGTGCCACCTAAATTGCCTGCCGTTATCGGCAGACCCCTCTTGCTTCTGACAAAGCATAGCCCTTAACGCGGGTCGTACGGCGCGCCTACTGCCCAAAGGGTGACAGGTTCAAGGCCTGCCGCCTTACGGGGTTCAGGTTGCGACTCGGGAGTGTTATTCGCGCCGTGGCTATCCGTCGGGCTTACACCGTCCCCGGCTCGCTGTGGGTGCTCTCACGGCGGTACTTCTCTCCGTCACCGTCTTTGATTCACTAGTTAGGGTAGCACAAACGAGCGTGTTTGTCAAGCGTTTCGCGGTTTGGGTTGAAATATTGTCGGGAATTTGGTATAGTAATTGCGAAAGAGATCTCATTTGAATGAGAAAGAAGAGTCGTTTTATGATTCCTGTTTTATTTGAAGATAAATCCCTCGTTGTTTGCGTCAAGCCCGTCGGAGTGCTGTCCGCACCCGAGTCGGGCAAGCGGCGGGATATGCCCACCCTGCTCAAAAAGCAGACCCGCGCCTACCGCATCGATGTCATCCACCGTTTGGACCAACCGGTTGGCGGGGTGATGGTGTATTCCAAGAGCGGTAAGGCGACACCGGGGCTGTATAAGCAGATGGCGGGACACCGTATCGTGAAGGAATACCTCGCGGTGGTGTGCGGTGTGCCGACGTGCCCTGCGGGGATGTGGGAGGACTGGTTGCTTAAGGACTCGGCAAGGTGCAAGTCCCGTGTCGTCGCTCCGCACACCCGCGGCGCGAAGGAGGCTTCGCTCTCTTACCGCGTGCTGGCGACGGTGCGGCGGTACGGCGTACCGCTGACGCTTGTCAAGGTGCGCCTGCATACGGGTCGCACCCACCAGATCCGCGTACAGTTCTCCTCACGGCGGTTGCCGTTGCTCGGGGATGAGAAGTATGGCGGCATCCCTGCCGAAAAGCTTAGAGGGCTGGGACTTTGGTCGTATCATCTGGCGTTCCGCCATCCGCTGACGGGGGCGACGGTGGACGAGTCCTGTCCGCCGCCCGATGCGTATCCCTGGAATCTGTTCGGCGGTGTCGATCTGACCGCCCCGATCGAATAAGCCCCAAAAGCGGTGAGGGACAGGATCATCCTTCGCCGTTTTTAGTGTTTTCGAAAAGGTTACAGTTTTGTAATCATTGCTGTTACGGAGCAAAACGTGCTTGCCAAAAGAACCCTCGTGTGCTATAATCCAACTGTATTATGTCCTTTTATACTCAGATTAGTATTTCGGAGAGTATTTCGCTGTGTTCGAGAGAAAATAGTAAGGTGTTGCACGTTCATTTCAAACATGACTTAAAAGAAAAGAGGAATTCACGTATGTGTTGTCCGGAGTGTGGAAAAAAGATCCGTAAAGGTCAGACGGTTTGTCCTTGGTGCGAAGCTTCGCTGGAAAACGTTGATCGAGCGGGGGAAACAAAGCAAGTCCGTTTGACCGCCGCGGGAACGAAGAAGAGTCGCAAACTCACCAAAAAATGGCTCATCGGTATCGCGGCTTCGGTTGGTGCCGTACTGCTGGCATTGGTGATCGTTGTTGTCACGTGGGGATCCTCTCTGCTGGGGAGGATCCAGCGCGAAAGTGAACTCAGCGCGGGCGAGATCGCGGTCAACTCCGACCTGCCGCATGCTGACAAGATACAGAATATCGCCCTGTTCGGTCTGGACACCCGCTCGGATAGCGAAAGCGGTCGTTCCGACGCGATCATCATTCTGACCGTTGACCGCGTGCATAATAAGATCAAGCTCACCAGCGTCGCGCGCGACTCGTTGGTGGCGATCGACGGACACGGGCAGAGCAAGATCACCCACGCCTTCGGCTGGGGCGGCGCGAAGCTGGCGGTCAAGACGCTCAACCAGAATTTCGGAATGAACATCACCGATTATGCGTATGTCAATTTCTTTGAATTCGTCGAGCTGATCGACTATATCGGCGGTGTGATGATCGATGTCAACGAGTCCGAGTTGAAGATCATGAATGATTATTACGGTCCGCAGTTAAAAAAGCTGGGATTTGATTATCAGAATGCAACGACCGGCTTTGTGCGACTCAGCGGCGCGCAGGCGCTCGCTTATTCCCGCAACCGTTACAGCGGCTCGGACATCGACCGCGGCAACCGTCAGAAGGAAGTGCTCGAGGCGATGTTCACGCAGGTGAAGGACATTTCGCTGACCAAGTATCCGGCACTCATCAGCCAGGTTCTCGGGATGTGCCACACCACGATGACAAACGAGGAACTATTCAGCATCGCGCAGTGGGCGCTAAGTTCTTCGCCGACTTTTGAGCAGTTCACTATTCCGTCCGATGAGTGCAACGCCAAGGGCGGCAATACGGGTGACGGACACGGCTGGGTCTGGCGATTTGATATGGAGCTTGCCACGCAGGTGCTGCACGGCTACATCTATGAAGATGAGGCTGAGGAAGAGACCGATTCATCGATTGTTGACGCGCAATAAGTGATGTTGGCGACACCCCGTTTACCGCGTTAAGAAGAAAGGCGAGTTTTCATTTATGACAGTGACGAAAAAGCCGATCTATGACTTTCTAAAGCGTGTGCTGGATATTATATGCTCCGGTCTGGCGCTGTTGGTGCTGTCTCCCGTGTTGTTGGCGGTGGCGATCGCGGTGCGCAGTGACGGCGGACCGGCGATCTTTTCGCAGGAGCGCGTCGGCAAGGATGGCAAGACCTTCCGCATTTATAAATTCCGCAGTATGTGTGTCAACGCGGATTCTCCCGAGATGCTGGAAAAGCTCGCGGCGCTCAACGAGATGGACGGTCCCGCTTTCAAGATTAAGGACGACCCGCGCATTACAAAGGTCGGTCGTTTCATTCGCCGCACGAGTCTGGATGAACTGCCGCAGCTCATCAATATTTTTATCGGGGATATGTCCATCGTCGGACCCCGTCCGCCGCTGACGTCGGAGGTCGAGCAGTACACCGATTATCAGCGTCAGCGTCTGCTCGTCAAGCAGGGACTGACCTGCTACTGGCAGTGCAGCGGTCGCAATAACATCCGTTTTGAAGAGTGGGTCGAGCTCGACCTCAAATATATCCGCGAACGCAGTTTGTGGACGGATATTAAGATCATTTTGAAGACCATTCCCGCTGTGCTGTCCGGCGACGGCGCGGGCTGATTTTAGAAAGGGGCTGCGATATGCGGTACGATTATCTGATCGTCGGTGCGGGGTTGTTTGGTGCGGTGTTTGCGCGCCGGGCGATGGACGCGGGCAAGACCTGTTTGGTGGTGGATAAGAGCGATCACATAGCGGGAAACATCTTCACGCAGGAGATCGAAGGCATTCAGGTGCACAAGTACGGCGCGCACATTTTTCACACGTCCAATAAGGCTGTGTGGGAGTATGTGAATCGCTTTGCTGATTTCAACCATTATATCAACACCCCGATCGCGAATTATAAGGGCGAATTGTATAATCTGCCTTTCAATATGCATACCTTTTATGCGATGTGGGGGGTGACCACCCCTGCACAGGCGCAGGCGGTCATCGCCCGTCAGCGCGCCGTTATCGACGGCGAGCCGAAAAATCTCGAGGAACAGGCGATCTCCCTTGTCGGCACCGACATTTACGAAAAATTGGTCAAGGGTTATACGGAGAAGCAGTGGGGACGCTCCTGCTCGGAGCTGCCGAGCTTCATCTTCAAGCGTCTGCCGGTGCGCTACACGTTTGATAACAACTATTTTAACGACCGCTATCAGGGCATCCCGACCGAGGGCTACACCAAGATGGTGGAGCGCCTGCTTGAGGGCGCGACCGTCTGGCTTGGGATGGACTATCTCGTGAACAAAGAGGAACTCGATGGGCTGGCGGATCGTGTGCTGTACACCGGTTGTATTGACGAATATTATAATTACTGCTTCGGCGAGCTGGAATATCGCAGTCTGCGCTTTGAGAGTGAGGTGTTGGATATTCCCGATCATCAAGGCGTGGCGGTGGTCAATTACACCGACCGTGAGACACCCTTTACCCGCCTGATCGAGCATAAGCATTTCAATTTCGGCAAGCAGGAGAAGACGGTGATCACGCGGGAATATCCCGCCGACTGGGAGCGCGGGATGCGTCCCTACTATCCTGTCAACGATGAGAAAAATCAGGCGCTGTACGAGCGCTACCGCGCTCTTGCGGACAACGAGCCGAAGGTGATCTTCGGCGGTCGTCTCGGGCACTATAAGTATTACGATATGGACAAGGTGGTCGAGGCCGCTCTGGAATCATCGGAAAGGACGATCGGATGAGCATCAAGGTCATCGTAGCGACACACCGACAAAGCGAGATGCCGACGGATGAGTTGTATCTGCCGTTGCACGTCGGCGCACAGGGGAAAGAGCCACTGCCGTATGTCGGGGACAACACCGGCGACAACATCTCGGAGAAGAACTCGACCTTTTGCGAGTTGACAGGGCTCTATTGGGCGTGGAAGAACCTGCCCGATGAGTATATCGGTCTGGTGCACTACCGCCGCTTTTTCTCTCGGCGTCCGAAGCGCGGGAAGAATCCGCTCGAGTGCGTGCTGACCTACGCGCAGGCGCAAAAACTGCTTGAGGGTCGCGACGGCATCCTGCCCGCGCCGCGGCACTATGTGATTGAGAATTTGTATTCGCATTATATGCACACGTGTTATATCGAACCGTTGGATATCACGGGTGAGATCATCGCCGAGCGGTATCCCGCGTACACGCCCGCGTTCGAGCGCCTTAAGAAACGCACGAGCGCGCATATGTTCAATATGTTCATCCTGCGCCGTGATCATTTGGACGCCTATTGCACGTGGTTGTTTGATATTCTGTTCGAGTTGGAGAAGCGGGTGGACGCGAGTCAGTACCCGTCTTTCCACGCGCGCTTTTTCGGTCGCGTGAGCGAATTGTTGCTGGATGTGTGGCTGGAGAACAATCCGCTCGACTGCGCCACTGTGCCGCTGCTGTATACCGCTAAGACCAATTGGTTTGTCAAGGGCGGGTCATTCCTCGCGGCAAAATTTATGGGTAAAAAGTACCAGAAGAGCTTTTAGTTTTTGCGCTCTGCCTATTATCGGGCAGAGCGTTATTTTTGCCGATTTTTCTGCAATTTAGGGCTTGCCTTACGACGGGTTTCGTGGTACAATATAAAGAAATACAAAAAATTGTGCGACAGCAGAAAAATTAAGGAGGAAACGCTATGGTCAATCTGAACGCGGGAGAAAAATTCTTAAAAGAAGGTTTGACCTTCGACGATGTGCTGCTCATTCCGGCGGCATCCGATGTGCTGCCTGCTGACGTCAGCGTGCGCACTCAGCTGACAAAGAGTGTGACGCTCAACACCCCTTTGATGACTGCTGCTATGGACACGGTCACCGAGGCGCAGATGGCGATCGCCATCGCACGTGAGGGCGGTATCGGTGTCATCCACAAGAATATGTCCATTGAGGCACAGGCGGATCAGGTGGATATGGTCAAGCGTTCCGAGAACGGCGTTATCGTCAACCCCTTCTCGCTGTCTCCTGACCATACGGTTGCGGATGCGGATGCGCTGATGGGTAAGTTCAAGATCTCCGGCGTGCCGATCTGTGTCGACGGTAAGCTTGTCGGCATTCTGACCAACCGCGATATGCGTTTTATTACCGATTACACCCGCCGCATCGGCGACGTGATGACCAAGGACAACCTCGTCGTCGGTCCTGTCGGCACGACGATGGAGGAGGCGAAGGAGATCCTCTCCCGTCACCGCATCGAGAAGCTCCCACTGGTCGACAACGCGGGTATGCTGCGTGGTCTTATCACCATCAAGGATATTGAAAAATCCGTGAAATATCCCAACTCTGCCCGTGATGCGCGCGGCCGTCTGCTGTGCGCCGCCGCCATCGGCGCTACCGCCGACGTGCTGGATCGCGCTTCCGCGCTGGTTGAGGCGCAGGTCGACGTGCTGGTGTTGGATTCCGCGCACGGTCACAGTGCGAACATCCTCAAGGCGGTCGAGAAGGTCAAGACCGCATTCCCGCACATCTCGGTCATCGCGGGTAACGTCGCGACCGCTGCCGCCACCGAGGCGCTCATCGCCGCTGGTGCGGATGCCGTCAAGATCGGCATCGGCCCCGGCTCCATCTGCACCACCCGCGTGGTTGCAGGCATCGGCGTGCCGCAGATCACCGCGATCTATGACGCGGCTTGCGCGGCGGCTAAGCACGGTATCCCGATCATTGCTGACGGCGGCATTAAGCTGTCGGGCGACGTCGTTAAGGCACTCGCCGCGGGCGCAAACGTCGTGATGGTCGGCTCGCTGGTCGCGGGCTGTGAGGAGTCCCCCGGCGACACCGAGCTGTACCAGGGTCGTCAGTTCAAGGTCTACCGCGGTATGGGCAGCCTCGGCGCGATGGCGAAGGGCTCGAAGGATCGCTACTTCCAGCAGGATAACAAGAAGCTTGTTCCCGAAGGCGTTGAGGGTCGCGTGCCCTATAAGGGACCGTTGAGCGACACCGTGTATCAGCTGATGGGCGGCTTACGCGCGGGTATGGGCTATTGCGGTTGCGCGACCATCGCCGAACTGCAGGAGAAGGGGCAGTTTATCCGCATCACCGGTGCGGGCCTCAAGGAGAGCCATCCCCACGACATCCACATCACCAAGGAAGCCCCTAACTACTCGATGGGCGACTAAATCAAACAACGGCAACCACCCGCGGACAGCGGGTGGTTGTTTTTGTCCTTGCAACTGTCGCGTCAATGCTTTATAATAGAGAAAAAAGGAGGTGTGCCGTGATGCTGCTTGACCGTTTGATCCGCGAGCTCAAGGGCGTGGGGGACAAGCGCGCCGATCTATACAAAAAACTGGATATCTTCACGGTCGGTGATCTTCTGCGGCACTATCCTCGGGCGTATGAGGACTGGTCGAGGATCACCCCCGTCAGTTTAGCGATGCCGAATGAGCCTTGCTGTGTCAAGGGTTGGGTGGTCGCCGCGCCGACGGAATACCGCGTGCGTAAGGGGATGACCCTCTACCGCTTCCGCGTGTCTGACGGGCAGAATTCCATTCAGGTGACGTTGTTTAATAATCGCTACGCCGCCGCGAAGGTCCACCGCGACGAGGAGGTGCTGCTGTACGGCACCGTCACTCGCAACGGGCAGCACTTCGAGATGACCTCGCCGCTTGTCGAGGCGGCGAGCACAGGCGCGCGCATCCGCGCGATCTATCGGCAGACAGAAGGACTGTCCAGTCGTATGATCGAGACCAATGTGCGGCAGGCGCTCGCACTGGCGGAGCGCGCGGCGCTGCCGGATTGTCTGCCGCCGGACCTGCGCGAGCGTATGGAGCTGTGTGATCAGCTGACCGCGTGGCGCGAGGTGCATTTCCCGACAAGCAACACCGCACTCGATGCCGCTCGCCGTCGTTTGGTGTTTGAGGAACTGTTTTTACTGCAGATCGGACTTCTGCGGATGAAGAACCGCGCGCGCGGTGTCGCGGGTGCGCAGGTGACGGCAGACTACACGGCGCAGTTTACCGCGCAATTACCGTTTAAGCTCACGGGTGCGCAGAGCCGCGCGATCGCCGAGTGTGTGCGCGACCTTGCCGCCGAGCGCCCGATGTCTCGTCTGGTGCAGGGAGATGTCGGCAGCGGCAAGACCGCGGTCGCCGCGGGTGTCGCTTACACGGTCATCCGCAACGGATGGCAGGCGGCGATGATGGCGCCGACCGAAATTCTCGCCGAACAGCACGCCGAAACGTTGCGCAGACTGCTCGGTGACAGCGTGCGTATCGCGCTGTTGACCGGATCGGTCACCAATGCAAAGCGGCAGGCGCTTCTCGCCGCGCTCGCGCAGGGTGAGATCGACTTGCTTGTCGGTACGCACGCGCTCATCGGGGAACACGTGCACTTTGCGCGGTTGGGGCTGGTCATCACCGATGAGCAGCACCGCTTCGGCGTCGGACAGCGCGCCGCGCTCGCCGCGAAGGGAATCAACCCGCATATGCTCGTGATGTCCGCCACCCCGATCCCTCGTACCCTCGCGCTGATCTTGTACGGCGATCTGGACGTGTCGGTGCTCGACGAACTGCCGCCGGGGCGTCAGCCGATCCAGACCTTTGCGATCTCGTCGCAGAAGCGGGAGCGCGCTTACGGCTATGTTCGCCGCCATCTCGACGAGGGACGGCAGGGGTATATCGTGTGTCCTCTGGTGGAGGAGGGGGAGGAGCCCACCGACCTCACCGCCGCCACCGAGCTGTTCAAAAACTTACAGACAGGACCTTTCCGCGGTTACCGTCTCGGACTGCTGCACGGGCGGATGAAGCCCGCCGAAAAGGAGCGCACGATGGCGGCGTTTGCCGCAGGGGAAATCCGGCTGCTGGTGTCCACGACGGTTATCGAGGTCGGTGTGGACGTGCCGAATGCGGTCATTCTCGTCGTAGAGAACGCCGAGCGGTTCGGGCTTGCCCAGCTGCATCAGCTGCGCGGGCGTGTCGGGCGCGGGCGGCATCTGTCCACCTGCATTCTCATCTCCGATCACAGCGGCGAGGATACCCGCCGTCGTCTGCAGGTGATGTGCGCGACGACCGACGGCTTCCGCATCGCGGACGAGGATCTCAAGATGCGCGGTCCGGGGGATTTTTTTGGTAGCCGTCAGCACGGCCTGCCGAATCTGAAGATGGCGGATCTGATGGCGGATATGGGGCTTGTTCAGCTCGCGCAGACGAGCGCGGCGAATTGCCTGTCCACCGACCCCGAGCTGTCTCTTCCCGAGAACGCGCCGCTTCGCCTCGCAGTCGCCCGCCTGTTTGCGCAGGTCGGTGCGCAGGGGCTGAATTGAGAATAGCAAGAAAAACAGCCGACCGTGCGGTCGGCTGTTTTTGTATATCATTCTTCCATCTGCTTACCGAGGAAGGCGGCGGCGACCTGCGCGAGGCGCACATCCCCCTCACTGGGCACGGTGCCCGACTCGGGTTGCAGCAGGCACACCACCCCCGTGATATCGCCGGCGGCGATGATGGGCGCGGCGACTGCCGCATAGCGGTTGACCGCCTCGACGGGCTGCAGACGCTTAGTCGCTCCTGCGTGGGTGACGTATACCTGGCGGGATTCCATCACCTCATCGAGCTGGGCGGACACCCGCCGCTCGTAGAACTCCTTGCGGGCGTTGCCCGCGGCGGCGATGACGTGGTCGCGGTCGCAGATGAGTACCGTCATATTGCAGGCGCGGGACAGCACATCGGCATACTGCACCGCGAAGGGGGACAGCTCCCCGACGGGAGAGTATTTTTTGAACACCACCTCGCCGTCCTTTTCGGTGAAGATCTCGAGCGGATCGCCCTCGCGGATCCGCATCGTTCGGCGGATTTCTTTTGGGATAACAACTCTGCCTAAATCGTCTATTCTACGAACTATTCCTGTTGCTTTCATATATTCATTTCTCCTTAAATTACAAATTGTGTTGTTATTATCTGTATTTTGAGGAGATTTATACTTTATAAATTAACCTTCATTTATATTAATCGTAAATAAAATTTGATAAAGTTGTTATATTGGCATAAACTTTTCCCTGATTATTGTGTTTTGGATAGTTAAAGTATTTTTATAGTATATGTTCCTGGTTCTACATTGTATATGTAAAAAGTTTCTGAATCAGTTTCCCCTTTTTGACAATTCACATATCCTGTACTACTAGTCGCATATAAAACATCATCTTTGTATAAAGCAATCTGATACGAAACAACACCAGGTCGCATATATGACCATGTATAGATCATTTTACCAGTCGCCTTAATAGTTAAGGTAACAGAATTGTTGTAACTGTAATATTTTTGAGAACAACTTGTTATTGAAATAGATGCAAAGTCGGAATTTCTATCTCCTCGGTTGTAACTTCCACTAGAATAAGTAATATCGAAAAGGTCGCTTAACCACATACCGCAAGAAGAACAGGAGTTGCTTCGGGAAAAGTCATGACCATTAGGAGTCCCATAAGTTGAACCACAAAGTTTGCATTTCTGTGGTTCAGTACAGGTTGCATCGGCATATTGATGTGTTGCAGGGATAGTTTCTTGAGCGACTATAACCGTATTGCAAGTCGAACAATGCTTACCCTCTGAAAGTCCAGCTTTAGTACATGTTGCAGACACAGCTTTATCAACCATTTCTTTATGTCCCAAAGCACTACCACTAGTTGCACCGCACTTGGTACAGGTCTTGGGCTCTGTGCAGGTTGCGTCTTTGTAACTGTGACCAAGCGCACTACCCTTGGTTGCCCCACAAGAACACTTTGCTGATTCGGTACAAGAGGCGCTTGAATAACTATGAGTATGTGTAGTGGTGGTAGGTTTAGTAGTTGTAGTAGGTTTGGATTCTTCGGGTTTGCTGGTAATTGTGCTGGGCTTGGACGTTTCGGATTTACCAGTAGTTGTAGTGGGCTTGGACGTTTCGGATTTACTAGTAGTTGTAGTGGGCTTGGATGTTTCGGGTTTGTTGGTGGTTGAAGAGGCAGTAGCAGAACTATTCGTATTTGTGTTTAACTCATTAGAGTTTATGCCAGTTTCACCAGTTTTGCTCTCTGTAATTGAACTGCCTACGTTGGTATCTTGTGTAGAACTATCGTTACCACACGCAGACAAAGACAGCAACATCATTACCGCCAACAATAAACTCATTACTTTTTTCATTTTCTTTTTCCTCCTAAAAATAAAAAGTGCGGCTACCGAAGTAACCGCACAAAAAACGCAAACTCCGATAGTCGCCAAACTATATCAATACAAAGAGCATTTCTGCATTCATACCGATGGAATTTGCATTTTTATCAAATTCATAGTATGAACGCAAAAGGGTATAATATCCCCTTGGCAAAAACACTCTCTTATTTTGTATTTTATAGTTTGGCGTAATTATTTTACCACACTAAATCTCAAAAATCAATATTTCTACATAAATATAAATAAGGAGCAGAATTCTCTGCTCCCGAAAATATGTAGAAATTCAATTAAAATTTGGTATTTTGTGCAAATTGAGTTCAATTAAAACTACGAAAAATCCAGTATTTATTCGGGTTTCGACAACTTTTGCCCTATTATAACGCATTCCTCTATACGGCGGACAATTCCTGTTGCTTTCATATATTCATTTCTCCTTAAATTACAAATTGTGTTGTTATTATCTGTATTTTGAGGAGATTTATACTGCAACAATTTACTTTTTGTGAAGAGAATACCGTTGACATTTTAGGGAACAATTATTATAA
>CAZVSE010000023.1:0-25471 GCA_964629445.1 uncultured Ruminococcus sp. | reverse complement strand
CCTTAAACCACTCGGACACCTCTCCGTGGAGCTGACGGTTAGTATTCTAGCATTCCACACGATATTTGTCAAGTCAAAAAAGCGAATTATCCTTACAGTTTTCGAAAATTCTAAAAAAATTGCATTTCACGCTTGACAAGAAGGGACAAATTCATTATAATAATCTAGCGCTTTGAGGGCGCGAATCGAATATTCGGAGAAGTCGCGTAGCTGGTCGAGCGCGCACGATTGGAAATCGTGTAACCGTTAAAAGCGGTTCGAGGGTTCGAATCCCTCCTTCTCCGCCAAAGAAGAAGAGTGCCACCGGTAGGTGGTGCTCTTCTTCTTTTGTGGAACGGGAGTTGTGAGAAGCCTCCTTATTTTGAGCGACAGCGAAAAATAACAATGAGGTCGGCGAAGCCGAACTCAGGGGTTCAGAATCCCTCCTTCTCCGCCAAAATGAAAATCCTGTCGATTATTGTCGGCAGGATTTTCATTTTGTATTATTCATTGTTCATTATTCAATATTCATCATTCATTCGACAGGATTTTCAATGAATAATGAATGATGAAATCGCTTACGCTGATGAATAATGAATAATTGATTTTGCCTTAGATTTCTGCTATACTTTAACAAAGGCGGTGATACGATTGTATAAATACGAACTGCACACGCACACGGCGGAGTGCGATCCCTACGCAGGTGTCGGCGGTGCCGAACTGGTGAAACTTTATCGAGAAGCCGGCTACAGCGGTATAGTCATCACCGAACACTACATCCGTTCATTCGCCAAATGGTTTGCGGACGAAAACCTGGCGAGCGCCACGCACGAAGAATACATTAAACGCTGGCTCAAGGGCTATTACGCCGCTAAGGAAGCCGCCGAAGGAACGGATTTTACCGTGTTGGCGGGCGCAGAGGTCGCGTTCGATGGGCAGATCAACCACTATCTGATCTACGGCGTAGATGAGGCATATTTCTACCGCGCTCCCCTGCTTAACAAATGTAAGACCATCGACGAGCTGACCGCGCTGTTACCGGATGGGGCGCTCGTCGTGCAGGCGCATCCTTTCCGCAAGAATATGACGATCTGCGATCCCAAGGCGTTGTTCGGCTTTGAGGGCTATAATGCCGGCACAGAGATGTTTCGCAACGAGATAGCAAAGCTCTACGCCCGCCACTACGGCAACCGCCTCACCTCCGGCTCGGATGTTCACGCACACCGAGCGGTCGCACGCGGCGGCATCGCCACCGCACACGAGATCCGCTCTCCTCAGGATCTCGTAGCTTTGCTCAAGAGCGGCGACTACTACCTCATTGAAGACGGTGAGATCACCAACGAAAAAGGATAAAAGACAGCGCTCTGTCCGTTGGACAGAGCGCTGTCTTTTATGTGCGCTTACGCAGAAAATACCTTTTTACCGCCGACGTAGGTGGCGAGCGGGCGGATGTCCGCATCCGCAACAAACAGATCGGCGCGCTTGCCGACTGCTATACTGCCGCACTCCTTGTCGATACCGAGGCTGACTGCGGGGTTATACGATGCCATCTTCACCGCCGATTCCAACGGAATATCAATCGTCAGCGCGTTCTGCACGCTCAAAAGCACCGTTGCGGCACTGCCGTTAATAGTTCCGCTTTCAAGACGGGACAACCCCTTCTCGATGATGTGAATCTCACCACCGATATCATACTGTCCGTCGGGATAGCCAGCCAGCGCAGTCGAGTCGCTGACAAAATTAACACGGCCGTCACCCTTAGCACGGTAGATCAGCTTGACGATTGCAGGGGCAACGTGACCGAAGTCGCCCATCACCTCACAGTGTACACGGTCATCCGTCAGCACGGCGCCAAGCACACCGGGAGAACGATGATTGAGCCCGATCATTCCATTGAATGTATGCGTTGACACCGTTGCACCCGCATCGATTGCCGCTATAGTTGTATCATAGTCCGCTCCCGTGTGACCGATCTCCACGACCACCCCGTTCTCCACAGCAAAGCGAATCGTTTCCATTGCGCCCTCTAATTCGGGGGCGATTGTCAACACCTTAACTGTGTCAGGAGCACGATCCAAAAAGAATTTTAGTTTCTCAGGCGAAGGCTGCTGTAGCAGTTCCGTGCGATGTGCGCCGCGATAAGCGTTGCACAGGAACGGTCCCTCCAGATGGATGCCAAGCACGCGTGAGCCGACGATCGGTGCCTTCATCGCCGCCGCGACCGAATCGATTGCGCTGAGTACATCCTCATCCGGACGCGAGCCGAGTGTCGGTACGATGGCTGTGATACCGTTCTTCGCCTCAAACGTCGCGATCTTCAACACACTTTCGCAAGTAGAGCCGACCACACCATATCCTCCACCGCCGTGGAAATGCTCATCGATTAGGCCGGGTAGCAGATACGCCCCCTGGAGGTCAAAGACTTCAATGTCGGTTAAATCTTCGCCAATAGCCGTGATAATGCTGTCCTTGACCAACACATCGACCTCACGAAAGCGAAAATCGCCACACAACACACGTCCGTTTTTAAACACCACGATAAGTCCCCCTGATTATTCATCCTCTCAAATCAACATTTCACGAAATTCATCCTCGTTGATGATGCGGATGCCTAGCTGCTGCGCTTTGGTCAGCTTACTGCCCGCCTCCTCGCCCGCCAACACGACCGAGGTCTTTTTCGATACACTGCTCGATGTCTTGCCACCGAATTTTTCAATGATTGCCGCCGCCTCATCGCGCTTGAGCGACGGCAGCGTGCCGGTCAGCACAAAGGTCATCCCAGCAAAGCGGGCATCAGCCGACTCGTCACGTTGCACCGACATATTAACGCCGCACGCCGCCAGACGCCCTACCAGTTCACGCGACGGAGCGAGCGCGAAGAACGCGACGACGCTCTGCGCCATAATCTCGCCGAAGCCATCGATCGCCGCGATATCCTCGGCGGTCGCATTCATCATCGCGTCCATCGTGCCAAAGTGATTAGCGAGCAATTTTGCCGCCTTTTGCCCGATGTGGCGGATGCCGAGACCGAAGATCACGCGATACAGATCGTTCTCCTTCGATGCGGCGATCGCCGCCAGCAGATTGTCCGCCGACTTGTCACCGAGACCCTCTAATTCGCTCAGTTGAGCCTTTTCTAAAGTGTAAAGGTCATTAACTTGACATATTAAATCGTTGTTAACGAGTAGCTCCAGCACGGCAGGGCCAAGCCCGTCGATGTCCATTGCGTCCTTTGAGGCGAAATGGATGAGATTGCGCAGGCGCTGGGCGGGACACGTGGGGTTAACACACCGCAGATCCGCCTCATCCTCTTCCCGAATGACGCTCGAGCCGCAAGACGGGCAGGTGGTAGGCAGCCGATACGGCTCGGCATCGGATGCGTGGCGCACGACACGCACCACCTCGGGGATGATGTCCCCCGCCTTGCGCATCGCGACGGTGTCGCCGATGCAAAGCCCTTTTTCGTCCATAAAATTCTGATTATGCAACGTCGCGCGGGTAACGGTCGTACCCGCCAACGTCACGGGATCGAACACGCCCGTAGGCTTGAGCACGCCGGTACGCCCGACGCTCACCTCGACGCTGCGTAACACCGTTTCCTTCTCCTCTGGCGGGTACTTATATGCCACAGCCCATTTGGGGAATTTGCTCGTGCTACCGAGCAGCTCACGTTGCGCAAGATCGTCCACCTTCACCACCGCACCATCGATATCGAACGGTAAGCCGTTACGCTTTTCACCGATGTCGCGTATGAGGGAAATGACCTCATCAATGTTGTCGGTCACAGAATAAAACGGCACCACGGGAAAACCCAGCACCGCCAAACGCGCAAGCGACTGCGAATGCGAGAGGATCTCCTCCCCTTCGACAAGCTGCATATTAAACACAAACAATGACAGACCGCGCCGCCCGACGACGGCGGGGTCTTTCTGTCGCAGAGTACCCGCGGCGGAGTTGCGGGGATTTTTGAACATCTTTTCCCCATTCTCCTCCTGCTCGCGCACCAAAGCGGCGAAGCTCTCGCGCGGCATATATACTTCGCCGCGCACGGTGAGCCGCTCGATCGGCTCTGTGAGCGTCTGCGGGATCGCCGCGATCTGCATCAAATTCGCCGACACATCCTCACCGACCAACCCGTCTCCGCGGGTCGCACCGCGCACAAAGCGCCCGTCGCGGTATTCGATCGCGATGGACAGACCGTCGATCTTCGGCTCGACCACATAGCGAGGGGAGGCGACCATCTCCCGCACACGGCGATCAAAATCGCGCACCTCGTCCTCGGAAAACACATCCTGCAGACTGCCGAGCGGCACCTCGTGTGTCACGGGGGTAAACAGCGTCGACAACTGCCCATGCACCCGCTGAGTGTAGGAGTCCGCGGTGATGAGCTCGGGATATTGCTCCTCCAACTCACGCAGTTCCCGTGTCAGTGCGTCAAACGCATCATCTTCAATTTCCGGCGCGTCTTCGTCGTAATAACGACGGCTGTGATAGTCGATCTGCTCGCGCAAGGCGATAATCCGCTGTGCGGCTTTTTGCCTATCCATACACATCCACTCCGTTTAATCATTGATCGTTCCGTAGTCAAATATTTCGCCGATGGTGTCCTGACTGTCGCCATACACCTCGGTTAGGTTATCCGGCACCTTGCCGAGCAGCACCATCTCTGTCATGGGAAAATCGTTCTCCACCGTCACGCTCGCATAACCCGCGGGGGTGACGATCCAAAGATTTACCTTCACGTGAATGTTCACACGGTAGGCGGATTGGTTGATCCCTACATCGGTGAGCGACGAGGAGATCGAGGTAAACACACTCTGCGTCGCGCTCATCGGCACCGTGATCAACGGTCCCCATCCGCTAAGCCAATCAAGACCGAGAAACGTGCCGAGAGGGATGCCTACCGTGACGCTCGTTGCGTCCTCGAGCGCCTCCATCACCGCGACCGATGCCGCGGTCTTGATCGTGTTGATCCCCGCGGAATCCACCGTCACGTGCGACAGGATCTGCTCGTCGTTATACGCGACGGAAATCAGACTTCGACATAGGTCGTTCTTCTCCTCCAACACGTGGGAAACAGTCTCGTTCGTCGTCTTTTCCGCAGTCCAAGCGGCATTGCTCTTCGCGAACTCATAGACCACCGTCCGACAGTGAATAAAGCACACGCAAAAGAGAACCGCGAGCAAAAGCAGCGCAGCAACTGCGCGATGCCACGGACGGATCCACGAGCGACGATATGACCGCAAGCCGCGCCTTCGCATCGGTAACACCCCCTCTTGTCAGGATATGATAAGAGGCAGGTCCGCGTTCAGCCCTCGGCGACAGCTGCGGTCTGCGGCTGTTCCTCGGACGGCTTTTTCTCATTCAATCTTTTGCGTACCTCCAGCCCCTCATATTTGAGGCGGAACTGCACGCGAGCATTATAGTCCTTCTTGCATCGACGGCAGGTAAGCTCCGCACAGAACGCGCGGGAGCGAAAACGCCACTGTCCGCGGCGACGAAGCTCCCGTCCGCACTCAGGACAATCAAACGCGAGTTCACTGCGCTTAACGAGCGGATTATCGATGTCGCTGATGATCGTGTTCTTGAAGGTGATGCGGCGGTAAAACTCGGCATCCACCGGCAGGATCGCCGAGGCAAAGGACTTTCGCTCAACGACCTTTTGCAAGATCTTAGCGGTCAGACGGCTGTCATCCAGCGCGCGGTGCAGAGATAGACTGTCCTCGGGAATGCCGAGCAATTCTCCCGCTTTTGCGAGTCCGAGCTGTTGCCCGTCACCGACCCCCATCCGCGCCTGTGCATACGCCTGAAAATCCATATAGTGCCCCAAAAACGGGATCTCCTGCTTGCCGTAGAAGAAACGGCAGTTTTCCATCAGCACGAGCAAGTCAGTGGTGCTCCACGTGAGGATCGCGGTCGGCTGAGTGCCGATCCAAGCAGCAAAACGGCGCATCATCTTCGCAAACGTCGTGCCGTCCTCCAGCTCCTCGGCGCTGATGTGGGTCAGATCCGTGACAATGGTAGATAATTTCTTGCTCACCACGGGACGGATCTGACAATTGAATTCGTCCACAACCTGCATATCGCTATCCAACTTTACCGCACCGATCTCAATGATCTCATTGAAATAGCCGTGCGCCTTCTTTGAATAGCTGCCATTCCATTCTAAATCAACAACAACGACCTGCATACCGCCCATCAGCCCATCTCGCCGAGCACACGCCCGGCGAGCAGGTGGAAATGCAGATGCTGTACGGTCTGACCCGCATCCGCACCGTTGTTGGTAACAATGCGGTAATCGGTCACGCCGAGCTGCTCGGCGATATGCGGGATGACCGCGAAGATGTGTGCCACCGCCGCGCTGTTGTCAGCGGTCACGTCCCGCACACCCGCAAGATGCGTCTTCGGAATGATGAGCACGTGCACAGGGGCCTTCGGCTCGATGTCGTAGAATGCAAGCACCTTATCATCCTCATAGACCTTATTCGACGGAATCTCCCCCGCCGCTATTTTACAAAACAAGCAATCCATTTCGCTGCTCCTCTCTATTATTGCACCATCGCGGCGACGGTATCCGCCACTGCGGCAACAACATCGTCCGCTTTGGCGATATCTTTACCGCCCGCCATCGCGGAATCGGGACGTCCGCCGCCTCTGCCGTCGCACACAGCGGAAACCGCTTTGACGATATTGCCTGCGTGCACGCCGCGTGCAACCGCATCCGCGGTCGCGGTGGCGAGGATGCTCACCTTTTCGGCGAAGGTGGTGACCAGCACCACGACGCCCTCGCCGATCTTATCGCGTAACTGGTCGCCGAGCTCACGCAGTGCGGCGGTATCCACATCCGGCACGCGGGTCGCCAGCACCTTCACGCCACCGATCTCCTGCACCTGTTCCATCACGTCGCCCATCGCACTCTGCGCGAGCTTGTTCTTGAGGCTCTCATTTTCAGCGGACAGCTCCTTGACCTGCGCCTGCAGGTGAGCAACTCTGTCCTCAACCTCGTTATCCTTCGCCTTGAGCGTGGCGGCGATGCGGCTCATCTTCGCCTCAAGCGCAGCATAATATGCCAACACGCCCGCGCCGGTCAACGCCTCAATACGGCGAACGCCCGCAGCAACACCGCCCTCGCTGACGATCTTAAACAGCGTAATCGCGCCCGTGTGCGACACGTGCGTGCCACCGCACAACTCTTTCGAGAAGTCGCCCATCGACACCACACGCACGGTGTCACCGTACTTTTCACCGAACAGGGCGGTCGCGCCTGCCTTCTTTGCCTCGTCGACGGTCATCTCCGCGGTATTCACCGCGAGATCTGCCGCGATCTGCTCATTAACAAGTGCCTCGACCTTGACGAGTTCATCCGCGGTCATCGCCTGAAAATGCGCAAAGTCAAAGCGCAGGCGGTTCGGGGTAACGAGCGAGCCCTTCTGCTCGACGTGGTTGCCGAGCACGGTGCGCAGAGCCTTCTGCAGCAGGTGGGTCGCGGAGTGATTTTTACAAGTCGCCGCACGGGCATCCGACGCGACCTCGGTAGACACTTTCTCGCCGACGGACAGCATACCCTCGGTCATCACGCCGACATGTCCGACCTTGCCGCCGCGCAGTTTGATTGTCTCTTCAACAGCGAACTTGCCGTTCGCGCCGACGATGACACCGATGTCGCCCTCCTGACCGCCCATCGTGGCGTAGAAGGTCGTCTTATCCGTGAACACCGTACCGCGCTGACCCTCCATCAGCGTGTCGGTCAGCTCCTCGTCGCCGGCGAGCACCGTCACGGTCGACTCGGCGACGAGCTGATCGTAGCCGACGAACGCGGTGGTCACAGCGGCGTCGATGAGGTCATATACCGTCGCGTCCGCGCCCATATAGTTGGTCACGCCACGGGATTCGCGCGCTCGAGTACGCTGCTTTTCCATCTCCGCCTTGAAGCCCTCTTCATCAAGGACATAGCCCTTCTCCTCGAGAATTTCTTTCGTCAGATCCAGCGGGAAGCCGTAGGTATCATACAACTTAAACGCGGAAGCACCATCCAGCGTCTGCTCACCGTTCTTGCGCAACGTCTCTTCCATATCCGCGAGGATGCGCAGTCCCTGGTCGATGGTCTTGTTAAACTGGGTCTCTTCGTTATTCAGCACCTTGAGGATGAAATCCTTCTTCTCCTCGAGCTCGGGATAGCCGTCCTTCGAGCCGGCGATGACCGTCTCGCTGAGCTGGGCGAGGAACTGCCCCTCGATGCCGAGCAAACGACCGTGGCGCGCCGCGCGGCGAATCAGACGGCGCAGGACATAGCCGCGACCCTCATTGGTCGGCATAATGCCATCGGAGATCATAAAGGTCGCCGAACGGATGTGGTCGGTGATCAGGCGGATGGACACGTCGTGGGTGTAGTTCTCCTTATAGACCTTGCCCGCCAACTCACAGACACGCTGACGCAGAGCGTGGAGCGTGTCCACGTCGAAGATGGAGTCGACGTCCTGCACCACGACCGCCAGCCGCTCGAGACCCATACCGGTGTCGATATTCTTCTGCTCGAGGGTGGTGTAGTTGCCGTTGCCGTCGTTCTCAAACTGAGTGAAAACGTTATTCCACACCTCCATATAGCGGTCACATTCGCAACCGACCTTACAGTCCGGCTTGCCGCAGCCGTAGCGCTCGCCGCGATCGTAGTAGATCTCCGAGCAGGGACCGCAGGGACCCGCGCCGTGCTCCCAGAAATTATCCTCTTTGCCGAAACGGAAAATGCGATCGGCGGCGATGCCGACCTCTTTATGCCAGATGTCAAACGCCTCGTCGTCCTCAAGATACACCGAGGGGTACAGACGCTCCGCATCCAGCCCCACCACCTCGGTGAGAAATTCCCAAGACCAGTGGATCGCGTCGGTCTTGAAATAATCGCCGAACGAGAAGTTACCCAGCATCTCGAAGAAGGTGCCGTGGCGCGCGGTCTTGCCGACGTTCTCGATATCACCTGTGCGGATACACTTCTGGCAGGTGGTGACCCGCTTACGCGGTGGGATCTCCGCGCCCGTGAAATAAGGCTTGAGCGGGGTCATACCCGCGTTGATGAGCAGCAGACTCTTGTCATTCTGCGGAACGAGGGAAAAACTCGGCAGACGCAGATGCTCCTTGCTCTCGAAGAAGGAGAGATACATCTCGCGCAGCTCGTTTACTCCGTATTTTTTCCATTCTTTTGCCATAAATTTCAGCATCCTTTCTTAGGGTGAGCAATTAAACCCGAACTCCGTTTTGCAGAGGCGAATTTTTGCTCATCTTTCGTTAAAATACTCGCCAATACTTAGGGTGAAAATAAAAAAGCCCCCGCCCGAATATGGGACGGAGGATCCGTGGTACCACCCAAATTGCGCGGCGAAACGCCGCACCACTCGACTGTCCTTAACGCGGACAAGACGCCGCCGCTCATTTCGCGGCGAGGCTCGGGAGGGGCTTGCGGGATCTCGCATGAGGCGGTCTTACAGCGAAGCAAAATGCTCCGACCACCCTCTCTGTCACGGAAATGTCACCGCTTATTCTCCGTCTGTGCCTTTTTCCTTAATTAGTATAGGCGAAAGCGCCGCATTTGTCAACTGATTTTTACAAAAAGAAACCGCCGAAAAAGCTTCGGCGGTTTCTCGCGCTGTGTTAAGGTTTATTTTGCCTTTGCGTATTTGCATTAGAGCAATTCGACATCCCAACCGTTGATGTAGCGCTGCAGGATGCCAAGGTCTAGGTTGGTAATCTCGCCGTCGCGGTCAACATCGGCGGCGAGTTCGTTGATCTCAATCCCCCAGCCGTTGATATACCGCATCAACATACCAAGATCTTTGTTGGTGATCTCACCGTCATCGTCAACATCGCCGGACATATAATCGCCGCCGCCAATGTCGGGATTTTCTGCATCCAACGCCACGAACGGAATATCATTCTCCACCGCGTAAGTCTCGGCAGTAGAATCGGTATAGCCGTAGATGGTGACGTCGGTCATCTTCTCAAAGGTCTCCTCGTCGATGTCGAGATCATATCCCTTGATCCAACCAAAGGCTTGATGACCGATGGTGGTAACGGTGGACGGGATGGTCACCGTCTTCAGATTATTACAGCTGTAGAACGCGCCGTCACAGATCGTGGTCAGGCTCGCGGGGAACGTGATCGACGTCATACCGGCACCGTAATCGGATGTGCCGGTCAGACCATCCTCTTTCCAGAAGGCGCGCTCGGCGATGAGCGTCGTCCCCTCGCGAATAACCACGTCCTGCGGCAGATCGTCGTTGAAGCCCAACACATACGGCCCGTAGTACAGGACGCCGTCAACATAATTATCGACGCAGTCATAGGGCGTTTTCCCCAGCACGTCGTGACCGATATATTGCAGATTGGAGCCGATACGGACATCCACCAACAGCTCGCAGTTGTAGAACGCCCAGTCACCCAGCGACAGCAAACCGTCAGGCAGATCAACCGAGGTGATATCCAGCCAACCGAAAGAGCAGAAACCGATGTGCTGCAGTTCGTCGTTGAACACCACGGCCTCCACGTTGCTCATATCCGCCGCCTCATCCGCAATGAGGGTGGTGCCCGCGCGAACGGTCAGCGTGCCGCTCTTTGTCTGCCACTCATCCCAATCCAAATGAGCGGGAGCATAGGTCGTTTCCACCAGATAATTGCCCACATAGAGCACGTTATCCTCCCAGTTGCTCCAATCGTCATAGTACGCCGTGCACTGGAACGCCAGTCCGCCGATGCGTGTCATATCGCTCGGGAGAGAAATATCCGACAGATTAGAGCACTCCTGGAAGACGCCGCCGCCCAGCTCTTTCAGGCTGTCAGGCAGTTCGATGCTCGTCAGACCGTCACAGTTCTGGAAAGCCTCGTCATCAATGAAGGTCAGTTCCTCGTTAAAGATGATCTCGATCAGTGCCGTGGAACACTGTGAAAACGCGTAAGCCGCAATCGTCTCGGTGCCCTGCGGTACGGTGTAGCTCTCGGCAAGAGACCCGATAGGATAGCTGACAAGCGTCTTGCCGTCCTTGGAGTACAACACGCCGTCCACCGCTTTGTAGACCGGATTATCCTCTGCCACAACAAATTGTTTTAAGGCATAATTGTTGTTGATCGCCGCGCCGACCATCGTCGTGACGGATGCGGGAAGCGTGATCGTTTCCAACGCATCCAGTCCGCTGATGCCGTTCGTGCCGATCGTCGTAACGGTGTTGGGGATCACGATCTCGGTCAACCAAGGATAGAAATGGTCATTATAATCATAATAACTATCTTCACTGCAAAAGGCGTTTTGACCGATCGAGGTAACGCCATCCTCAATGACAACCTTACGGATCTCTTCAGAGTAATACAGCCAAGGAGCACTCACGTCCCAAAAATTCCAGTTCGCCATCTCGCCCGTACCGCGGATGATAAGCAGACCGCTCTCGTACAGTGAAAAGGTGAGGTTAGCGCCACACTCGCCGCCATACAAGAGTTCGATCTCGCTATCACATAGATCGCAGACAGCGTCCGCATCATCATCCGTGTGGTGCGCAGGAATTACCTTGTGTCCCGACACCCACATCACGCAATCGTCGCATAATACGCCTGCGGTATAACCATCGGTGGTACAGGTCGACGACTGCTCGGCGTGAGGGGTGGTATTCGCGTGCGTGCAATCGGCTGCATTGCAAACCAACTGTACGTCAAACGAGCCGCTTCGGCTTGTGTTATAATACCGCGCGCCCCAATAATAGGTTACACCGCCCTCGAGGTCGTAAGTGATGGAGAAATTGCTAGCGTCACCATCATCATCGTCCGAGATCATTTCGTTTTTGTCCGCATCGTACAGATAGCCGTATGTATCCGCGTCCGCAAGCGATGTAAAGGTATAGGTACCCGAAACGGTTGGGATGAACTTCACATAGGTGATCTCGCCGCCGACAATATCGACCGTCAGCGTCTCACCCACGGTGATGGTCAGCTCTGTATCCTCTCCGCAAACGTCGCAAACGCTATCATCATCGATATCGGTATGTCCTTTTTTAATCAGCTCGTGCCCCGAAGCCCATGTGCTGCAGACCTCGCAGAACACGCCCGCGGTATATCCGTCGGCAGTGCAGGTCGCCGCCTGCTCGGCGTGAGGGGTGGTGGTAGCGTGATCACACAGCGCGTAGTTGCACAACAGCTGCACATCAAACGAGCCACTTGCGTTCGAGCTGTAATAGCGCGCGCCCCAATAATAGGTCACGCCCGCTTCAAGATCATAGGTGACAGCGAAGTTGTAGCCGCTACCGCTATCGTCATCTGCCGCGAACGCCTCTTTATCCGCGTCACACAGATAACCGTAAGTATCATTGCTCGAAAGCGCCGTAAAGGTGTAGTTGCCCGAAACGACAGGGATAAACTTCACGTAGGTAATCTCGCCGACGACAATGTCGATCGTCAAGGTTTCGCCGACAGTGATGGTCAGTTCATTCTCAGACTCGGCAGGTGTGTCGGGCACAGCAGGCGTATCGGGCTCGGTGACATCCAGCGCCACGAACGGGATGTTGTTCTCCACCGCGTAAGTCTCGGCAGCCGAATCGGTATAGCCGGAGATGGTAAGGTTGTCGCAACATGAAAAAGCATAGTCTTCAATGCTGGTCACACTGTTAGGAACGGTGACTGATGTCAGCGAGGTGCAATTATAAAACGCATACCATCCAATGTACGTCACGCTATCCGGTATCGCGACCGAGGTAAGTGAGTTGCAATCTTCGAATGCGCTGTCACCAACACACGTCACACCGTCCGGAATAGTAAATGACGTCGCTGTTTTACCGGCAGGATAGTACAGAAGCGAGGATTTGTCCTTATTATACAGTATACCATCTTCAGAACAGAAGTGTGCATTACTCTCGCTGACGGTAATGCTCTGCAAATTGTCGCAGCAAAATGCGTACTGTTCAATAGAGGTTAACCCGCTTCCGATCGTAACTGTAACAAGCGAGTTGCAATCCTCAAACGCACGACGACCAATGTTAGTCACGCTGTCAGGAATGGCAACTGATGTTAACGAGGTACAACCAGAAAATGCTTCATCCTCAACATCGGTCACACTGTCAGGGATGGTATAACCCCCAGCTTTCCCGGCCGGATAAGTTATGAGTATCGTCTCATCCTTATTAAAAAGCACACCATCAACCGAACAATACGCAGAGTTGTTTTCTGCCACAGTGATGGCGGGTAACGAAAGACAATAAAAAAATGCGCCATCGCCAATGAAGGTTACACTATCGGGAATCGTAACTGATGTCAACGAGATACAATTGCAAAACGCGCCATTACCAATGTAGGTTACACTATCGGGGATGGTGATCGATGCCAGCAGTTCGCCATCCACCGTATATCCTGCATCTCCAAACGCCCAATCACCAATACTCGTCACACCTTGCTCAATAATGACCTCGATAACATCCAAGTCAAGCCACGGCGCATCGTACTCATAATCCCACATCTCGCCCTCACCGGAGATGACTAGCGTGCCGCTGTCATACAGCGTCCAGGTGAGATTATCGCCACAGGCGCCGGAGTCCACCTCCATACCATAACCGCCAACGATAACGGTATCGGCGACGCCCTCCGAGACAGTGCCCCCCTCCGAGACAGTGACATCCTCCGTGACGGTGACATCCTCAGTGACGGTGACAGCCTCCGTGACGGTGGCATCCTCTGTGACGGTGGCATCCTCCGTGACGGTGACATCCTCTGTGACGGTGACAGCCGCCGTCTGCGCCATCGCGCCCGTCGGCATCAGTGATAACAACATCACCAATGACAAAACAACCGACCAAATTCGTTTCATCCCGATCTCCTCCTAAACAATCACACAAAACAAAAATACCGCTACACCATTAGAACTAAACTGTATCATAGCACACTTTTCCAAAAAACGCAATATATTGTATTTATAAAATAACGGGATAAATAGGCAAAAAAGAAACCGCCGAAAGAATTCGGCGGTTTCCCGTTGCCCCTCTGACCGTTTCCGCGCGCGCCAAAAGAACGCTCGCAAGATTTCCGAGGGCAGGATATCCTATTCGTTTGCCGCATCCTCCACGGTGCGTACCTCAAGCCCGATCGCGGCGACGGGGTCGACCGTCTTGCCGTCGATGCTCATCTCGAGATGCAGATGCGGCGCATCGGCGGACTCACAGGGGATCTCGATAAGCGTGCCGAGCTGGTCGCCGACCTTGACGCTGTCGCCCGCTTTGACGGCGGGCTTGACGCCGTAATAGCGAGAGATGACCTCCATCCCGTGGTCAACGGTGATCACCGTCCCCCACATCGGACTCTCGGTCACCGCCGTCACCTTGCCGTCGGCGAGGGCTTTAACTTTCTGCCCGAGCTCGCCTGCAAAATCCGTGCCGTCGTGCGTGCGCCAATCCCCCATCGTCAAAGAATATGCGGGCTGACCGTCGCTGTATGCCTTCTGCACCGCATTCCCGAACGGCAGGATAAACAGATCCGCCACCGCGGTCGTGGTCGTCGTGGTGGTTGTCGAAGTCGCGGTCGTCGTGGTCGTCTTGCGGTCGTCAGGCACATCCGTGACGATCTGCTCGACGGGTGTCATCGATGCATTCGGTGAGGACGACTCCCCATTCTCGCGAACGAACAACGTCTGACCGAAGGTCGCGATCGCTGCACCGCCGACCGCGAGCAAACATACCGCCAGCGCGATATAAAAGCCTCGCCCGTTAATAAAACGCTTAAAGCGCGATGTTTCGTGAATATTCATACGTCTCTCCCTCTCTGTCGATGTCGTTAGCAGTGTTCCCGCTTTGCGGTTTGCTTATACAGGAAAAGGTGTCATTTATTCACATTCACCATAGACTACGCAGAAAAATTGTCGAAGATGCGACTTGTCACCACTGACAGTTAATGGTATAGTGTATAAGGAGAATTTTACGAAAGGCGGTGACAACAGATGGCAATCGGTTTCCCTTTACACATTGATATTGTCGGAAACAACTGCACCGTCTTTGGCGGTGGTGAAGCCGCGGCGAGACGCGCTGAGGTGCTGTTGCGCTTCGGCGCTAAGGTTACCGTCATCAGCCCCGACCTATGCCCTGCACTGGAGCAGATGAGCGCGGACAGCACCGTGCGCCACATCCCGCGCAAATATTTCCGCGGCGACTGCACCAACTCACAGATCTGCATTGCGGCGACGGACGACAACGACCTCAACATCCGCATCGCCACCGAATGTAAGGCAAAGAACATCCCCGTCAACGTCACCTCGCCTGCCGACTACGGCACCTTCCATTTCCCGCGGGTGATCCTGCAGGACGACCTCGTTGTCACCGTCGCGGGCAGCGCCCCAACCGAGAAAAAACGCCGTCTGCGTGATCGGCTAAAGGCCATTATCCCCACCATCCTGCAAGAGATCGACAACGAGCAAGAACTCGACCCACCAACGCATTGAAAATGCGGGCGAACGCCTTGAAACCTTATATTTCACCACGACAATAAAAAACCGCCGGTTGCACCGGCGGTTTTTCGCATTAGAACAGGTTGTTGTTCTTGCGGTTCTGATCCTGATTGTTCTTGCGGTTCTGATCCTGATTGTTCTTGCGGTTCTGATCCTGATTGTTCTTGCGGTTCTGATCCTGATTGTTTTTGCGGTTCTGATCCTGATTGTTCTTACTGTTCTGATTGTTCTGCTTATACTGATCCATCACTATTCCCTCCTGTGACTCATTTATGAGAAACACCGATTTGCGTTTCTCGGAAGTAGTATCTCGCACAGCACAAAAAATATACCGAATTTCTGCGCGAATAGCATTGCACCTCACGCAAAAGTATGGTAAAATATTTTAATAATATCATCACAGGAGGCGGAAACGATGGACGTGCGCGTCGGCGACATTGTTGAAATGAAGAAAAATCACCCCTGCGGCAACAAACGTTTTGAGGTACTGCGCATCGGCATGGATTTCCGCCTGCGCTGTCTCGGGTGCGACCATGAGATGATGCTCCCCCGTCTCAAAGCAGAAAAAAACATCCGCCGCATCGAGCGGCATGAGTAGACTGTGCCTGTATGCTCATACTACGAGAAAGGCGGATGACCGATGCTGGATAAATTGGAAGCCATCGCCCGACGCTATGAAGAGATCGGGCAAAATCTATATGACCCCACCGTTACCGTGCAACCCGAGCTGTTTGCACGGCTGATGAAGGAGAGCCGCGAGTTACAGCCCATCGCCGAAGCTTACACACAATATAAAAAGGCAACAGCACAGCTCGCTGACGCAGAGGAGCTACTCGCTGATGCGGGTGACGACAAGGAGCTGCGCCAGCTCGCGCAACAGGAATACGCAGACAGCAAGGACACTATTGCACGGCTCAACGAGGAGCTCAAGCTCCTGCTGTTGCCGAAAGACCCGAACGACGACCGCAACGTCATCGTCGAAATTCGCGGCGGCGCGGGCGGTGAGGAATCCGCGCTGTTCGCAGGCTCGCTCTACCGTATGTACTCGATGTATGCGGAAAAACAAGGCTTCTCCACCGAGCTTGTCAGCGAGAATGCGACCGAGCTCGGCGGCTACAAAGAAGTCAGCTTTATGATCACGGGGCAGGGCGCGTACAGCCGCTTCAAATTTGAGAGCGGCGTTCACCGTGTCCAGCGCGTACCCGAGACCGAAACGGGCGGACGTATCCACACCTCCACCGTCACGGTGGCAGTTCTCCCCGAAGCGGACGAGGTCGAATTCGACATTAATCCCGCCGATCTGCAGATCGACACCTACCGTTCCAGCGGTGCGGGCGGTCAGCACATCAACAAAACCGAGTCTGCCATCCGCATCACCCATCTGCCGACCGGCACGGTGGTGGAATGTCAGGACGAGCGTAGCCAACACAAAAACAAAGACAAGGCAATGCGGGTACTGCGCTCCCGCCTGCTCGAACAAAAGCAGATGGAGCAACAGTCCGCCATCGCCGCCGACCGCAAGGCACAGGTCGGTACGGGCGACCGCAGCGAGCGTATCCGCACCTACAATTTCCCGCAGGGGCGCGTCACCGATCACCGCATCGGGCTGACGTTGTATAAGATCGACACCATACTGGACGGCGATCTCAGCGAACTGGTCGACTCGCTTATCACCGCCGACCGCGCCGAAAAGCTCAAGCAATCCGAAAACTGATACAAGAGGCAATAACGATGAACACGCAACTGCTTAAAGCCACAACCGAAGGCATCAACGAGGCTGCCCGCTTACTGCGGGACGGTCAGTTGGTGGCTGTCCCGACCGAAACGGTGTACGGACTGGCAGCAGATGCGCTCAACCCCAAAGCGGTGGCATCCATCTTCGCCGCCAAAGAACGACCGATGGACAACCCCCTCATCGTACACATCGCGGATGTCGCCGACTGGGACCCGCTCGTTAAGGAGATTCCCGACAACGCCCGCCGTTTGGCGGAGGCTTACTGGCCCGGTCCGCTGACTATCATCCTGCCCGCCGCTGATCACATCCCAAACGAGGTGCGCGGGGGACTGTCCACCGTTGCGGTGCGCTTCCCCGCCGACCCCGTAGCACAGGCGGTCATCCTGCACAGCGGCTGCCCTCTCGCCGCGCCGTCCGCTAACCGCTCAGGCTCCCCCAGTCCCACCAACGCCGCGCGCGTGATGGAGGATATGCAGGGGCGCATCGCCGCGGTGCTCGATGGCGGTGACAGCGCGGTCGGCGTAGAATCCACCGTCATCAGCTTATGCGGCGACAAGCCGCGGCTGCTCAGACCGGGCGGTATCACCCCCGAGATGCTCGAGGAGATCCTCGGACCGATCGAGATCGACGAGGCGGTCACCCACGCACTCAAGCTAGGTGCAACCGCCGCATCCCCCGGAATGAAATATAAACATTATGCACCGAGGGCGCAGGTGCGACTGATCAAAGGCACCGCCGCGGCGTATATCGACTATGTGAACGCTCACGCTGCCGACGGCGTTGCAGCACTCTGCTTTGATGAGGACGCAGCGCACCTAAGCGTGCCGTGTGTCCCTTACGGACACCGCGACGACCCGCTCGAGCAGGCGCATCGATTGTTTGATGCCCTGCGACAACTCGACGAGCTCGGTGCGCAGACAGTCTATGCAGCCTGTCCACGTCCGCAGGGCGTGGGACTGGCAGTCTACAACCGCCTCATCCGCGCCGCCGCGTTTGATATCATCAACACCATCCGCGTCATCGGGCTGACAGGCCCGACAGGCGCGGGGAAATCCCTTGTCGCAGACACATTACGCGCGGCAGGCTTGCCGATCGTCGACGCCGATCGCGTCGCCAGACAGATCACCGAGCCGCACACCGACTGCCTAAAAAACTTGTGCGCGGCGTTCGGCGACGAGATCCTGCAAGACGATGGCAGTCTCAACCGCAAAGAACTCGCACGCCGCGCGTTCGCGACTCCTGAGACCACCGAACAACTTAACCGCATCACCCATCCCGCCATTATGGCGGCGATCAAGCAACAACTCGAAGACCTCACCGACGAGGGACACCCGCTCGCTGTGCTGGATGCACCACTATTGTACGAGGCGGGCGCAGATGCGCTGTGTGATCGCATCCTCACCGTTACCGCTCCCGCCGAGTTGCGGCTCGCCCGCATTATGGCGCGCGACGGGCTCGACCGTGAGGCGGCGATGATGCGGATGAACGCCCAGCCGAGCGATGATTTCTACATCCGCGACGGCGTGACGGTGCTGACAAACGACGCCGCTCCCGAAGCGCTCATCGAACAAGCGCGAGCGATCGTCGCCGACGAGAAGGGGCGGTGGCGCTGATATGACAAAAGCGATCCGCCGGTCATTCACCGCTCTGTGGATCATCGTTGTGACCGCGCTTGTGTTGGCGCTCGGCGTCCTGCTGTTGCGCTACGGGTATAAGTACTTTTATTCTGCCGTGTATCCACGGCAATACACCGCCGAGGTGACCGCCGCGAGCGAGGAATTCGGCGTTGAACCGTCGCTCATCTACGCGGTCATCCACACCGAGAGCAGTTTTCAACCGCTGGTGACCTCATCTGCAGGGGCTAAAGGGCTGATGCAGATCACCGACAGCACCCTCGAATGGGCGCTGAGCCGCGCGGGCGAAAAAGGCAAGTATTCCCCCGAGGATCTGTACGATCCATCGGTGAACATTCACTACGGCGTGTATGTTCTCACCCTTTTGGGGGAACAATTCGAAGACACCGAGACGATCCTCGCCGCGTACAACGCGGGGATGGGGCGCGTCAGTGAATGGCTCGCCGATCCCGCCTATTCCGCCGACGGCGTTCACCTCGACTCGATCCCCTACACCGAGACCGCCGACTATGTCGAGCGGGTGCAGGCCGCCCGTAAGCAATATCAGCAACTCTACAATTTACCGTAAAGGATGGTTGTGCTATGGAGAACAAGAAAGAAAAGACCGCCGTCGAACTGCTCAAGGAGAAATTAGCCTACAAGCCCGAGAACGGCAGTAAAAAACTGTCCGTGGAGGAGATCGCGGCGGCGGATGCCTACTGCGAGGGCTACAAAGCGTTCCTCGACAAGGCGAAGACCGAGCGCGAGGCGGTGACCGAGGTCATCGCGATGGCCGAAAAAGAGGGCTTTGTCCCCTTTGATCTCAACGCCCCGCTCAAAGCAGGCGACAAGGTATACTATAATAACCGCGGCAAGGCTCTGTTGCTCGCGGTCATCGGCAGTCGCCCCATCACCGACGGCGTCACCATCGCCGCGGCGCACATCGACTCCCCTCGCCTGGACCTCAAGCCGAATCCGCTGTACGAGGACAGCGAACTTGCCTACTTCGACACCCACTACTACGGCGGTATCAAGAAATATCAGTGGACTGCCGTTCCGATGGCACTGCACGGCGTCATTATCCGTCAAGACGGCTCATCCGTCACCGTAACGGTCGGTGAGGACGCGAGCGATCCTGTTTTCTGCGTGACCGATCTGCTCCCCCACCTCGGGATGGAGCAGATGAAGCGTCCCGCAGGCGAGATCGTGCGCGGCGAGGATCTCAATCTGCTCATCGGCTCGCGCGCCTTCCGCAAGGACGACGAAAGTGAGTCAGTCAAGCTCAACATCCTCCATCACCTGTTCGAAAAATACGGCATTGTGGAGAGCGATTTCCTCTCCGCCGAGCTGGAGATCGTGCCCGCATTCCGCGCTGCTGATGTCGGCTTTGACCGCAGTATGATCGGCGCGTACGGGCACGATGACCGCGTCTGCGCCTATCCCGCGGTGACCGCGTTGCTTGACTGCGGCACCCCCGCCTACACCGCCGTCACCATCCTCGCAGACAAAGAGGAGATCGGCTCGGAGGGCAACACAGGTATGCAGTCCGCATTCCTGCGGTATTTCATCGACGATCTCGCCGCCGCATTCGGCGCGAAGGGGCATCAGGTACTGTCTCGCTCCATCTGCCTGTCGGCGGACGTCAACGCCGCGCTCGACCCCATCTATCCCGAGGTGATGGTGCGCAGCAACGCCGCGCAGATCAATTACGGCGTCTGCATCACCAAATACACCGGCTCGCGCGGCAAGTCCGGCACCAGCGATGCTTCTGCCGAGTATATGGGTAAGATCCGCCGTCTGCTCGACGACGCCGACGTGCTGTGGCAGATCGGCGAGCTCGGCAAGGTGGATGCGGGCGGCGGCGGCACCGTCGCGATGTATATCGCTAATCTCGATGTCGACACCGTCGATATGGGCGTGCCGGTGCTGAGTATGCACGCGCCCTTCGAGATCGTGTCTAAGATCGACGTCTATATGGCGCACAAGGCATTCCTCACCACAATGAAGAGATAAAGGAAAACGGCTGTGGGATCCCCACAGCCGTTTTATGAAAGGATGTATTATGCCCCGTATACTATACAAGGACGATCACCTCGTTGTCATCGAAAAGCCGAACGGCGTGCTGTCACAGGTCGATGCCGGCGGCGGCGACAGCATCCCAAAACGCCTAGAGGCGCAAGGGTTGACAGTCAAGCCCGTCCACCGACTCGATCGCGCCACAGGTGGCGTAATGGTATATGCCTTTACAGACAAGACTGCCGCCGCGCTGTCGGCATTGGTGCAGGATCATACACAATTCGTCAAGGAATATCTCGCCGTTGTCAGCGGCTGTCCCAACGAGCCCGTCGGCGAGATGGAGGATCTGCTTTACCACGATGTGCGCAAAAACAAATCCTATGTTGTTGACCGCAAGCGCGGCGGTGTCAAGCGTGCAAAGCTTGCCTACGAGGCGCTGGCAACCGCCGACACCGACAATGGCACGTTCAGCCTCGTACGGGTGCGACTATATACAGGACGCACTCATCAGATCCGCGTGCAGTTCGCCTCGCGAAAAATGCCGCTCGCGGGTGACAGCCGCTACGGCGGCATCCGCACCTGCCCACTAGCCTTGTGGAGTCATCGGCTGACCTTCCCCCATCCCATCGGCGGCGAACGCATCGAAAATCGCTCCCTGCCCGACTCCCACGCATTCCCGTGGAAATTGTTTGACCGTTCACAGTACGAATGAACATACAGCAAAACAGGCTTACCTGCAAAACTGCAGGCAAGCCTGTTTTTTATCCCATTAAGTTAGGGGGGACTTAATGGCAGCGTGTAATCGATCGAGTTTTTATTCGATCGGCTCAAGCATAAGATTACGGATCGACTGGATCTCCTCGGCAGTGATACCGCACTCGATGAGATACGCCGCCACCTTATCGGCGAAGGTATCGCCCTCATAAGTCGTGTCGAGCCAGTTATACGTCTCCTCGATGACGCCCTTGAAATAGGAAACCGTGGCGCTATCAAGCGCCGTTCCTCTGAACGAGAAGATGTACATCTCATAATCCATCAGGATGTCGCTCTTGCTCGCGCCGAGAAGGCCTTCGAGCAACAGAGCAAGCGTACCCGTACGGTCGCGACCCTGCGCACAGTGGAAGTAGATCGGATAATTGCTTTCGTCGGCAAACGGTTTGATCTCCTCAGCGATGATCGCTTTGCCTGATTCGGTCTGAATACCGAGGGTACTATTGAGATAATACTGCCCGTTGATGTTGATCCACTGGAAATCCGACAGATCAAGATTGTACGCCGTTACGCCTGTCAGATATTTGTCCAGCTCTTCTTGAGTGGTCAAGCGTTCCAAATCGTTATACGCCTCGACATCCGGCTTGCGCAGATCAAGATCGGTCTTGATACCGAGTTCGTTGAGGAAGTACAAGGCGTCTTCCTCGGTAATCTTCGCGCCGAACTTGCCACTGGCGAGCTGCGCACCGCGATAAATAAGTCCTTGCTTGATACGGTACTGCTCGACGACACCGTCGCCGTCGAGGTCCACCTCCGCCAACATTCCGCCGATGTCGCGGGTGTTGCTGACACCGACAAGCTCGATCGTTCTCGGGCTGTTGGCTGTCTTGAAGTGGCCGACCACGCTACGTACACCTTCCGCGGTCTCGACCTGCCAATAATAGTCCGTGCCGACAAACAGGCTCTCCAGAACAAGTTGATTTTCTGTCGCGGTATAGGTTTTCGCGCCGGTCATATCGGCATCCGTTGACAGATAGACCGTGTAAGCGTCCGTGGCCTCTTCCGCCTCCCATTCCAGTGTCACGGGAACGGGGTAATAGACATCCTCGCAAATCTCTCGGATGGACTGCGAAACAGTCGTCGAGGACTGCCAGTTGTAGCTCTTCCACCAGCCGTAAACCAGCTCGTTGGCAAGCACGACCTCGGCGCCGTCCGCGGGCGAGGTCAGAACAATATTCGTCATTGCAAGCACGTCCTCATAAACGCGGGTAATGGTATTGCCATACACGTACTTTGTCTCCTCGCCGTCCTTATAGGCCACGTACGCGCGGGCGACCAGTTCCTCGCCCCAAGCGCTCTCGGGAATATTGGTGATAACGGCAGTAAACAGGATCGCACCCTCATTCACCGTGATGCCCGTCGGCGCATTTTCGGTCTTTTGCAGTTTCTCGGCAGGGATGTCATAGACATTCGACGCGCCGTAGATAAGCTCTGCATTGCCGACCACTTTAACGCGTGCGAAGAGCGTACCGGCAGTGGTGACTTCGTACTCATTACCGTCGACGGTGATATGCGCGTTATTATAGTTCGCCGTGCCGTCATCATTGCGGGTCGCGTCGATGCCGTCGACGGTGCTGATGAAGCGCAGACCGCCGTCCGAGCGGATCTGTACGCCCTGCGTCTCAATCTCCTTCGGCGACCAAGTGATATCATAAGTGCCGGGCTCGGCGATCTCGAGCTTGCCCAACGCCGAAACGTAGGTGTTGGTGCCGTCGGTCGCCGTGGCGATCCAGTTGGGGTCGGCAACGGTGTAGACACCCGCCGTCTCGGTCGCGTGCAACGTGCTGCCGCCCGCCGCACTGTTGAGGACATAAAGGTTATCCATCGTCGCGGACGCATCCGAGAAGCTCAGCTTATCGGAATCATAAACGCCGTTGTTAAAGATGATCTGCACCGCCGCGCCGTAGGTGAACGCTATGCGATCGCCGTTGTTGATCACGACATTGCCGTTCCACTCACCGCCGGTAATCTCCACATTGACATCATCGCTGTAGGTCGTCGCATAGTTGTCGTTCGCCGCGCCGATGGTGATGTCGTTCAGCGAGCCGCCGTTCATCACGAAATCCACGCCCGGGATCGTCATATTCGACTTGTTGTCCTGCACCGTGAAATGGACACCGTCAAACGTGCCGCCGTTGATCGTCAGCTTATGCGGGTCGCCGGTAAGCCATAGTTCCGTATCGCTGTCATACAGCGAATACAGACTGCCTGCGGTGTCCCCGACAAACGAGGCGTTCTCCCCAAAGGTCAACGCATTGTCGTCGAAGGCTATGATATCGAAGGTGTAGCGAATATCATCCAGCATCAGCGGGCCGCCGATGCTCTTCGTCGTATCGAAAGCGAGGATCGCTTCATTTTCACCGACGATCGTGATGCAGTTCTCGTGTACCGGCAACACACCGCCGTCGTAATCAACGATGTTGTAATCGGTCAGAAGAATGATCTTGCGGTCATCATCGGTCGAATACTTATCCAACGCCCGAATGGCGGTCGACAGGGTCTTGAGCGGTGCACCCTGCGTGCCGTCGTTGTTGTCAATACCCGTCGTATAATCCACATACACCGTGGGGCCTTCCAGCGTCGGGAGAACCTCTACCCAACTGACGTAATACGTAGCGGGGGTGAGTTCGGTCAGATCCAGCTGACCGTTCTCATAGATGACCCCATCAACCGTCTTGCCTTCTGCATCCGTAACAACCGGCTGATACAGCACGGACGGGGTCGTAACGTTGTAGACGCCTTCCGTAGCGGTATCTTCGTGCGTAAAGCCGGCTTCTTCATCCCAAAACACCCGATAGAAATCCGTATCCCAGCGAACAGTGTAGGTGCCCGCCGCTTCGATCGTCAGAACGCCGTCCACGGACGTGTAGGTGTTGGTGCCGTCGGTCGCAACGGCGATATACGTAGGATCGGCGACGGTGTAGACACCCGCCGTCTCGGTCGCGTGCAGCATGCTGCCGTCATCCGCGCACTCGAGGATGTAGAGGGGATACGCGAAGCTATCAAGCAACGCCTCCACATTCGGCTCTTCGTACACACCGTTGTTGTAGATGATCTGCAGTGCCTTGCCATCAGCGAAGGTGCAACGAGTCAGAGCAGCGGTCAGCAGAGTGTCGATCTCGCCGCCGTTGATCTCAAGGTTGACGTTGCCCTCATAGGTTGTCGTATATCCGCTGGATGCACCAACGTAAATAGCGTTGGTGATCTCGCCGCCGTTCATCACAAAGTTGACATCTCCCTCGATAACGGCACTGGTGACTTTATAAGGCATCAAACGGATATTGGAGAAGCTTTGTCCGTCGTTGATCGTGATGGCGTAATCCGTGCCCAGCGGCACAGTGCTCATACTATTATCAACGGTAAGATTCACGCGGCCTCCACCGGTGACCGCTGTCTCCGCGCCGAATTCCACCGCGTGTCCCGCGCAATAGAATTCTGAGGTATGGCTGCTATACGCACAGGTGATCGCGCCGAATTTCATCGGACCACCGCAAATAACACCCGTAATAACTATAGCCGTATCTGTGCCGTTCGCGCCCACGATGGTGATGGTATTCTCGTGGGTCGGCAACTGCTTACCGTCAACTTCACTGATCGAATAACTGTCACCCATAATGACGATCGTACGCTCGTCGGTCGTATCCAGTTTATCCAGCGCCTTGGTCGCCGCCGTCAGCGTCTTGAAGGGTGCCTCCTCCGAGCCATAAAAGGTCGCATCGTCGCCGTTCGTGTAGTCCACATACACGGTCGATTCGATCTCCAACGGTGTCTCTTCCTTTTCCCACGTGACAGTGTAGGTGCCCGCTTCTTCGATCGTCAGAACACCATTCTCTGACGTGTAGGTGTTGGTGCCGTCGGTCGCGGTCGCGGTCCACGCGCTGTCCGCAATGGTGTACACACCCG
>CAZVSE010000022.1:0-25841 GCA_964629445.1 uncultured Ruminococcus sp. | reverse complement strand
TCTGTCTGTCTGTCTGTCTGTCTGTCTGTCTGTCTGTCTGTCTGTCTGTCTGTTAGAGTATGTCGCGTTCCTGCTCATTTGTCAACCTCTTTTCTCAACTTCTTTACAACGGCTTATTCCACCGGCTCGAAGAAGGTGTCAGGCTTGTTCGGGTCGAACGGCTCGTTCGCCCACATCACCGTCACCAGATTCTCCGTGTCGGACAGATTGATGATGTTATGCGTGTAGCCGGGCAGCATATGCACCGCCTCGATCTTGTCGCCGCTGACCTCGAAGTTCAGCACCTCGCCCGAGCCGATGCGGCGCTGTTGGATCAGTCCGTGACCACTCACGACGATGAAGAACTCCCACTTGGTATGATGCCAGTGCTGTCCCTTGGTAATGCCGGGGTTCGAAATATTGACCGAGAACTGCCCGCAGTTCGCGGTTTTGAGCAGCTCCGTAAAACTGCCGCGCGGGTCAACGTTCATTTTGAGATCGAACGCCGCCTTTTCACGCGGAAGATAGGAGAGATACGTGCTGTACAGCTTCTTCGCAAAGGAACCCTGCGGGATCTCGGGCATCGTCAGCGTGGTCGGCTGCGCCGCGAAGGTGTCGAGCAGATCAACGATCTCGCCGAGCGTCACCTTGTGGGTGATCGGCGCGGCGCAATACGCGCCGTCATCGCACAGCACCGTGTCGACGCCGTCAAAGGCGCAGCGATGCTCGCGCCCCTCCAGCGCGGCGAGCATCTCGTCGACGAGGTCGTCGATGTAGAGCAGCTCGAGCTGTACCGCGCGGTCGCTGACCGTGATGGGCAGGTCGTTGGCGATATTGTGGCAGAAGGTCGCGACCGCCGAATTGTAGTTCGGACGGCACCACTTGCCGAACAGGTTCGGGAAGCGGTAGACGAGCACCTTCGCGCCCGTTTCCTCGCCGTAGGCAAAGAAGAGCTCCTCCCCCGCCTTTTTACTGCGACCGTAGTCGCTGTCATAGCGGCCGATGAGGGTCGCCTGAATCGACGACGACAACACCACAGGGCAGGAGTTTTTGTGCTTTTTGAGGGTATCGAGCAAGGTCGAGGCAAAGCCGAAATTGCCCTGCATAAACTCCTCGGTATTCTGCGGACGGTTGACCCCCGCGAGATTAAAGACGAAATCGCACGTCGCGCATGCCGCGTCAAGCTCCTCGAGCGAGGAGTCGATATCATAGGTAAAAATCTCGTCGATGGCGAGGGCGGGATGGGTCTTATCCTTGCCGTCGCGGATATTGTGCAGCGCCGCCGTGAGGTTCTTCCCCACAAACCCCGCCGCTCCGGTGATGAGTATGTTCATACTATCCGTTCCTTTACGTTTAAACTAAAACCGTTTTTATGCGATTATGTCTTTTTTCGCAACATTCCTTTGACCGTTGCCAATAGGTAGCGAAAGCTCTCGTTCTTTGTAATAAGCGACAGCAGGAGATACACCACTACGCCGGCCGCGATCTGAATGGTCAAAACCGTTACCCGTCCAAACGGCAAAGCCGCCATCGGATATACACACGCAAACATCACCGCGGACATCAATAACGACGGCAAAATATCCCATATCTGCTGCCACACGCCATAGCCGAGCAACTTTTTGTTCGGGATCGCATCCACCACCGCATTGACGACCGCGCCAATAAGCAGACTGATCGCGATTGCCTTAACCCCAAACGAAACGGATGCGATCAGTAATCCAACACCGATGATTTTTTTGATGATCTCCAACTTTAACGCGATATCGCTTCTGCCCATGGCTTTAATCGCCTGCAGATTATCGACTTCGATCGGCATCATCATAAAAGTGAAACAAATGATCTGCATATACGGGACACTGGGCAACCACTTATCCGTCAGCAGGATGCTGACAAGCGGCTTTGCCACGGCGGCAAGGCCTGCAAGCAACGGCATCAGAATATACGTGCTCGTCTTGATGGCGCGGCGCAAGATCGCCAACATATCTTCCTTGGAGGTTTGTCGCTTGGAAATAGCCGGAAACAGCACGCTTTCGATCGTGCCGCTGACATTCGACTCCACGAGCTGCGGAAAGCTCTGACCCTTATTGTAATACGCCAGATCCGCCGCCGTATAAAACTTGCCGATGACCAGACTGCGCAGATCGTTATACAGCACCTTGATGATGGACGCGGCAAAGATCTTCCATCCATAGGAGAACAGACTTTTGAATCGAGAGACAGAAAACTTTAGTTCCGGTCGCCAACGCACCACGATCCACAGCACGACCATCACGGTAATAACATTCACGCAATATTGCGCAACCAACGCCCACACGCCGTATCCCGCATACGCCATCCAAATGCCGATCACCGCTGAAAGAGCCGTCGCGATCAGCGTCGACCACAGCGTCTTGCGAAACTGCATCGTGCGGGAAACATACGCCTGCTGAACGCTGTTGACGGCGGTGACGATCACCTGAATGCCCATCACCCGAACAACCGCAACAAGCATCGCGTGATCGTACGCCGAATAAAAGTCGGCGATCAGCGGTGCACCGAAAAACAGCGCCGCATACAGCACCAAGCCCATACCGAGGCTAAAGAAAAAGACCGTCGAAAAATCGAGATTATCCGCATCTTTCTTTTGAATCAGTGAGGTGGCAAAGCCGCTGATTACCAGTTTGTCGCAAATCGTGATAAAAACCGACACCAACGCGATAATACCGTAATCCTCCGGCAATAACAACCGCGCCAGAATAATGGACACGACAAAATTCACGATCTGCGCAGAAAGTCTCTCACAAAACTTCCAGATCGTGCCGGTTATCGTCTTTCGCTTCAAGGATTGATTGTCTGTCATTGTCAATTACACCCTTACAGTTTGCACTCCACAATGGAGGTACAGCATTCATACACTTCCGACTCCGGCGGGATCTGCATATAATCCCCGTACCGCTTCGTTAGAAATTCGTCATAATTCTTCGGGATGAAGAACGTTTTGTCCTCAAATTGATGCTCGATCAAGTCCTCAAAGGTGCACCGCGGAATAGGATAAATACCGTTGTTCGGGTGCGCCACCTTGTAAACACACTTCGTCGGCAGGAACTTAAACAGCTTCATCGCTGCCCCACGCAGAGCGTTGATCACGCTATACGGCAACCAAGAGAACAGTTGATACACGCGACGCTTTCTCGGCGTGCCGTTGTAGATCCCGCTCTTGACTTTGCCGACGCACGACCAGAACATCGCAAGCTTCACCTGCAAGGGGAGCAACCGCGGCAGGATGTTGTCGATGGGATGAAGGTCAATAAACACACCCTTATGTAGCTCCGTCAGCGGTGCAAGCTCCTTCTCCAGAAACACCGTACCGTTCAGCCGCACCTTGCCCCAGTTGTTTGGATAACGCTTCTCCGCGCAATAATTGCTGAAGAAGATCTTGTCGTTTGGGTGCTTCTTCATATACCGCACGAATTTATCATAGTCGCGGCGGGGCATGCACATATCAATGTCGTGATCCCACGGAATAAACCCGTTGTGCCGCACCGCACCGATGACCGAGCCGCCGTACAGCGAACATTTAAACCCCTGCTCGCGGCAGATGCGATCCACCTCGGTCGCGATCTCCAACATCCGCTCGTGCAGAATGTCCATATCGTAACCGCATACCGTATACTTGCTCATACAAACCTCACTACTTCTTGCTTAGTCTTTTTCCGATAACATATTATCAAACGCGTGCGGATATGCCTCGGACAAGTCAGCAAGCGACTTTTCGTAATGTCCTTGATAGATTGCCTCTTTGCCAAGCTGGACCGCCTGATTAGTGTCGTACACTATAAACGTCCGATGATACCGATGCGTTCTGACGACGCCGACATCATTCTGCACCGTCATAAACATCAACCAAAGATCATCTGCTCTTAGCGCAAGCTTTTTGATGATCTCGGGGTCGCACGCATCCTTATACAGCGCGCCGGGCGGCAACAAGCAACCACCGCCGGGGCCCGACAGCAAACGATAAGACGGCTTCTTCAAGCCAACCTTACTGATAGGAGACCAGCGACCGGGGTTTATGATCTTATTATCGTCAAAGGCCAACAACTGTCCCCGTTCACTCACGACGCTGTTCGGGAATTTTTTCCACGTGGAATACAGACGCTCGACAAGGCGTTTTGGAAACAAGATATCGTCATCGAACATTACGATCAGCTCATTATCCTTCTGCTCCTCAATGAGCTTATAATACCGTTTATGCCCTAACAAGTTTTCGCAGAAGCGCACTTCCAAACCGACTTTTTGAAATTCTTTGATGCTATCCGGCAGTTCCATTCCCTCGAACTCCTCGGCTGATAACCACAGCACCACTCTGTCCGGCTTCATTGACTGCGTGAACAGCGTGCGCAGGGTATACTGTACCGTGTCGATGCGCGCGGGAAACGACGTCAGCGTAAAGGTGAGCGTCGTGTCGCGGGGCACTTTGTTTAACGACAGATCGGCGATGTTGATCTTACGCACCTGCTTACGGGCATACCGCGACAGAGCGCGGTAAAGAACCCCGCCGAAATACGGAATACGCACACTCTCCGGAATCATAAGTCGCTCGCTGAAGCTCATTTTCATAGTCTGACTCCCCTTTGACATAGGCTCTTTTTGTCGTATACTTAATGCCCTCACCGCTTAAATCTTCTCTTGATACCGACCAAGATCAGATTCAGCTTACCGTAGCGGATACATTTGACATAATAGATGATCTTTCTACCAAAACGTAAAAACGGATGACCGATGCCGTTGATGTAACTGAGCTTATCCATATAATTCATATCTACCACAATATGCTCAGGCTCCTTCATCGGAAGCTCCACATCATACGCTTTCATATTAAACATTGCCCGCAACTTCTTTGGCAAACACTCAATGTGCGAATGGGTGTGTGTGGCATTTTCGGTCAACCCAATGTCGGTGATCATATTTTTCTTCGGAATAATGGCAAGGCGGGAATGAAGCAGTGCATCCATACCGAGCACCGACTCCCAATACGGCACACCGATGCTCCTGTGACGGACAGCCGTGTTGTACCACACATCGTACAATTCTTTTCCGTACAGCCGTTTAAGGCACTTCAAATGGTACGTGTCGTCCAAGAGCAGATACTTCTCGTCCCAACTATCCGCCACGCGCTTCCACGTCGCCCACGTCGTTGAGCCGCAAGGCGCAAAGAAATAATCGTTCGGGCACTCCTCATAATCTTCCAACAGATTCGTACCACAGATATGGTTAATGCGTTCATCGTTTTCGTACTTATCGAGTAGATATTTGCAATACGAGTAAAAGCTCGGTGCAGGCACACGGTCATCCTCCAGGATAATGCACTTATCCACCAGCGAAAATGCCCACTTGTGAGAATAGAAGGTCGATGGGTCACACCCGTAATTTTTCTCATTATACTGCCGATAGACCGTACATTCCCAGTCAATATTCTCGGCGATCTCACGGCAACGCGCGATATTCTCAACATCGTCCGCTCTGCCCTCGCGCGGTCCGTCCTGCCACAACAGCAAGGTGCTCGGACGCGCCTCGCGCACAGACTCAAACACCTTTGCAAATACCTCAGGGCGCGCAAAGAAGATCAGCAATACAGGGACATCAATTTTCCACGGCTTTTTCATCTTGTACATTCTCCTTTTTGAAAATCGTCATAATCATCAGCGGAGCAATGAACCACGTCGCAAACGCGAGCGGCTGCGCGGCTTGGATCGGGTTTGTCAGTCCCATCAGCGCGAACATCAGAATCGCCGGCTTGAGCAATTCCTTACTGTCTTCTGCCAATGTCAACACATGCTTGCGGGAAGAGAAAAACAGCCAATAGAACGGGATGCCACCCAGTATACCGGTGTTTGCCAGCACCGTCAGGAAGGTGGCGTGTCCGTCAAACCCAAGATATTGATTGCCCCACAACGGACTGGCGAAGAACGCCTTGATCGTCTCCCAATATAGGGTCAGACGACCGTTCAGGTTATAGCCGTCAGCTCCTTCGCCTGTCAAAAACGCGAGGATCTCACGCAGACGGGTCGTGATCTGTGCCGAGCGAATGCGCTCGATAGCAAACTCCAGCATATTCGGTATAAACAAACAGAACACGAGCAACGCCAACAAAAACATCGCTTTACCGACGACCGGCTTGATCGACTTTGTCACCTGATATGCCACACCGATAATGGAGATCAAAATCGCCAGTGTATACTGCGCATTGATCAAAAACACAAAGAAGAACAGAATCATCGCTATGCACAGCACTTTCACCCAGAAAGGTGAACGCACAACGCACGCAGACAAACAGGCGATGATGATCGGCACAGCATACACGAAATAATAATTACCGAGGTTTTCTCCTTCGTATTCGTCAAAATTCTGCCAGCCGCGGGTTGCGTTGGCATCCTCTGCTAAAATGGACATGGTCGTGATAACAACGTATGCGATCATCACAAGCGTGGCTAATAACAAGATCCACCGCTGTTGTTTGTTCACCAACTGATCAACACGTGTGAGCAGGATCACAGGGAAATACATCATAAAATATTGGTAAAATCGGGAGAAAAATTGTTTTAGTTCGTAGTTCGATGCCGTCGCGGAAATCGAATCGGTATCCGTCAACACCGTGTAGAAAAACGCCAGAACGACGATTGCCAAAAGCATCTTTACCATACTGCCACGGATCGGCGGATCAACCAAAAAAACAAACGCCAGATAGGCAAGCCCCAACATCACAATTGTGATCGATCCGATCGATGAGTTCACCGCCGGCATAATATAATACGCCGAGAGCAACAGCACGATCGCAAATTCAATAACCGACATTCGGTTTGCTATCTTTTCCCGTAACAGATTCATACTATCTTCCCTTAACCTTCGTTGCAAATTTTGCGGTACAGCGCGATAAACTGTTGATAATTCGTTTCTCGCTCGAACTTTTCTTTCACAAATGCGCGGCATTGTTCGGTCAGCGCAGCTTTGCCGACGGATCTGACTTGTTGGATCTTCTCGATAAGCGCGTCGACGTCGCCGGTATCCACCGCGAAGCCGCACACACCGTCCACCGTCTCCTGTACGCCGGTGTTGCGATAGGTGATGACGGGCGTGCCGCACGCCTGCGCCTCAACGTTGATGAGCGACAGCGTTTCCTGCCGCGTGCAGTTGGCAAACACGTCCGCCGCGGAATATATGCGGCGCAATTCGTCCTTATCGGACACGTAGCCGAGAGCCTTGACATTCGGCGGCAGATCGGCGTGTCCGCCGCGATAGCCAAGCAACACCAGCACGCCGTCCTCACCCAGCTCCTCGGAGACTCTCAAAAGCGCATCGCGGTTGATCGGATCGAGCCATTTGCTCGCAGGGCCCAAAACCACAAACTTATCCTCGACGCCCCATTGCTCTCGCAACGACAACGCTTCGGGATAAAACACCTCAAAATCAATGCCGTTGTAGATCGTGCAAACCGATCTATCGGCAAAGAACGTGCGCCGCGCCTCGTTCGCTGTCCAGTCGGACACGCCGCAGACAGTCAATCGCGGGATCGAGGAAAACCATTGTATACGATCTTTTAAAATTCTCGCTGAACAGCGGGAAAACGGCACAGGGGCTTGCCCTTCCTTCACAGGACAGTCGGTGCAACCGCGCAACCAGCCGTCACACCCCTGCACGGTGTAGTGAAAGCACCCGCCGGTGAAGAACCAACAATCGTGCAGAGTGAGCACGGTGGCGATATCTCGCTCAGCTAAGTATTTCAGCAGCATATTGAGGTGGATAAAGTTGCTGTGCAGATTATGCAGATGGACAATGTCCGGCTGCACGCGGTCGATGTGCCGTAACAGCCGCCGCGTCGCGTGACGGGAATAATATGCCTGCTTGCCGCTGATGCGACACAGCACCGCGTGCAGTTTCTTACCGAGCGCACTGCCGATGCGATAACCGTTGACAATATCGCTCTCATTCATTGAGGTGGTGGAATAAGCAACGTGCGATTCGATGCCGCTCTGCATACACAGTTCGTGCATATCCGCCACGATCTTGCCGGTACTGCCGTCGCCGTAGACCGCATTGATCTGCAACACTTTCACGTATTCCACCTCTTTTCGTATGTTATTCTTTAAGAGTTTTTCGTCTGATCGCCAACCGATCGTCGCCGGGCAAACAGACGGTCTCACCGTCGATTGCCTCTGAATGCCGCAACGTGTCGGTGAACTCCTGCAGAACAGCAAGGGCATCCTCCCCCAGCACCTGCACGGGGTCGATTACCGTAATATAAAAACCCACGTTCATACACGCGCCGTCTTCGGAATAAAACCGCCCGACATTATTGAGATACGCCGCGCCGGACAGCACGCCGGACAGAATATCAATGAGCATCGCAATAGAATACCCCTTGAAGCCCGCCATCGGGAGCACCAAACCACGCATACCCTCATCGGGATCGGTGGTCGGCTTGCCGTTCTCGTCAAGAGCCCAGCCCAACGGCAACGGCAAACCCTGCTCTTTATATTCTTTGAACTTGGATTTTGCCACCACGCTGGTCGCCATATCGATGATCAGCGGATCACTCCCCTCCACGGGGATCACCACGGCAAACGGATTGGTGCCGAGCATCTTCTGCTTCCCTCCGATGGGAGCCATCTGTGCGGGACTGTTCGAGGCGATAAGCGCAATATAGCCCTCCTGCGCCGCCTTAAGCGGATAGTAGAAGGCAGGGCCAAAGGTGTTATTGTTGCGACTGTATACCGTAAACATCCCCGATGCCTTGCACTTGTCCATCGCGTACCGCATACAATGGTCCGCGCTGACCGCGCCGATGGCGTTGTCACCGTCGATGACAGCAAATGCCGCCGTTTCGCGAAAAACGGTGAATTGCGGTGTTAAATTGTACTCGCCACGGGCGAGCTTATCCAAATGCGCCGCCAGCAATCGGCTGCCGTGCGAGGTCACGCCGTAAAGATCGGCGGTCGCCAGGCAGTCCGCAAAGACTTCCGCCTGCGCCTCATCCACGCCCGCCGCTGTCAGCGCACACAACATATCATTCTTAGTCATCCTGTTTCTCTCCCGAAGCCGCGCGCAGGAATGTCGAGACAAACCGCTCGCGGATGATGGGTTCATCGTGGTTGCGTTTTCCGCAATCGAATGCTTTGCGGCTGTATTCCTTGATCAGCGTCGGATCGTCGATGAGCCGACGCAGGTTCCCCTCGATCTGCTCATACGCCGTGGAGATCACCGCCGCATCGTTATCCCGCAGATACACGATCGGCGCGATGGTCTCATCGCCGATGGCGAAGATGCATTTTCCGCTCTTGAAATAATCGGTGAGCTTGGTCGAGAACGACAGCCTCGCCGCATAGCGATGCGCCTTTTCGAGAGACTCCACAAAGACGACCGCATCCGCTTCTTGTTGGATTTTGGCGACCTGTTCCTTTGACACACACCCCATATAGCGACATCCGTTGGAATTCAGCCACGCCATTGTCTTATCATCCATCACATCCGGCGAATAGATCTCCATCTCGACCTTTTCGCTGTCCTTATTGATGTTCTTCATCGCCTTAGAGATTGCGACCAACGACGCCGCGCGCCCAATGATCAGCTTGCCGGTGTAAACCAGTTTGATCGGATCGCCGGGCTCTTTTTCTTGGTATTCCAACTGACTGTAATCGATGCCCTTAGTCAGCACCACACTGTGCGTGCCGAACAGGTTATCCGTATCCTCGGCCTCGGTCTGCGTGATGGTGAACATCTCATCGCAATTCTCCGCGAGCTTCTTCACCACACCACGCAGCATAAAACGGTGAATGTAAGCAAACACGTTTTTGCCGCAAACCTTGTACGAGTAATTGTCGTCCGCCAGATAGCACACATACGGTTTAGGATATTTCTTCAAGATGTGCAGCTGGAGCCAGCCCATATACGCGACCGGATAGATCGGCACAAAATATACGTCGGGATCAAATTCCTCAACAAACGCATCCAACGCCTTGCTCTTCCAGCAACCGAACAGCCACACAAGCTCCCGCGCAACCGTCATCAGCCAGGACTTGCGTTTATGCGCCTTGGCGTATAGCTTCGTTTCGGCTTCCATCGACTTCTGCACCGCCGCATCCGCTTGTGCGCCGTTCTCCACCACGCGACCGACCGGTTTACGCGTTAATACACTCTTGATGACCGCGTTTTCGGATATTTGAAAAAACGTATTGCACACAGGCGTGTTCGGCAGATCGGATTTGGTATAGATCTGTGCGACCCGATCGGGCTGCCAGAACTTAAACAGATCCGTCTGCGTGTGAATACCGCTGTCCGTGCGCCACGTGCTCAGCGAAATGGATAAAATTTTCGGCAGCTGCTTTTCCATATCTTCCTCACCTTACTCGATCCAACATTGCGACCAGCATCACGGTCGCACGAAAACCAAACACACGGTAAACCTTGCCCATCAAGCGAGGACGCCGGCTTCTCGCATGCAGCAGTAGCCAAGCGAGTGCCTTCACACGAGCATTATACTGCTTTTTCTGCTTATCCTTGATTCGCGTATACGCGATAAGCATATTGCTGTAATGCTTCGCCAGCGACCCCATCAGCGCGCTGCTCAGCGTTTTATCCGACACCGTATCCAACTGCTTAGCCCACTTCTCTAAGACGTACAACAGACTGGTCAACGTCTTGATCTTTAGGGCACTGGTGACCGAGTTTTCCCGCTGGCGGTAGGCGATAAACGGCTCGTCAACCGTTGCAATGGTCTGTGCACAGCAATACAGATGATAATTCCAATCAATATCCTCGGCGACGATGCCCTCTTTAAAATACAGGTCATTATCTACGATCAGCTGACGTCGGATACACTTCATCCACGCCATACCGAAGAACGCGTCCGCGTTGACCAACTTATCCACCACCGTCGCGACCGTGTCCGCTTCGTCAATGCCGGCATAGGAAAACGCACACTTCCCAAAGCATTTTTCCTCATCAATGTACTTTTGGTACTTAAACAAAACAACATCCTTGTTCTGCGCCGCGGCATAGATCTTTCGGAAGCACTCCGTGTCGGTGAAAAAATCGTCGCTGTCGATACAAAGAACGTAGTCGCCCTTCGCCTCCCTGAAGCCGGTATTTCGCGCCGCAGAGGCACCGCCGTTGCGATTGTGAATGGCACGGACTCGCTCATCTTTCTGCGCGTACTCGTCGCATATCTGAGGGCTGGCGTCCGTCGATCCGTCATCGACCAGCAGCACCTCGTAATCCATAAAGGTCTGCGCCAAAATACTGTCAACGCATTCCCGCAGATATTCCTGCACATTGTAAACGGGGACAACAACACTGAAAAACATGCTTATTCTCCTTTTCCGTGTGCTTTAAATATGCCTGCCATATCCACATCGATATTATTGAGCATGATTGGTCGGTCAAAATACATTTCCGCTCGCGCACGACCCGCTTCGGAAAACGAACGGCAAAGTGTCGGATCGGTCAAGAGACTCTCCATCTTCTGCGCCAGATCATCGCTGTCCTTCACCCGTGCCAGTAGACCGGAAACCCCGTTTTCAATGACCTCCGACGGGCCGGGGATATCGGTTGTGATAACAGGCAAGCGCATACCCATCGCTTCTTGAATGACCTTACCGAAACCCTCACGGTAGGTCGGATGGACCAACACATCCATCGCCGCCATATAAGCGCTGACCTCATCCGACGGCACATTTCCCGTCATCACAACGCGGTCATCCTCTTTCGCGATCTGCATAAGCTGCGCGTCAATCGGATTCTTATCGTCCTCGCCACCGATCAAGAGTAACACCGCGTTTGTATGCTTCTTCTTTACGGTACAGAACGCTTGTATAAGTTCGTTAACGCCCTTGTCTCGGTTGATCCTTCCGACAAAGCCGTAGACAAACGCGTCATCTGCTATACCGTGCCGACCGCGGATCACCGCCCGCGCGGACGCCGCATCCACCTTATCACACTGCGACAGATCCACACCGATCGTGCCACCAATGCCGATGACCGAGACCTTGCTCTCCTTGCACAGTTTTTCGTTAATAGCAAACTGTCGATTAAGCGGGCTCTGCGAACGAATATGCGTGGATAGTGTGCACACCATTTTTTCGATCAGCTTAAAGATCTTGCGGGATGTCCCCTCTAGACCGATATAGCGAATCCCCCACTGCGCATATAGACGGATCTTCACTCTCGCCATCATCGCCGCAATGCTCGCGTAGCATGCGGCATTCGGCGTCGAATATTGCACAAGGTCAAAGCCTTCCTTGCGGAAGATCTTATACATCGACCATACCGATCGCAAACCGGACAGGTCGATGCCTCGGGACATCGGCACGGGAATATAATGCAGATACGGCGGCAGCGACGCGGCAAATTCCTCGTCGGTGTCGCATATCAGCGTCACATCATAACCGCACGCTGTATGTAAATGCTTGGCGATCTCAACGACAAACATCTTCATCGTCAACGACACCGTTGTCACAAAACAGATCTTTTTCATATCCGTTATCCCTGCTTCTTTATGTTGTATACGATCTGCGCAACCTTCTCTTTGATGATCGCACGGTTTTTCTCGTACTGCTCAAGTGTAAACAACGCCACCTCGCACTCTTTATCGCGGATATCCTTCACTCCTTGGATAAAGGCGTCCTCGATCTCACGAGGATCCTTCACCAAGTTCGCATCGCAAAAACCACGGGATAAGATCGCCGCGGTCGAACCGAGAGCATAATGCTCTGCAATAATATACTCCGCAGGGAGCATTCCGTGACCGACACGCGCGATGCCGCCAAAGCCATATTTGATTCCCTTGGCACGGATCTTCTCACACAGCGTCGAGACCGTTTCGTCGCACAGCAATTCGAACATAAAGGTCTTGTTATTCGCCAGATGCAGATCGTTAAGCCCGATATGTACCTCGTCGATTCCCGAGCACTCAAGAATATCGTCAATATTTTGTGCCGCCTCGGCTGTTTCGACCAACAGCTGTACCGTCGCGCGTCCGTCAACACATTCGACAAAACGCTCGACTTCCGCCCGCGTGCGGAACATCGGCAGCATCAGCACGTCCGCGCCGGCGGCAATCGCCGCATTGATCTCCTCTTTCGAACTGCCGTACATCGCCGTCGCTTCGTGAATCGGATTGACGCGTACCATCAGCTGCGAGGAGTGGATTAACGGACGCAGGCGTTTGATGTCTTCAATGGTATGATGCGACTTGACGGTGTTCATCCCGGCCTGTCGATCCTCTTTGCCGATATACTCCATATCGATCCAAACACGGTCCACACCCGCTTTTTGCGCGATAATCGCCATATCGGGATTGTTTGTAATATACATCAGTGTCAATGACATGACGTTTCTCCTATCAAGTTAATTGATTTTTCTCGCCGGCAAGCCAACATACGTGCCCGCCGTATCGATATCCTCCACGACCGTGGACCCCGCGCCGATCACACAGTCGGCACACACGTTCGTCACGTGGATGACCGTCGCGCCCGCGCCGATCTGGGTATTCTCCCCCACCGTGACCACACCGCACAGCGTCGCGTGCGGCGACACGTGCACATAATCGCCGATGACATTGTCGTGCTCCACCACCGCGGCGGTGTTGACAATACAATGCCGTCCGATGGCGGTGTCGCTGTTGATAACCGCGTTCGCCATCACCGCCGTTCCCTCACCGACCGTCACGCCCAAAGCTATCTGTGCCGATGGATGGATGGCGGTGTACCAATCGAGCGCATATCGCTCGGCAATGCGCCGCCGAATGGCGTTGTTTCCGATGCCGATGATAAACTGCGCCTGATCCGCATACCGCACGCAGTCCGCGACCGTACCGAGCACCTTGTACTCGCCGTAGACCTTGCCGGTGGCCGCATCGTCGAGGAAACCCAGCAGGGCATCCCCGCTCTTTAACACGATGTCGGCGATCACCTTCGCGTGACCGCCCGCACCGATAATGAGGATCGGCTTATTCATTCACTGTCACCTGTCCTTCGTTACCGATAAATTCCGTCATCGTCGCCTGCCCCTCCTGCGAGATGCCCTCGCGCTTGAGAACATTGACGACCGTCTGCCACACGATCTTCACGTCCCCGAGGAAGGTGATGTTGTTCACATACTCCACGTCGTAAGCGAACTTCTGCTCCCAACTGACGGTGTTGCGTCCGTTCACCTGTGCGAGTCCCGACAGCCCCGGGCGCACGTCGTGGCGATGCCGCTGTTCGTCGTTATACAGCGGTAGATACTGCACGAGCAACGGGCGCGGCCCGATGATCGACATATCGCCGATCAGGATGTTGATCAGCTCGGGCAGCTCGTCGATCGAGGTCGAGCGCAGAAACTTGCCGTAGCCCGTCAGACGCTGTTCATCCGGCAGGAGATGCCCGTCTCCATCCGTCGCGCAGGTCATCGTGCGGAATTTAATGAGCTTAAAGATCTTCTCGTCCTTACCGGGGCGGGGCTGGGTGAAGAAGGGGTTGCCCTTCATCACGATCGCGCCGACGACGGTGAAGATCAGCAGAAACGGTGACAGTACCGCGAGCGCCGCAAAGGACAGTACGATGTCCAGCAGACGTTTTACACATTTTGCGTACATTATGTACCTCTCTGTTTTTATTTGAAGCAGCCGCGGATGACCGAGATGACCTCGTCCTGCTCCTCAGCGGTCATCTTGATATCGCTGGGCAAGCACAGCCCGCGAGCAAACACATCCTCACTGACACAGCCCGACGGATCGGGGATGAAATCGCGATCCGCGTACACCGGTTGCAGATGCATCGGCTTCCAGATCGGGCGGCTCTCGATATTCTCCGTCTCCAGCCGCTCGAGCAGCTCCATCGGCTGCACGCCGCAGCCCTCATCGAGCAGCAGACAGGACAGCCAGAAGTTCGGCTCGCTCTCCTCGAGATAGGGATTCATCGACAGCGGCAGATCGCCCAGCCCCTCTTTGTACCGCTCGTAGATCGCCTTCTTGCGCGCGCGATGCTCCTCAAGGTGCAACAGCTGACCGCGACCGATGCCCGCGACGATGTTGCTCATACGGAAGTTGTAGCCGATCTCAGAGTGCTGATACCACGGGGCGGCATCCCGCGCCTGCGTCGACCAGTAGCGCGCCTTCTTGATCGCAGCTTCGTCGTTCGACAGCAGCATACCGCCGCCCGAGGTGGTGATGATCTTATTGCCGTTAAAGCTGACCACCGCGTAGTCGCCGAACGTGCCGGTCTGCGCGCCTTTATAGGTCGCGGACAGGCTCTCGGCGGCATCCTCCACCAACGTAGCGCCGTGGCGCTTACAGATGGCGAGGATCTCCTCCATCTTGCTCGGCGTGCCGTAGAGGTGGGCAAGCCCCACTACCTTGCATTCGGGATATTTCTCAAACGCCGCCTCGAGTGCCTCGGGGCTCATATTCCAGGTGCCCCGCTCAGAGTCGATGAACACCTGCCGCCCGCCGAGGTAGCTGACGGGGTTGACCGTCGCGGCGAAGGTCATATCCGAACAAAACACGATGTCCCCCGGTTTCACCCCCGCTAATTTATATGCGAGGAACAGCGCCGACGTGCCGCTGACGCAGGCGGTCGCCGCCTTGACCCCGACGTAGGCGCACATCTCCTGCTCAAAGCCGTCCACGTTCGCTCCCAACGGGGCGATCCAGTTGGTGTCAAATGCCTCTTGAAGAAAACCCATTTCCTCTCCGTGCATCGTGGGAGTCGCTAACATAATGCGTTTTTTCATCGTTTTGTCCGTTCCTCTCCGCGGATTTTTGGCCGTCACGCGCAATTATACACATTTATCATAGCACATTACCACCTAAAAAGCAATATATATAATATATATATTATATACGCAAATTTTGTCAAAAAATCTCGAAAAAAGAGGAGGCGCATGCCTCCTCTTTTTCAGATCGTATGCTGTTTGTACACTCCGCCGTCAAGATCCTTCCAGGTAAAGCCCTCGTCGGTGAGCAACAGATAGCTGTGCGGCGAACTCTCCTTCGGGATGGACACCGAGCCGGGATTGACGTAGGTGTGGGTCGGGTATTCCTCAAACGCGGGCACGTGGGTATGCCCGTGCAGCAAGATATCCCCCGCCGCCAACGGCGGCAGGTTTGCGTTGTTATGTACGTGTCCGTGGGTGGCGTAGATGGTGCGTCCGCCCGCAAACAGCACAGCGTAATCCGCCATAATGGGAAACGGCAGCACCATCTGGTCGACGTCGCTGTCGCAGTTGCCTCGCACGCAAAGGATGGCATTTTTATATTCGCTGAGCAGGGAGATGACCGCCTTTGGATCGTATTCCAACGGCAGGTCGTTGCGCGGTCCGTGATAGAGAATATCCCCGAGCAGAACAAGCTTATCCGCGCCCTCGCGGTCAAACGCCGCGAGCAGGGCGCGGCAATAATACGCCGAGCCGTGAATGTCCGATGCAATAAGCAGTTTCATACCGTTTCCTCCGTTATATCTTTTCAAGGATGGTTTTAAGGACAGGGTATACACACTGAGCCATACGATAAAACCCCAAGTCATTCGGGTGAACCGTATCGGCGGTGCAGTAATACATGTCCTCGTCGCCAAAGAAATCCTTGCCGTCCAGAAAATACACATTCTTATCCCACGCCGCCACAGCAGTATCATAGGTCTTGCGAACAACCGCACGACGTTCATCCGCACCATTGATGTGTCGATAGTTCGGCGCGGTCATCATCAGCACGGGCAGGTCGGGGAATGCTCACGCAGACGGCAAAAAACGGCTCGTGCGTCTGTGCGAGAAATTCCGCTGTCGGTGCGTTAAGGTCATAACTAGCACAAACACACTGATATCATCAAAATTCGCAAAGAAATCCACTAACGCCAACTGTCCGCGGCATTTGCCGGACAGCCAGTAGTTGTAATAGTCAACATCCAACCATTTGGACAGCAACGCAGTGTAGGCGTTCGACAATGACGCGCTGCAACCGCCCTCGGTGATAGACGAGCCGAGGAACAGCAGCGGTCGCTCGTAGCGGTAGGGGGAAGATGTCCTCTATCTCCCCGCTTTTCTTGAAGGTTGCGGTCGCCACGGTCTGATCATAGCCTGTGGGATTGACCAAACCGACAAACCGTGCATCCTTACCGCGGCTGACATACATATTCGCCGACTGGCAGGAAAAGATCGCCATACCACGATCGATATGCATTACCTCGACAAAAATCATACCACACCCCCACATAAATTACAACCGTTTTCTGAAATGCACGGACAAAACACCCTATCCAAGTAGCCGACTGAGGGGTAGTTTTTTCTTTCATCGCTAAAGTCCTTTTGAACCACGCCACTATCGCGTGGTTTTCGCTTTCAAAAATAGGTCGCCCTGTGAAGGGCGACCTATTCCCGTTTGTTTAATGATAAGCCGCCTCCCGAACACACAGGCAGTTCATCGGCGTTCTGTTTTAATCGTATGATTGCTTCTTTTTAAGGCCGAATAAACCGTTTGATATAGTTGATCAACAGTTTTGGGTTGCAGCCCTTAAGCAACAAAACATTGTTGTACCGAATCGACTTCACAACAAACCCAATCACGACATTCGTCAACGCCTGCGTAATCAGCGACGCAAGCGCCGCACCCATCACGCCCATACACGGAATCAGCACCGCATTAAGCAACACGTTCGTGACCGCTCCCGTTAGGTTAATGATCCACAAATACCGCTGTTTATTCTCCGCAAACATCCACACATTGCGAATCGGGCCAAAATAGGAAAATGGGGTATACCAAACGACCAGGCTGAGCACACTCGCCGAAGCGGCGTACTCCGCACCGTACAAGATCCGAATGATCAGACCCGAAAAAACTGTGAAAGCCACACTTTGAATCAGCGATAAGTAGATCACCACGGAATAGCAGGTGACCAGGCTCTTTTCGTATGCTTCCTCGGAAATTTTTTTGTTTTCAAATATCAGCGGGCGAAATGAGTCAATGATCGCAGCAAAAACAAAGCTGAAGACCCCTGTGCAGGTGACTGCTGCGGAATAAATACCAACAGCCTCCTCGGACAGCATCATTTTTAGCATAATTTTATCCGTTTGCGCAAATACCGTAACCATTAAACTGGAAACAATAAAATATCGACTTTTCGAGAACATCTCTCGAAATCGCTTAAAGGATACCGACAGCTTTTGAGAACTGAGTTTGTAAAAGAAAGCAATCAGCACCACTGCCACGATCAAATAATCAAGCGCTTGCGATACCGCAAACCAATAAATGCTTTTTTGGGTTGCCAACAGATAGATCTTATACGCCGTTACAAGCACGTATGCTGCCAAGCCGGTCAGCGATGTGTACTGCGAGATCAACTTCGCCTGAAACCAATACTGGATCATCTCAAGTGCCTGTGTCAGCAAGCTGATGCTGTATAATGCACACACGATCAATGTCACGGGCTCATCGGGGTGAGCGATGTGAACAAATGTTGACACGCCAACCATACACACGATGGAGGATAGCAAACTGAACACAAGCGATGTGCCGACGATTTCGCCCTCTTTGTTCGGATGATCAATAATCTCACGCACCAACGTCGAACGAAATCCCAGCTCAACGATCGGAAGTACAAACGCAACAACGGATGCCGCATAACTGATCAGGCCGTAGTTTGACGGCCCCAAATACCGCGCAGACAGCAAACTGACGACCATACCTAAAAGGGATTGGACAACCTTACAGGATATGATCCATACGGCATTTTTAGTTGTGCTGTTTCGCTTTTGCATATTATCAGCCCAATATTTCTTAAAATTCATTCTCAAATCCGCCGAACACCGTCTCCGGCATTCGTTGTCCGCCGCACGCCGCGAGGAGGCTTTGAGTTGTGCGGCAAGCCCCACCCGAAGGTGGGGCCGATAACCGAGATGTCGATCAGCTTATGATCATCTTACCGTCTTCGCCAAAGGTATACATACCGGCAGGCAGAAGATCATTGGTGTTGGAAATATAACGCGTGCAGTTGGTAACCGCCATACCACCGTTACCGGAGATGTAATAGTAGTTGCCTTCTTTATCCTGCACAAGACCCGCATATTGCGCTACGCCGTCAATGTAATAGCGGATGTAGCCGTCGGCATCCTTCACAATGCCTTGTTTAATGATCATCTTGCCCTCGGCGTCGAACTTATAGGTGCCGACGGGAAGCAAGCCGTTCGTGAAGGTGATATAGCGCGAACAGTTCGTGATCGCAACACATCCACTACCCGAAATGTAATAATAGTTGCCATCCGTATCCTTCACAAGACCGGCGTAGGTGGGCTGGTCATTGACATAGTAACGGATATAGCCGTCGGCGTCTTTGATGATACCATTCTTCAGGATCATCTTACCGTCCTCATCGAATTTGTAGGTGCCGATGGGGAGCAGATCGTTCGTGAAGGTGATGTACCGTGAGCAGTTCGTCACAGCCGTATAGGTGCTGCCCGAAATGTAATAGTAGCTGCCGTCCGTATCCTTCACAAGACCCGCATACTGCGCCACACCATCAATGTAATAGCGGATATAGCCGTCGGCGTCTTTGACGATGCCTTGTTTAATGATCAACTTACCGTCCTCACCGAACTTATAGGTGCCGACGGGGAGCAGATCGTTCGTGAAGGTGATGTACCGTGAACAGTTCGTCACGGCCGTATAGGTGCTGCCCGAAATGTAGTAATAACTGCCGTCTGTATCCTTCACAAGGCCTGCATAGGTGGGGACGTTATTGACATAGTAACGGACATAACCGTCTTTGTCACGCACAATACCGTTCTTGATGATCATCTTACCGGTCGCGTCAAAATCATACACGCCGACATCGAGCAGACCATTGGTGTTCGTTACGGTGAAAGAGCCATCCTTCACCGCAATATAGGAGTTGTGGAAGTAGTAGTAATTGCCTTCGTCATCCTGCACAAGGCCGGGGATCGTCGGTATACCGTTGTTAAAGTAGTAAACCGAGCCATCAGAAATAGTATACACGCCGTTTACATACAGTGTTCCGACAAACACACCGTCTTCCGTGAACTCATAAAGCTGATAGTCGCCCTTCGGGTTATACTTGATCACGCAGGTGCCTTCGTAACGATAGCCGTTATTGCGGAAAGAATAGGTCTTTCCGTCGATTTCGGTCGTTGTATTATGATAGTAGGTCGGACCGTAATAGTATCTAGTACCGTCTTCCATCTTCACCCACGCACCGCTGTCCAACTTGCCGTTGGTGAAGGAATAAGTGAAGCTCTGAGATGTACTGGCAACCTCATACGACGAATAGTTACCGTTAAGTCCGGCAAATGTCGTCTTATCGAAGTAGTAATAGGTGTCTTCAATCATCTGCCAGCCGGAAACTGGTTTTCCACCGATGGCGTAATAATTGATACCGTTCATGTTGATCAAACCGGTGCTGATGGCATATTCTGCACCGCAATGGCACACGAACGCGCCGTCAACCAATTCGTAAGTGTGACCAGTGGCTTCGACCGTCTTACCCCAATCGATGACAGAAGCACAGGTCTCGCAGTAGGTGCGATCCGTGTAGCCGGCCTGCGTACAGGTGGCACCCTGATTAAGCGCCGTCAATTCCTCATCGTGGACATGCCAGGGATTGACAGTATCATTGAGTTTAGTATCCACGAGGATCGAACCGCCAAAGGTTGCCGCGCTGTCATCCGATAAGGTAACCTCGCCTTTAACAATCTCACAATTGATCGTCACAACAGGGCAATAGCCTGTCGCATAATGGGCTTCCGGCGTGATTGCCGCACCGGTGACATGATTGTACGCATTCCACGACCACACACGAACAGGGACACTGACGATCGTCGACATTTCCGTATCGATCGTCTCACCGTTAGCCTCCAGCGTAACCGTCAAGAGCCCAGAGATCTCATTATACTCACAAGACATATCAAAGCCCTGTGCCGCAGTAGCCCCTTTGATCTCCCACTTATTGGCGTTTTGCAGTTTCAATGTGGCGGAAAGTTCATTCACGCAAGCGATGTCCGCGACATCGATATCCACGTAATAGATCGAATCATATTCGGGGGCCGCATTCGAATCGTTGTGACCGCCAAGGGCAACAACCGCATCACCGGAAATGGTGAAATTACGCGTCACCTTCGCCACATTACCGAGTTCATCAGAGATCTCTATCGCAACTGTATGAGCACCGGGGTTCAGCGTCACACTTTCGCTCGAAAGCATTCCCGCTGCCACTTCCGCCTTGACAGCCACGCCATCGATATACACCTTCGCAGAAGACGCATCCAGCGCCTCGTTATCGGCAACAGCAGCCGAGAACGCTATCGTCGTATCGGTGATCGCAGCACCTTCGCTCAAAGCGATGAGCGTGTCGTTGGGAACATAGCTGACATCGGCGATCGTAGGCAGAATACGATCATCCACAGCCGAGCTGTAATCGAGCGTAATATCATCGATGTAGAAGGTGTGTGCTGCGGGAAGAGTCGGCTTGATGTAAGTGCGGATGAAGGAGGGAGAACGGGAATTACCCTCATCGGTGGCTACGGGTGTGCACAGATAATCGTACTTGGAGATGTCAATGGAAGCGTATACCCAACGAGACTCGGGGATATCCGCTTCGGTGCAGGAGTTCAGGTTCTTTATTTCACCGCTGACGGTGGTGAACATAAAGTGATCCTGCTTGCAGGAATATGTACCATCTGCATTCTTTGTATAGAGCTGCGATTGGAACGCAAGACCGGTCGCACCTTCGGGAATGTAGAGCCACATACCAAGAGCGGTCGCCTTTTTGCCATTCTCCACATCGCGAAGCACAACCGTTTCGCCGATGTTGAAGAGGACGTTGTAGGTCCAACCCGCAAATTCTGCATATTGGTTGTCAACGGTCCACGCCAAAGCGTTGTTGCCACTGTGGACTTGACCGCCGTTTGTGGTAGTAGCGAGGAACGTCGAGCCGTCTACTTGATCGGAGAACTGACCGGCAAGCGGGTTGGCGCCGACTAGCGTATTATTCACGCCGTTATCAATGCTCCACTGCTTTGCTTCATCAAAGCCCATCCAGTCGGACACATCACCGTCCTCAAAATCAAAAATAACCTCGGAACCCTTACCAAACTCGATCGTATAAACAAGCTGCGCATTGGTCGGCAAATACGTCATCGTCACATTTACGCCCGCGATCTCCATATCGGTCGTCGCGGTAAACGTATAGCCATCCACCGTACCGGCATTCTTGTCAGACAATACAACGGAAACCGCGTTAGTGTCATAATAAACATTCGCCTCACCGATCATCGCAACGATCGGCAGGGTGATCGAGCGCACACGATCCGCTGTGGAGTATGGCATCACCGTTGAGGTTGCAGACAGTTCAAATGTGGCGGGGTGTGCAACGGTGATGGTCTTGACACCGACGACCTTACCGCCGGAACTGACCTGCACATCAACAGCACCGAGCTTACCGTTCGACACGAACGTGCCGTTTTCAATCGTACCAAACGAGGTGTCAGACAGAGCCCACGAGACATCAGCAGGCATATCCATCGCATAACCGTGGGTGTCGATCGCTTCCGCACTGAACGTATAGGTCGTGTTCGGCGCAAAATAATCATACGCAGAGTCGACATTCACAACGTCGAGCACACCGGTGGGCGCAACGTTAGAAGCAACGAAGATACCGTGTAACGTAGCGCGCTGCGCGCCGTCGCAGGGAACGGAACGCATGGTGAACTCCTCTTCGCCGACGCGCTTCGTCAGGAAAGTGGACGATCCGCCGCCGTCACAGTTCGCCGCCCATTTACAGCCGAGAGCGAGCATGATCTCGCCTTCCTCATAATTGCAAAGACCGACAGAGTTGTTGGCACCGCGCCCATCATTCATACAAATAACCAGCGTGCCGTCTTCTTTAACGCCGACCATCGAACGGGCAGCCGCAGCGGAAGTACGCTCTTCGGTCTTGGACACGAGTTCGCCATCCTTGACGACCATACCAAACGACACAGGAAGCGCGTGCAGCAAGCGGCCGGAAGCAAGGCCTTCATCAATCGTCGTATTGTTGAACGCTGACACCTCACAAGAGACCGTGCCGTCTTCCTCTTTATAAACGCACAGCATCGAGCTGGTATTTGCGCCGATGCGCAGATCCTTGCCGTTATACACCAATACGCGAGGCGCATTCGAGGAATAGGTCAAATCGGTGTTCATACCGCCAACGATGTTATAGCCAAGGGTGTCCTCATAATAGGCAGCCGTATCGGTCAAATTTGAGGCTGTCTGGTTTTCAACATTCGTCAGATCCTTGTCAATGCCGTAGTAACCGGGGACAATGGAAACGTCCGGATTCGACGGATCGACTTCGATCACGTGAAGCACTTGGCGACGCGTTCCCTCAGCGTTATTGATGACCAATTCGGTCTCTGTCGCTGCACCAGGAACAAGTACATAGTCTTTTCGTGAAATAATATTGTAGTAACCATTCGTACCGATCACCGCGCCCGATTGGATATTGCCATCCACCAAAGCGAGCGTCATCATCGGCAGCGAACTGATCAGCATCACAACACTTAACACGATTGCTATCACTCTTGATACACGATTCATACTTCATTCTCCTTTACTCAAGTACGTTATGGGTTGGCTCTCTATGATAATTTATTTTACAACGGTAAAAGCGACCACCTCTTACCATTGTTATTTACCCTTGTTTTGACATTGATCTTAATCACGGTTTTCGAAAGGATACACCGCCGTTTGGGAGTTTTATCTTATACGCCGTATAAGATTTTTGCAGATCCATAATCTCATAGTAGTGGTGACCGACTTGTTCCTCTTCCGGCGGATCGGCACGCCAATCGCCGTATTTTTGCGTAAGATAATCGTCGATCTTTTCGGGGATACGCACTTTTAAACCCTCAAACAACGCAAAGGAACCGTTGCCGTATTGTTCGCGGGGAGCATATTCAAGACGCCCTTGCCAATTTCCATGATTACACCACACGTAAGAACTCATCAAAGGATACTGCGCGATGCAACGTTCCAATCGCCTCACAAACCGAAAAGGCTTCCGATGCAAGCCGCACAGCTTTTGTATCGCTACCAACACCGTTACTTTCCACGAACGCGGAATATCCAAGCAACATAATCTGGTCAGATTATACCGAAGCTTTTCCTTTTCCAATCGTTGCTGCTGTGCCGCATCTTTTGGATAACCGTCGAGCGGGAACACATCAATATACACCCCGTGATGCATATCCGTCGTCGCGTACGGCGTTTCAACGTATGTGGTTTCGGAATGTCGAATTTTACTGAAAATCAGCGGATAGTTCTTGTCGGTGCGCGAGTTTTGCAAAAAGAGATGCTCAGGTAGCATAGCCTGCGCTTTTTCGCAAAAGACCTCATAATCCTCACGCGGCAACGCTACATCCATATCATCGTCCCAAGGGATGAAGCCTTGATATTTTGCTGCGCCGAGCGCCGAACCGCACACCAAATAATAGGTTAACTGCAATTCTTCACAGATGCGGACAAATTCTTTTAGAATATCAAATTCTGTTTTCTGAAGGTCGTTCATAGCTCCCTCTCTCCCGCTCGCTTCCACCATCGTCGCGTTTTCAATGTCAGATCGTAACGCTCTTCCGTTCCGGGGGTCACAATAAACGTGTCCTTGGTCATGCGGTTCAGGAGGATGATAATCGCGCCGAAGGTGAACGAGCCACTCATCGCCGCCGCTTCCGTTGCAGACTGCACCACAAACGCCAAGATTGCAATCCACGCATAATTAGCGATCTTACTTGTCTGATCTCGCAGTTTTCTGCTTTCTGCGCGCCAGAATTTATAATACAAGACGACGCCCACAATGCCGAAATTGAACAGAATCGTAAAGAAAATGTTATGATAGTTCTGTAATTGATAGCTCAGGAAATTACCAAGAATAAAGCGATGCGGTTCGGTTGCTATTTTAACAATAAAATCGGAAAAGAGCTCCTCGCGCCCCGTTACTAACGATTTGCCAAGCAGACGAAGTGCCGGAAACTGTTCGAACACGATCTGGACAGGAATAAACAAAATCGGTATGCTCCAGCATATATCGGCGATCTTCTTTGTGACACGGAAATTCACGGCCGTGCCCAACACGATGCCCAAGAGCGCACAAGCCAGTGCCGTTCTGGACTCTAAGTTATAAAGTGTGTACAGCAGTCCGATAATGAGCACCATATTCAGCCAACGTATCCAAGCCTTCTTTGAAATGCCTCTCTGGATCATCAGAAGCAATACGCAAAACATCACTTTTGTTGCGGTTGCGTTCGGATTGCCCATAGACAGGGTGAATTGTAAATACCCGTAATCACCGACAACCGTGCGTTGAAACCCAAATGGAATAACCGTGTAAATAATAAACACCAGTGACAGCAATTGGTTCGCCGTGAAATAAAAGTTGAGATCCCGCTCGGTATAGGTCGATTCTCCTACGGACAACGCCAGCATAAACGCGAAAAATGACACGAACGCTTTAATCACTGTTTCAACATCACTGAGCTGAAACTGAAAAATGGATAACGCTGAATTGATGAGCGTAACGGCCAAAAATGCGATAACCAAATGAATCTGCTTTTTGCTTAGGTGATTACCACTGTTCAGCATCAGATCGATCGGCACCCATGCCGACAGAAGCAAGATCGCATATCCGCATATAACCGCCAACTTGGCATTCAACGGCAATATTACCATATTCAACGCTACCATAACTATCAGCAACTTAAGCGCTATACTTCTCATATTCTTTCACCTTTACTCGCAAAGAAAAGACAAACAACTGTCACAATACGCTTTCGCCATCGTTTCCGATGAGTAGCGTTCGACAACCCGTTCG
>CAZVSE010000021.1:0-26112 GCA_964629445.1 uncultured Ruminococcus sp. | reverse complement strand
TTTTATGCAGCTTGGTATGCGTATAGGTGCCAACACCTTCTTTAAGTATTTCACCGGCTTCGGCTTCACCGAAAAGACCGGTATCGATATGATCGGCGAGGCGTCCAATGCGGGGCTGTACCATTCTGCCGCTGTGCTGGAACAGCAGGAATCGTCGCTCGCGACCACCTCGTTCGGACAGACCTTTAAGATCACACCGATCCAGATGATCACCGCGATCAGCGCCGTTGCCAACGGCGGCAAGCTGATGACCCCCTATGTGGTTGGTCAGGTGTTGGACAGCGACGGCAACGTCGTATCCACTACCCAACCGCAGGTCAAGCGGCAGATCATCTCCGCCGAGACCTCCCGCCGCATCTGTGATATGCTTGCCGCGGCGACCAATGGCGGTGGTTCAAAGAACGCCTATGTCGCGGGCTACCGCGTTGCAGGTAAGACGGGTACGTCGGAAAAGCGGGATATCACCGACAGTTATGAGGTGGTCGCCTCCTTCGGCGGCTTCGCCCCTGCGGATGATCCGCAGGTGGCGGTGCTGGTGCTGCTCGACCAGCCGCAGTGCGCGGTGCGCTTCGGTGGCACGATCGCCGCGCCGGTTGCGCAGAAGATCTTAGATTCCATCCTGCCTTATATGGGCATCGAGCCTGAATACACCACTGAGGAGCTTGCCAACCTCAGTCGCACCACCCCGAACGTTGAAGGCGCGGCGGTCGCGGCGGCGCAGACCAAGATGGCAAACCTCGGTCTGAAGACCAGCATCCTCGGCAACGGCACCACGGTCGTCAAGCAGATCCCCGCCGCGGGGCAGACGATCCCCGCCGGCGGTACGGTGCTGCTGTATACCGAGGACACCGAGGCGCAGACGGTCACTGTACCGGATTTCACCGGCATGACGGTGACGCAGGTCAACGCCCTCGCCGCCAATTTCGGGCTTAACGTGCAGGTGCAGGGTCTGTCGGTCGGCGGCGGCAATTCCGCTGTTTCCAATTCACAGAGCATCGTCAAGGATACCAAGGTGCCCAAGGGCACGGTGGTGACGGTGTACTTCCTTTACAACGATACAAACGATTCCACAGCGGTAGGGTAGAGCGAAAGGGGAATACCAATGAAACTGCAAGATTTGATTTGCGGCACGGGTATCGTTCTGCAGACGATTGACGGTGATCGTGAGATCACCGGCATCACCTGCGATTCCCGCCGGATCGAAAAAGACGGGTTGTTCGTGTGCATCGCGGGCACGGCAATGGACGGTCACCGCTTTGCCGCCGATGCGGAGAAGGCGGGAGCCGCTGCCATTCTCACCCAGCGCGATCTCGGTCTGCGCACCCAGATCGTGGTGAAGGATACCCGCCTTGTGTGGGCGCAGCTGTGCGCCAATTGGTTTGGCAATCCCGCGAACAAGTTGCATCTCATCGGTGTGACCGGCACCAACGGCAAAACCACCACCACCAGCCTTGTCAAATCAATGCTGGAATATGATGGTCATAAGGTCGGGCTGATCGGCACGGTGCAGAATATGATCGGTGACCGCGCTCTGCCTGCGGGGCATACCACCCCTGATTCTTACGATATGCAGAGTATGTTTCATTTGATGGTTGCCGAGGGCTGTGACTATTGCGTGATGGAGATATCATCGCACGCGCTTGATCAGCAGCGCGCGGCGGGGTGCGTCTTCGATGTCGGTGTGTTCACCAACCTCACGCAGGATCACCTAGACTATCACGGTACGATGGAAAACTATATGGCGGCGAAGAAAAAGCTGTTTTCGATGTGCCGGACGGGCATTTTCAACATTGATGACCGCTTTGCGGCGGCGATGATGGAGGGCGTCCCCTGTGAGAGAGCGACCTTCTCGACAAAGGATAACACCGCCGACTATGTCGCGCACAACATCCGCCATCGCGCGGACGGCGTATCGTTTGAGCTTGTCAGCACGGGGCAGATCGGGCGGGTGAAGCTCGCGATCCCCGGTCAGTTCTCGGTATATAATGGGCTTGCCGCCGCGACGACCTGCCTAAAGGTCGGGATGCCGTTCGAGCGGGTGATTGAATCGCTGTGTGCTGCATCGGGTGTCAAGGGACGCGCCGAGGTGGTGCCGACCGGACGCGATTTTACCGTTGTCATCGACTATGCTCACACCCCCGACGGACTGGAGAACATCTGTCGCACGCTTAAGGAATGTTGTGAGGGACGGTTGATTGCCTTGTTTGGCTGCGGCGGCGATCGGGATAAGACGAAACGTCCGCAGATGGGCGCAATCGCCGCATCGATTGCGGATCATCTGGTCGTCACCTCGGATAATCCCCGCACCGAAGATCCGTCGGCGATCATTGCCGACATCGTCGCGGGGCTTGAGGGAACGAAAACGCCCTATACGGTTATCGAAAATCGCATCGAGGCGATCCATTGGGCGATCGCGCATGCGCAGGCGGGGGATACCGTCCTGTTAGCCGGTAAAGGGCACGAGACCTATCAGATTTTAGGGAGCGGCACCATCCATCTGGACGAGCGGGAAGTCGTCGCAGATGCACTCGCCGCTATCGAGTAAAAGCGAGGGATGATCGTATGAAAAACAGCCTCATTCTGATCATTGCGGGAATGGTGTCTTTCGCGATTTCCGCGGCACTCGGCAAGGTGTGCATCCCGTGGTTGCACAAGCTGAAATTCGGACAGACCATCCTTGAGGACGGCCCGACGTGGCATCAAAAGAAGCAGGGAACTCCGACAATGGGCGGCATTATGTTCATCGTTGCGACGGTGGCAGCTCTTCTGCTCGCGCTGATCGTCGGCGGTCTGCTGAAGCTACCCGGTATTGTTGATATTCCGTATGACACGGCGCGTTTGATCGCCGGCGTGGTGCTGGCGGTCGGTTGCGGCGGCATTGGTTTTCTCGACGACTACATTAAGGTCGTCAAAAAGCGCAATATGGGATTGACTGCTCTGCAGAAGATGCTGTTGCAGCTGATGCTGTCGGCGGCGTATGCGATCGTGCTGTATATCTATGGTGGCGGTCGGTTTACCATTCCCTTCTTCGGGGAGGTCAACTGGGGCATCTGGTTTATTCCGTTTTGCGTGTTCGTGGTGGTGGCGGTATCCAACGCGACCAATCTCACCGACGGCGTGGACGGTCTGTGCGGGATGACGGGTTTTGTGGCGGCGCTGGCGTTTTTGCTGCTTAGCGGTCTGGCGAACCTGTTCGGACAGTGCTTGTTTGCTGTCGCGCTCGCGGGTGCACTCGCAGGATTTCTTGTGTGGAACTTGCACCCCGCGAAAGTGTTTATGGGCGATACGGGATCGCTGTTCATCGGCGGTGCGCTGACCGCGCTTGCCTTTGGTATCGAGCAGCCCTTCCTGCTGGTGCCCGTGGGCATTCTTTACATAGCCGAAAATCTGTCGGTTATCCTGCAGGTCGGCTATTTTAAGCTTACTCACGGAAAACGGCTGTTTAAGATGAGCCCTCTCCACCACCACTTTGAGTTGTGCGGGTGGAGTGAAAACAAGATCGTCACCGTGTTTACGCTGGTAACGGCGATCGGCAGTGCGATCGGCGTGCTGTTGATGCTGTACGCATAAGATCGTCACGATTTTTTACGAGAGGAGAACGCCTTATGGCAAAAGCGGATACAAAAGCATTTCCATCGGCAAATAAGCTTAAACGGCGGTTCTTTAACCTGACCAGCGGCTTTGATATGCCGTTTTTTATCCTGCTGATGATCGTGCTGGTCGTCGGTCTGGCGACGCTGTATTCCGCCAGCCATGTTTACGCCTTTAACTATCAGGACGGCGACAGTTACTACTATATCCGCAAGCAGCTTTTGTGGGTGGCGATCGGTCTTGTCGGTATGCTTATCGTGTCGATGATCGACTACCACGTGCTGCACAAATTTGCGTGGGTGATCTGGCTTATCAGTCTGGTGCTGTTGGTGGTGGCGTTTTTGATGCCCTCTTCGACGGGCGTGCATCGCTGGATCCGTATCCCCGGGCTTGGACAGTTCCAGCCATCAGAGCTGGCGAAATTTGCGCTGGTGCTGCTGTTTGCTCATCTCATTTCGCTCAATCATAAGAAGATGAAAACCTTTTCCAAGGGCTTTTTGCCGTTGTTCCTGTTGCTCGGTGTCACCTGCGTGCTGGTCATCATAGAGCCGCACCTGTCGGGTACGCTGCTTATCGGGCTTCTCGGTTTTGCGATGATGTATATCGGCGGCGTGCGCATCGGCTGGCTGCTCGGTGTCATCGGTGTCGGTGTCGCGGGCGTGGTGCTGATGGTCGCTGTGTTCGGATATGAGCAGGATCGTATTTTGGTGTGGTTGCATCCCTTGGAGTCTTACGCCAATGAGATCACCTTCGCTGACGGCATCTCGGGCAGGGATCACGCGTGGCAGACCATCCAGTCGCTGTATGCGATCGGTTCGGGCGGTCTGCTTGGGCTTGGTCCCGGCGACTCCCGCCAAAAGCATCTGTTCCTCCCTGAACCGCAGAACGACTTTATTTTCTCCGTTTTCTGTGAGGAAATGGGCTTTGTCGGTGCGGTGCTGGTGCTGGTGCTGTTCGCACTGTTGGTGTGGCGTGGTTTTGTTATCGGTATGCGCTCACCCGACAAGTTCGGCTGTATGCTCGCGATCGGGTTGACTCTGCAGATCGGTCTGCAGGTCGCGATCAACGTCGCTGTAGTATCTAACCTGATGCCGAACACCGGCATCAGCTTGCCGTTCTTCAGTTACGGCGGTACGTCGATCTTGATGCTGATGCTGCAGATGGGCGTGGTGTTGGCGATATCGCGGCAGGCGAGGATGGAAAAAGCCTGACACGACAGAGAACAGGAGGATGACCGTATGCGCGTGCTGATGGCGGGCGGCGGCACCGCGGGACATATCAATCCCGCGTTGGCGATTGCCGAAAAAATCAAAAAAGAACACCCCGACGCCGAGATCTTATTCGTCGGTGCCAAGGGGCGCATGGAGACCCGTCTCGTTCCCGCGGCGGGCTACCATATTCAGACGGTGAGCGTGCGGGGCTTTCAACGGCGGTTATCGCTAAAGAATATCGGACGCAATATCCTTGCGGCGGTCAACGTGGTGACCTCGAGCGTCGCCGCGGCGAAGATCGTGAAGGATTTCGCCCCCGATGTTGCGATCGGAACGGGTGGCTATGTGTCGGGGCCCGTGCTGCGCGAAGCGATCCGCCACGGTGTACCGACGTTGGTCCACGAGTCCAACGCTTACCCCGGCGTGACGGTCAAGATGCTCGCCAAAGAGGGCGCAACGGTGCTGCTGTGCAGTGAAGCGGCAAGAAAACACCTGCCGAGCGACTGCGACGTTTTCGTGACAGGTAATCCTCTGCGCCCCGATTTTCTCACCGAGACCAAGGCGGCGGCGAGAGTTGCGCTCGGGCTGGATGAGCGCCCGCTCGTCTTGTCTTTCGGCGGCAGTCTGGGCGCTCGCCGCATCAACGAGGCGATGACCAAGGTGCTGCACGAGAGTCATAAGCAAGGCAAGCTACAACATATCCACGGCACGGGCAAGACCGGCTTTGACGCGATGAGCGCGGCACTCGCTGAGGCGGGTGTACCGCTGTCAGCGGACGGAATTTCCGTGCGGGAATACATCGATAATATGCCGCAGTGTATGGCGGCGGCGGATCTGGTCATCTGCCGTTGCGGGGCGATGACCCTCAGCGAGTTGCCTGCGGCGGGCAAGCCGTCGATCCTCATCCCATCGCCTTATGTCGCGGAAAATCATCAGTTCCACAACGCGATGACCCTCGTCGAGCAGGATGCCGCGGTGTGTATTGAGGAGAAGGATCTCACGGGTGAGCGGCTGTGGCAAGAGATCTGCGCTATCACCGACGATCCTGCACGGATGGAAGCGATGGCGGAAAATGCCCGCAAAATGGCGATCGCCGACGCGGATGAGCGCATCTACCGCGCCATTCGAGATAAACTGAAATAATTAACCATCCTTCCTCATTTCGCATACACTGGGATGCGGAGAGGAGGATGCTTTATGGATACGATTACCGTGTGCGGCGGACGAAAATTGTCCGGTGAGGTGATCATCCACGGTGCAAAAAACAGCACCCTGCCGCTGTTGGCGGCGACGTTGCTTGCGCACGGCGTAAGCGAGATACATAACTGCCCGCATCTGTCGGATGTACGGGCGTCGATGGCGATTCTACGCCATCTCGGCTGTCGCGTGGAGCGGCAAGGGGATACGGTGACGGTGGACGCGGACGCCCCGATCGGGAGTGATATTCCCGATACACTGATGCGCGAGATGCGCTCGTCCATCGTATTTTTGGGGGCGATCATCGCCCGCTGCGGCGAGGCGACGATGAGCTATCCCGGCGGGTGTGAGCTCGGTCCGCGCCCGATCGATCTGCATTTGGCGGCGTTGCGTCGCCTGGGGGTGACGGTGGAGGAGCGCCACGGGCATATCTGTTGTCGGGCAGAGAAGGGCTTGCGCGGTGCTGAGATCACCCTCGCCTTTCCGAGCGTCGGCGCGACGGAGAATGTGTTGCTTGCCGCTTGCACGGCGCAGGGCACAACGGTACTTCGTCACGCCGCCAGAGAGCCCGAGATTCAGGATCTTTGTGCCTATCTCAACGCTTGCGGTGCGCGTATCCAAAGCACCGCTGACGGCGTGCTGACCATCGAGGGCGTACCGCATTTGCACGGGTGCGCTCATCGGGTGATGCCTGACCGCATCGAGGCGGCGACCTATCTCGCGGCGGCGGCGGTGACAGGCGGTGAATTAACATTGCACCGCTGTGCTGCGGAGCATATCTCGCCGGTGTTCCCGACGCTCGAGGAGAGCGGCTGTGTTATTCGGTCACAGCCGACCGCGGATGGTTTACAGGCGGTGTCGGTGAAGGCACCGGCACGGCTTCATAGCCTCGGCACAGTGCGCACGATGCCGTATCCCGGCTTTCCGACGGATGCCGCGGCACCGCTGCTTGCGGCGGCGTGTGTGGCGGACGGGACGAGTGTGTTTGTGGAGGGCATATTTGAAAATCGCTATAAATATGTCGATGAGCTTGCCCGTATGGGCGCGCACATCCGCGTGGACGGGCGTGTGGCTGTCGTAGAGGGTGTGAAGACTTTGCAGGGCGCATCGGTCACCTGCACCGACCTGCGTGGTGGTGCGGCATTGATCGTGGCGGCGCTCGCCGCCGCGGGAGAAACGACCGTCTGCGAACTGCGGCATTTAGACAGAGGATACGCGGATCTCACCGATTGCTTACAAGCGGTCGGTGCGAATATCCGCCGTGGATAGAGGATAATTGATGGTAAAGGAATGTGACGTATGAAAGAGAAAGCTCCCGTCAACAGTATGGAAGCGCGCCGCGCCGAAAAACGCCGCCGTCGCCGTCGCCGTCGGATGATCCGCACGGCAACGGTGCTGATTGTGGCGGCATTCTTGCTCACAGCAATCGTCTGGGGTGTCATTGAGGTTGCCAAGGCATCCAAAGGAGAGAGTGCCTCTTTCTTTGGAGTGAAAGCGATCGAGGTAGAATTCATCGACGGCGAAGGGACAGTGCGGTATTCTCCTGAGGAGATCATCCGCGCAAGCGGTATCTTTGTCAATCAGAGTCTGCTTGCGGTCAACAAGGTGCAGGCGAGTAATCTCGTGCTGCAGCAGTTCCCGTATCTTGATTATGTTGAGGTAAAAAATTCTTCCTTCTCCTCGGTGTGCATCCGTGTGTCCGAGGCAAAGGTACTCGCCGCCCTGCAGGCGGAGCAGGATTGGCTCATCATAGGGGAAAATAACCACATTCTTGAACGGGTGACGACCGAAAACTTACCTGCGGATCTGCCGCGCATCATCGGGCAGTCTCCGCTGTCTGCTGAACTTGGCGGGGAGGCGCTGGACGAGCGCAGCCTGCGTATTTGTTCGACAGTGCTCGGCGCGGTTGAGCAGAACGGGTTGGAGGGCGTGACTGTCCTTGATATTGCGAATAAGACCGATCTTCGTTTCTGGTGGAAGGATCAGGTGGATGTCATCCTCGGTAACGAGTCTAACCTCGCCGCACAGGTGTCAGCGTTTCAGCGGTTACTCCCCACCTTGGTGGAGAAGAACGGCGACAGTGTCGCAGGACAACTGGATATGAGTTCCTACGCTGACGATAAGACAGAGAACGACCGCGCCGTTTTCACCCCCGCGGACGCGCTCATAAAGCCGCAGTCGACCACCCCGGAAACGGACGAAAGCGATGAGAGTACGACGGACGGCACGACCGCTGCGGATATGACCGCAACTTCGGCATAAATTTTCGGGAAATTTTCATTTTTGTGTTGAAATCGCTTACGTTTCGTGATAGAATAACAATGATATATTGCAAGGATTATACGTATCGCAAGTTTTTATAAAATGGAGGACGAACATATGATGCAGATCGATGCAGCAGTCCCGAACAACAAAATTGTCATTAAGGTCATCGGCGTGGGCGGCGGCGGCGGCAACGCCATCAACCGTATGGTGCGCGCCGATGTGCGCGGCGTGGAATTCCTCGCCGTCAATACCGATGTGGCGGTGCTGGATGTTTCCCTCGCCACGCACAAGATCCAGATCGGCGAGAAGCTTACTCGCGGTCACGGCGCGGGCGGCAACCCCCAGCATGGTCAGCGTGCCGCTGAGGAGAGCCGCGACGAGATCGTGTCTGCTCTGCAGGGCGCGGATATGGTGTTTGTCACCGCCGGTATGGGCGGCGGCACCGGCACCGGCGCGGCACCCGTCGTGGCGGAGATCGCCCGCGATATGGGTATCTTGACCGTCGGTATCGTCACCAAGCCCTTCGCCTTTGAGGGCAAGCGTCGCATGGCGCAAGCGGAGGACGGCATCGCCGCGCTCAAGGAGCATGTCGACAGTCTGGTGGTCATCCCCAATGACCGCATCCGCTTGGTCACCACCGAGAAGATCACGATGAAGAACGCCTTTGAGATGGCGGATGAAGTGCTGCACAAGGGCGTCAAGAGCATTTCCGAGCTCATTCTGCGTCCCGGCGACATCAACCTCGACTTCGCCGACGTGCTCGCCATTATGAAGGATGCCGGCTTTGCCCACATGGGTATGGGTCGTGCCGAGGGCAAGGACCGCGCCGAGGAGGCCGCTAAGGCTGCTGTGGAGAGTCCGTTGCTCGAGACCTCGATTCAGGGCGCGCACGGTGTGCTCATCTACATCGTCGCTCCCGAGGACTTCGACTTCGAGGAGATGGAGAGAGCGACCAGCACCGTCAGTGACCAAATGCATCCCGATGCGAACATCATCTGGGGCTACAGTCTGGATGAGCAGATGGGCGACGCGGTCAGCGTCACCGTTATCGCGACGGGTCTGACCGCCGATTATAAGGAACGCGCGAAGATCAATGCGGAGAACCTCGTTGAGGGGCAGCAGGATCTGTTCGGCAACACCGCGTGGCCGGACGAGGACGACGATCTCGCTGAGATCACTCGTCTGTTCGAGAAGAAGAACGCCGATAACATTGACGTTCAGCTGTAAAATTGAGTTTGAAGCAGCCAACCCATCGGGTTGGCTGCTTTTTTCTCTTTTGTTATGGATTTTCCCGCAGGAATGACACAAAAACGGTTGCAAATCCCTATAGATTATAGTAAAATAGAAACTGTATAATTAGGCGCATTTGCCTAGCTTGGAGGGATCGTGTTGTCAGCGGCATATCTGGATAACAGTGCCACCACCCGCGTGTGTCGGGCGGCGGCGGACAAGGCTTACGCCGTGATGACAGAGGTCTACGGCAACCCGAGTTCTTTACACTCGCTGGGTTTTCGCGCCGAGCAGGAGATGACCGCCGCGCGTGTTGCGGTTGGCAAGCTCGTCGGTGCACCGCCTGAGCGACTGTTCTTCACCTCCGGCGGTACTGAGGCGAATAATCTCGCCATCCTTGGTTGGGCGCAGGCGCACCCTCACGGCGGTCGACATATCGTCACCACGGCGATGGAGCATTCCTCCGTATCCGCGGCGTGTGATCAGCTTGAAAAGCAGGGCTACACCGTTACACGGTTGATCCCCGCCGCGGACGGGACGATCACCGCTGAGCAGATCGTCGATGCCTGCCGTCCCGATACGGGGCTGGTCACGGTGATGCTGGTCAACAACGAAACGGGCGCGCGCTTCCCGTTGGAAGCGGCGGTGGCGGGCATCCGCCGCCGATCGCCGCAGGTGCACATTCATTGCGACGCGGTGCAGGCGGTGGGTAAACTCCCCGTGCAGGCGCAACGATGGGGCTTCGATTCGCTCACCGCGAGCGCGCACAAGATCCACGGGCCGAAGGGCTGTGGGGCGCTGTATTTACGCAAGGAAGCCCGTGTGTTGCCCCGCAACCTTGGCGGCAAGCAGGAGGGGGGGCTCCGTTGCGGCACCGAGGCAGTGCCGCTGATTGCCGCGTTTGGCGCGGCGGCGGACTGTGTGCCGCCTTTCCCGCAACAGCTCGCGCAGTACGATGCCCTGCGTCAGCGGCTCATCGAGAGCTTACGCGGATGTGCGGGCGTGGTGTTTCATCTGCCGTCTGGCGGCGTGCCGTACATTATCCATCTGTCGGTGCCGGGACTGCGCAGTGAAACGGTCCTGCATTTTCTCGCTCAGCGCGAGATCTATGTTTCCAGTGGCTCGGCGTGTGCCAAGGGGGCAAAAAGCCCTGTGCTGTCCGCGATGGGCTTGCCCGATGCCGAGGTCGACAGCGCCCTGCGCGTCAGTTTATCGCAGGAAAACACGCAAGAAGATATTGACCGCTTCGTCGGAGCGTTATGCGAGGCTATGGACACCATAGCCAGACGATGATGTTGTAAAAGGAGTGAAAAGAGATGGCAGATAACAAGCAGAACTTTCCCGCTGATGGTATTGATCACCAGACGGAGGAAGTGCGCAATCTGTTCAATTTGCTGACGAACGCCGCGGTTATCGAACCATCGAAGCCGTTGTCGGAGTCGGTGGAGCAGACGATCGAGATCGTTACGATCGAGGAGTCGGCGCAGGAGGATGATGCTTTCGAGGAGGAGATGATCGCCCCAATCAGTCCGGAGGAAGAGTCAATAGACACCTTTGATGAGACGTTGATCTTCTCTGAAGAGAATGCTCTGTGTACGCCTATCATGATCGATAGTGCGCCCGCGGATGATGATGACGACGATGATAATCGACTGCAAGATCTGCCGCCCTTGATACTCACCGATCCGTACGACATGGAGGACGACGAGGACTCGGAGGATTGGTATGCCGATTTTGACGAACTTGTTTTGTCAGACGAGGAACAGGCGAAAGAGGCGGAAGTGGATCCTCGACGTATGAGGCGCAATCCCTTCGTTGCGTTTTGGCACGCGCTGTGTAGGAATGTGCCGCTCCTTGATGACAGCAAGGGGGAAATCCTGCGCAAATCGGTCTTTTGGCTGGCGATCGTGCTGGTGACGGGAGCGCTGACGTATATTCTGTACAATGTTTGGTGGTTGCCTGCGTTTACCAAGGGGATGTACACGGATATTGCGCAGAATTACCATCTCGCACAGACCGGCACGGTGCAGCAATCGGACGGCTATCCTGAAGGGATGCAGAGTTCCTTTAAGGCTCTGTATGACCAAAATTCGGAGATTCGCGGCTGGCTGTCCTACCACGCAGAAGGCAATCAAGATTTTTTGGGTATTGAATACCCCGTGATGTACTCGGGGGATAATGAGAAATACCTCACGGTGGATTTTAACGGTAATCAGAATAAGAGCGGCGCCTTGTTTTTTGATATGCGTGCGGAACTCCGCTCATCTCAGGATGTCAACTCCTCGCTTATCATCTATGGACATAATATGGCGAGTGGACAGATGTTCGCGGGTCTTAACAAGTTTATCGGTAACGTCAACAATGCGCGCGTGGCGCCGACGATCACGATGAACACCTTGTTTGCCAACGGTCAATATAAGGTGTTCGCGGTAGTCATCACCGATGAAAGCGCGGCGAAGGAACAGTATTTTAATGTGCGTCGCACGCAGTTTGCCGACGACGAGGAATTTCTCAGTTATGTCACCCAGCTTCGCGAACGCTCCTTATTTGACTATCCTGTGGATGTGATGGCGGGGGATGAGCTGCTGCTACTGTCCACCTGCACGGCAAAAAGCTCCGCAAAGATCGATGACGGTCGCTTGACCGTCATCGCACGCAAGGTGCGCATGGGGGAGAGCAGTTCAGTCAACACCGCGCAGATCGTGAAGAACGCCGACGTCATTATGCCGTATGCGTGGTATACTGAGCAAGGCAAGGTGGTGCACGCTTATTATACGCAGGGCGTGCAGACCGAGATGAGCCCGTTGACGGCCACGACAACGACTGCTACAACGACAACAACCACCGCGACAGATACCACGACAACGACCACGACAGATACTACGACGGATTCGACGACCGAATCGACATCCACTACGATCGCCGTCGAATCAGAAGGGTTAGATGAGTCGACGCAGGATGATGCCACGTCGACCTCGGCAACCGAGACAGAATAATCGAAAAAGGATACAAGACGATGACAGAAGTATTCAAACCCACCGAGATCATTCTCATCAAGAACGGCGAGATCGCGCTCAAAGGGCTCAATCGCCGCAATTTTGAGGATGCGCTCATCAAAAATCTGCGTTATCGACTGCAGCACGCGGGTAATTTCAGTCTGCGCTGTGCGCAGTCCACGATCGTTATTGAGCCGAAGGACGCGTACGCCGATCTGGAAGAAGCGTGCGATAGCGTGTCGCGCGTGTTCGGCATTTCCGCCTTTTCCCGCGCGCGAGTGACCGAGAAGGATCTCGGAGTCATTCAGCAGGCGGCAGCGGAATATCTCACTGATCGTTTACGCGACTGTGCGACCTTTAAGGTCGAGGCGAAGCGTGCGGATAAGAAATTCCCTTACACCTCGCCTGAGATCAGCCGCGAGGTCGGCGGATACATTCTCAGTCGATTTCCGCATCTCAAGGTGGATGTGCACCACCCCGAACTGCAAATTATGGTGGAGATCCGCGATTTCGGCGCGTACATTCACGCCGAGCAGCTCCCCGGCGCGGGCGGTATGCCCGTCGGCACGGGCGGCAAGGCGGCGATCCTCATTTCGGGCGGCATCGACTCGCCGGTCGCCGCCTATATGATGGCGAAGCGCGGCATCAAGCTCGTTGGCGTGCATTTTGCCTCGCCGCCGTATACCAGCGAGCGTGCCGAGCAAAAGGTCATCTCTTTGCTTGAAAAAGTCGGACGGTACGCGGGGCATATGAAGCTGCACATTGTACCGTTTACCCACATTCAGGAGGAGATCCGCCGCGCGTGTCCTGAGGAGTATTTTACCCTCATTATGCGGCGGTTTATGATGCGGCTCGCTCAGCGGGTCGCACGGGACGAGAATTGCGGCGCGCTCATCACGGGTGAAAGCGTCGCGCAGGTGGCGAGTCAGACCATCCCTGCTCTGGCGGTGACGGATGCGCTCGCAACGATGCCGGTGTTCCGTCCTGTCATCGGGATGGATAAGGAGGAGATCGTTGCCATTGCGCGCAAGATCGACACTTTTGAACTGTCCATCCAGCCGTATGAGGACTGCTGCACGGTGTTTACTCCACGGCATCCCTGCACCCGCCCAAAAGTGGCGAAGGTCGCCGAGGCGGAGAGCGTGCTGGATGTCGACGCACTGGTTGAGGAAGCAATGGCGGGTATTCGCATCATAGACATTTAAAAGAATTTTGTCGTAAAGGAGGGCAACGACAATGAACGAAGAACAAATCCTTCGGTTGTTTGGCGTGCAGGAAGCCACCGTGCGTGAACGGCTGGCAGATGTATTACCATGCGACGGGTTGTCGGTTGTCCTTTCGGGTGAGGAGGAGGATATCCTGCTTCACCTCACGGCGGAGAAGCCCGAAACGATCGAATGGGCGATACAGGCAATCACGCAGCGGCTGGGGGCGTTTTTGTACAGCCTTGACGGCACCTCACTCGAGGCGCTGACGGTTGCTCTGCTCACCGAAAAGCACAAAACCGTCGCGGTGGCGGAATCCTGCACCGGTGGGATGATTGCTTCGAGGCTTACGAATGTGCCCGGCTGTTCAGCGGTATTCGGCACGGGTATTGTATCCTATTCGTGGGACTGCAAGCGGCAGTTGCTCGGCGTGTCTTCACAGACTTTGGAGAGCCACGGCGCGGTCAGCGCGGAAACGGCGCGCGAGATGGCAGACGGCGTTCGGCGGAGATCGGGCGCGGACATCGGCATTGCGACCACAGGCGAGGCGGGACCGCAGGCAGCGGAGGACAAGCCCGTCGGTACGGTGTTTGTCGCGTTAGCGGATGCGAAGCGCACGTGGGTGAAGAGGCTGCAGCTGGATGCGACGGCGTTGGATCGCACGGCAATGCGCCGTGTGGCGGCAAGCCACGCACTGGATCTGACGCGGCGGTATCTGCAGGCATACCCGACGGTGATGGCGGGTGGTGAACGGCATACGGATTATATCGAGCGACAGCGCGTCGCATCAAATCCCACCCCCAAAGGCGGACTTTTGGCGACAGTGCTGCCGTGGCGAGGAAGCCGCAAGACCCGTTTGCTCAAGTTTTTTGCGTGGCTGTCGGTGTTGGCGGTGTTGGTATTCGGTGTGTTGATGATCTACAATCATATTCTGACACCGTGGACCAACCGAGAATTACAGGATGATCTGGCGGATCTGTACCACGACAGCATTTCGGATCTGACAGTGGATGCCCCTGCAGATAGCCACTATCCTGAGGGGATGATGTCGCAGTTTCGCAGTCTATATGACATTAACGCTGACGTAGCGGGCTGGGTGCGTATCCCCGATACGACGATTAATTATCCGGTTATGGGCTACACAGACGGCTATTATCATAACCACAATTTTAATGATCAGTTTTCGATCTACGGACAGCCGTATTTCTACAAGGAGAACGGGCGTGATACCCTACAGACGGATCGCGTACTCGCCATCTACGGGAACAATACCCGCGACGAGCAGATGTTTTCCGCCTTGGCGTCGTATCGCCGTATTGCGTTCCTGCGCGAAAATCCGATCATCGAAATGAATACGCTGTATCATGCGGCGCAGTGGGAGATCGTTGCTGTCGCGTTGGTGGATGAACGAGCGCGGGCAAGCGAGTTTGAGTATGTTCTGCAAAATGTTGACGATGACTCCGCATTTAAAGAGTATGTTACCCAACTGCGACGGCGGTCATTGTATTACGCGGATACGGAGCTGTCTGCCGACGATTCACTGCTGCTGCTTGTGACCAACGTCGAGCGGGAATACGGCTTTAACGGTGCGCGACTGGTGGTCGTGTCGCGGTGCATCACCGATAAAAAGTCGCCCTTGACCTATTCTGTCAACAGTGCGATGAAGTGGCCTGCCGCCTATGCAGGCAATACTACAACGACCACAACGACTATAACGACCACAACGACTTCGACGACAGCAACAGAGTCCACGACAGAGGGTAAATTGACCACGACCGATACAATCGCATCGACGACGGCGACTGAATCCACGACGGAGACCGGATCGACCGTGGCAACTCAAACGACGACCATAACCGACGATGCGACCGACACCACCGAGTCGTCTGCGGACGGTTCCACCATACCGACGGACAACACGATGGAAGCGTCTCCGTCCGAGGACGTCGTTGAGGAGAATTCCTCAGCCGTTGATGAACCGGAGGAAGGATCGTCTTTGCCGGAGGGTTCGGTGAGCGATGAGACGCAAGAAGGTTTTGGCGAAAACAGCATTCTCGAAGAACATATTTCGGACGGCACGCTGACCGAAATACCGGATACGGAGAGTAACGACGATGATCATTTTGGGAATTGACCCCGGCTACGCCATTATCGGTTGGGGTGTCATCCGCTATGAACGTGGGCGATTTATGCCGCTCGATTTCGGCGCGATCACGACCCCTGCGGGGATGCCGTTTACGCGGCGTTTGGAATGCATCTATGACGAGTTATCCGCTGTTCTCGAGCAGCACAAGCCCGATGCGGTAGCGATTGAAAAGTTGTATTTTCAAAATAACCAAAAGACCGCTATCGACGTCGCGCAGGCACGCGGCGTAACGTTGCTCGCGATCCACAAGAGCGGTGTGCCGATCTATGAATATACTCCTCTGCAGGTCAAGAGCGCCGTCACCGGCTTCGGCCAGGCACAGAAGCCGCAGGTGATGGAGATGACCAAGCGACTGTTACGGCTCAAGGCCGTGCCTAAGCCGGACGACACCGCTGATGCGTTGGCGATCGCTATCTGCCACGCGCAGTACGGCGGCACGGCGCTCAAATTATCCCTAAGAACGGAGAAGTGATCGTATGCTTTACAGTGTAAAAGGTGAACTCATTCATATCGAGCCGCGCGTCGCGGTGATCTCCTGTGGTGGCGTAGGCTTTCGCTGTCAGATCACGATGAACACCGCCCGACAGTTGCCGTCGATCGGCAACGAGGCGATGCTGTATACAATGATGAATGTACGCGAGGATGCGATCGAACTGTTTGGCTTTGCCACGCAGGAGGAGCTATCGAGTTTTAAGCAGCTCACCGCTATCTCGGGCGTTGGCCCGAAGGTGGGGTTATCTATTTTATCGGAGCTGTCTCCTGAAAAGGTTGCGCTTGCCGTTGCCGCAGGCGATTACAAGGCACTGACTAAGGCGGCTGGCGTTGGTCCGAAGCTCGCTCAGCGCATCGTGCTTGAGATGAAGGATAAGGTGAAAGCGCTGACATCCTCCGTAGGGGATTTTGAGATGCCGTCGGGCGGCTTACTGTCTGCCGCGGGCAACGCCGCGCAGGCGGTGGATGCGCTGACGGTGCTCGGCTTCACCGCGGGCGAGGCATCGGCGGCGGTCGGCAAGCTGGACAGCGCCCTGCCGGTGGAAACACTGGTGCGGGATGCGCTCAAGATGCTGGCGCGCCGCGGCTGATAACAAGAGCGAAAGGGGGCGGATGCCCGTGTTTGCGGATTGTGTGATCGTCGGCGGCGGAGCCGTCGGCTTGGCAGCAGCTTGCCATCTGGGGCGTGCCGCCGCCGAACGATCAGATCATAAGAAAATTCTGGTGCTGGAGAAAGCGCCCCGCGTCGGCAAAAAACTGCTCGCCACGGGAAACGGCACCTGCAATATCACGAATATGACCGCATCGCGGGCGAACTATCACGGTGATCCTGCGCTCGCCGAGCGGATGCTGGCGGCGTTTTCTCCCGCGCAGGCGGTGGAATTCTTTACCTCGATCGGGGTGGACTGCGTTGCCCGCCCTGATGGCAAGGTGTACCCTGCCTCCGAACAGGCGGCGGCGGTGCTGGATGCCCTGCGGCTGGAAGCCGCAGCCCTCGGCGTAGATGTGCGATGTGACAGCCCTGTGACGGCGATCACACCGTCATGTGAAGGCTTTTCTCTAACCACGCCCGATGGCGAGATTAACGCCCGTCAGGTGTTGGTGTGTGTCGGCGGTGCGGCGGCACCTGCGCTCGGCGGCAGTGCCGAGGGCTATCGTCTGCTCACCGACCTCGGCTGTGAAAAAACGCCGTTGTTCCCCTCCATTGTGCAATTGCGCACCGCTACCGACTTTGTGCGGGCGGTGAAGGGCATCCGCGTGGACGGTGAGGTCGCTCTGCACCTCGACGGCGATGAGATCGCCGCGTCAAGCGGCGAGATCTTATTCACCGACTACGGTCTGTCGGGTCCTGCGGTGATGGGCATTTCTCGTCACGCCGCGGACTGGGAGCGCCGCAAAAAGGGCGAATTGACCGCCGTACTTAATCTGCTTCCCGACTGGGACGAAGAATCATTGTGTACTCGCATTGCGGCGCGCAGTCGCCTGCGTGGGCGTAAGCTCGAGGATCTGCTGACGGGACTGCTGCATAAGCGAGTCGGGCAGACGGTGCTGCGGGTGGCGGGAGTGACCCCACTCGACCGCCCCGCTGACACTCTCACCGCGCAGGAATGCGCGCGGGTCGCGGCAATCATCCGCGGATGGACGATCTCCGTCACGGGCACACAGGGCTTCGGTGGTGCGCAGGTGACAGCGGGCGGCATCGACCCCTCTGCATTCGATCCCGCGACGCTGATGCATCGGCGATATCGCGGTTTGTATGCTGCGGGCGAGGTGCTGAATGTCGACGGTGACTGCGGCGGATATAATCTGCAGTTCGCGTGGAGCTGTGCCACCGTTGCCGCGCGCGCGATGGCAGCCGCGTGGTAAGGGGGGACACCGTATGTTGAGAATAACCGGCATTTCGATGCCGTTATCCTATACCGAGGATGATCTGCGTCGCCGTGCCGCGACGGTGTTGGGCATCCCGCCAATGGGTGTGCTGACCTGTCGCTTGGCGAAACGGTCGGTCGATGCCCGTAAGAAAGAGAATGTGCATTTCGAGATCGCCGTCGATGTGACGGTGGACAATGAAGGCGCGGTGCTTGTGGGCAAAAAATGCCGCCGAGCGCAGGTGTCGGTCGTAACACCGAAGCCGTATATCATCCCGCCGCTTGTAGCCCCGCCTGCTGTCCCGCCCGTGGTGGTGGGGAGCGGTCCTGCGGGGCTGTTTGCCGCGTTGACGCTTGCGCGCGCAGGCGCGCGCCCGATCCTACTCGAGCGAGGCGGAGATGTCGACAGCCGCCGTCGGGCGGTGGATACCTTCCGCCGTACGGGTGTGTTGGACACCGCGTCTAACGTGCAGTTCGGCGAGGGAGGTGCGGGAACGTTTTCCGATGGCAAGCTTAACTCGGGCATTAAGGACCCGCGCAGTCGGTCGGTGCTCGAGACCTTCGTGCAGGCGGGTGCGCCCGCGGCGATCTTGTGGCAGGCAAAGCCACACATCGGCACGGATGAGCTTATGAAGACCGTGCGCGGTCTGCGGCAGGAGATCCTGCGTCTCGGCGGGCAGGTACGGTTTTTCACACAAGTGACGGATCTCGTCATTGAGGGCGGCGCACTGACCGCTCTGCGGCTTGCTACCCCCACAGGGGAAGAGGAACTCCCCTGTGAGCGTGTGATCCTTGCGATTGGGCATAGCGCGCGTGATACGATGGCTATGCTGTGCCGCCGCGGTCTGCCGATGGAGCAGAAGCCGTTTGCCGTCGGTGTGCGGATCGAGCATCCGCGACGGATGATCGATGAGAGTCAATACGGTCGCGCCGCGGGACATCCCGCGCTCGGTGCCGCGGACTATAAATTGCATTGCCGTCCCGACGGCGGGCGGGGAGTGTACACCTTCTGTATGTGTCCCGGCGGCGTGGTGATCGCGGCGGCGTCCGAGGAGGGCGGCGTGGCGGTCAACGGGATGAGTGAACACGCGCGCGATGCGGAAAACTCCAACAGCGCCTTGCTGGTCGGGGTAGAGCCGTCGGATTTCGGTGATGAGCATCCGCTCGCGGGCTTCGAATTTCAGCGAAAAATGGAGCGGGCGGCGTACGCCCTCGGCGGCGGCAACTACCGCGCTCCCGCGCAACTGGTCGGCGATTTCCTCGGGGGTCACGCCTCGACCGCGTTCGGGGATGTGCGCCCGTCGTATCTGCCGGGTGTCACCCTCTCCGATCTGCGGGATTGTCTGCCCACGGTTGTGAGCGAGTCACTGCGCGCGGCACTGCCCATCTTCGGGCGACAGCTTCGCGGCTTTGACCGCCCCGATGCGGTGCTGACGGGTGTCGAGAGCCGCTCATCCTCGCCCGTGCGTGTGTTGCGCAATCAAAAAGGCGAGTCCGCGGTCGCAGGGGTCTATCCCTGTGGTGAGGGCGCGGGCTATGCGGGCGGCATTTTGTCGGCGGCAGTGGATGGTATTCGCTGTGCGGAGTGGGTGTTAGCCGGCTTTTGATAAGGGATTAAATACCGCGGCGTTTAAGTAAAGCGTCTCTCTCCCATAGTGTGATCAGTGAACATAACAGAGCCCGCTGTTGTCTGAGGCAACAGCGGGCTCTGTTATGTTCATAATAATCCAAACACCTTTTCGGCGTTTTCGGCAAGGATCTGGCGATTGTCCTGCTCGCTCAGCCGCAGGCTGAGCAGTGCTTCGACCTCGTCCTCCATCGGCCACATTGGATAGTCGGTGCCGAACAGCACGCGATCGGTGCCGTAGGCGAGGATGATGTCGCGGATCTTCTGCTGATCCATAAAGGCAAAGCATGAGCAGGTGTCAACGTAGAGATTCGGTAGGCCTGCGAGCTTATCTACCGCCTCATCCCACACCGACCAACCGCCGAGATGAGCGCCGATGACGGTAAGACCCGAGTAGATCTTCATCACGGGCAGCAGGCGGTTGGGGTTGGAATAGTCAAAGCGGCTGTCCCCTGTGTGCAGTAGGATGGGTAACCCTTCCCGCTCGCACAATTCGTAGATCTTCAGACACCGATAGTCGTCGATCTTAAATTCCTGAATATCGGGGTGCAGTTTGACACCGCGCAGTCCCAGTTCGCGCAAATGTTGGATATCCCCCGCCATATCGCGGCTGTCGGGGTGCAGTGTGCCGAGTCCCGTCATCCGCCCGTCGCTCGCGGCGACCTCGGCGGCGATGAACTCGTTGATGCTCTTCACCTGATGCGGGGTGGTCGCGACCGATTGCACGATAACGTGGTCGAAACCCGCCGCCGCGCCCCGCGTGAGCAGGTCGTCGGTCGTGCCGTCGTATACCGAGTGCAGATCATAAAAGCGATCCGTTCCGCGCACCGCCGCGGCGGCGATGCGGGGCGGGTAGATGTGGCAGTGTGCGTCGATGACGCGATAGTTGTGCACCATCAGCCGTTCCCCTTCATCGCTTTAATCTTCTCCTCTGCCGCCTCGCGCATCTTGTATTTGAGGATCTTACCTGCGGCGTTCATCGGGAAGCTGTCGACAAAGTCGATGTAGCGGGGCACCTTATGCCGCGCCATACTCGCCGCGACAAAGTCCTTCATCTCCTGCTCGGTCATCGTTTCGCCCTCTTTGAGAATGACACACGCCATAATTTCCTCGCCGTATTTCTCGTCGGGGACACCGATGACCTGCACATCGCTGACCTTCGGGCAGGTGTAGATGAATTCCTCGATCTCCTTGGGGTAGATGTTCTCGCCGCCGCGGATGATCATATCTTTGAGTCGGCCGGTAATGTTGTAGTTGCCCTCGGGAGTGCGACACGCAAGGTCACCCGTGTGCAGCCAGCCCTGCGCGTCGATCGCGGCGGCGGTTGCCTTGGGCATCTTGTAGTAGCCCTTCATAATGTTGTAGCCGCGGGCGACAAACTCGCCGTTGACGCCGTCGGGGCAGTCCTCTCCCGTCTCGGGATCGACGATCTTACACTCGACGTTCGCAAAGGCGCTGCCGACGGTCTCGGTACGCACCTGCAGCGAGTCGTAGTAGCTGCTCATCGTGCAGCCGGGGGACGCCTCGGTCTGTCCGTAGACCGACACGATCTCCTTCATCTGCATACGACCGCTCGCCGCTTCCTTCATCAGGTCGGCGGGGCAGTTGGCACCCGCCATAATGCCGATGCGCATATAGGAGAAATCCGTCTTTTCAAAGTCCTCGTGCTGCATCATCGCGATGAACATCGTCGGCACGCCGTTGAAGGCGGTGATGTGCTCGTTGTGGATGCAGGTGAGCGCGGGCTTCGGGGAGAAATAGGGCAGGGGGAGCATCGTCGTGCCGTGGGTCATGGACGCGGTCATCGACAGCACCATACCGAAGCAGTGGAACATCGGCACCTGAATCATCATACGGTCGGCGGTGGACAGATCCATGTGGTCGCCGATGTATTTGCCGTTATTGACGACATTATAGTGGGTGAGCATCACGCCCTTCGGGAAGCCGGTCGTGCCGGAGGTGTACTGCATATTGCAGACGTCGTCCTTGTCGACGGCGGCGGCCATACGGTAGACCTCCTCGACGGGCACCTGCTCGGCGAGCGCGAGACTCTCATTCCATTCCAGACAGCCTTTCTGTCTAAATCCGACGGTGATGACGTTGCGCAGGAAGGGCAGGCGGCGGGTGTGCAGGGGCTTGCCGGGCTTGAGGGTGGCAAGTTCGGGGCACAATTCGGCGATGATCTGTCCATAGTGGCAGTCCTTCGCACCCTCGGTGATGATGACCGTATGGGTGTCGGACTGGCGAAGCAGGTATTCTACCTCGTGGATCTTGTAGGCGGTGTTGACGGTGACCAGCACCGCGCCGAGCTTCACCGTCGCCCAGAAGGCGATGTACCACTGCGGCACGTTGGAGCACCACACGGCGACGTGGCTGCCCGCCTTGACACCGAGCGCGATGAGCACGCGGGCGAACTCGTCGACATCGTCGCGGAATTCGCTATAGGTGCGGGTGTAGTCGAGGGTGGTGTATTTGAACGCGTACTGGTCGGGGAATTCCTCCACCATACGGTCGAGCACGTCCGAGAAGGTCGCGTCGATGAGGCGATCCTTCTCCCACACGTACTTGCCGGTGTGGGCGCGGTTATAGTAGAGCGCCTTTTCGTTGCGGGAGGTGTCGCCGAACTGTTTCATAAAGCTGACAAACTGGGCGAAGATGATCTCCATATCGTCCAGTTCCTCGCACCACGCGGGATTCCACACGAGGGAGATGAAACCGTCGTAGTTGACCGAGCGCAGGGCGAGCATCATATCCGCGATGGGCAGATCGCCCTCGCCGAGCAGGCAGTAGGTGATCTCATCGCCCTCTTTGGTCGCGTCGTTGATGTGAACATGACGCACATAGATGCCGAGGTTCTTGATGATGTCGTCGGGGTCTTCTCCCGCGCCGAGGTACGCCGCCGCCATATTCCACAAGGCGGCGAGGTTGTCGCAGGCGAAGCGATCGAGCAGGTCGCGCAGTTTGGCGGTGTTGCAGAACAGCCCTGCGGTCTCGATGAGTAGGGTGACGCCCTTCTCCTCCGCCTCGGGGAGCAGTGCCGCGAGCAGCGTGTAGACGGTCTCCGCCGCCGCGTCCTCGTCCGCTTTTGCCTCCGCGCGCACGCGGACAGCGGGGATCTTCAGATTCGCGGCGATCTCCATACACTGCCGGATCTCGCTCGTGCAGGCATCCGCCTGCGCAGGATCGGCGATGTCGCCGATGGCGTCGATGCAGGGCAGCTGCAGCTTTTTCTCATACAGACGGCGCAGGGTTGCCGCCGCGGCATAGTCGTGGAACGCGCCGTCCTTGTCGGTGAACAGGCGGTTGTGGATGTTGTGCAGTTCGATGCCCTCGAAGTGCAGATCCTGCGCAATATCGCAAAAATCTTCAAAGGTGCTGTCGTGCCAGCCTTTTGTGGAGAATGAGAATTTCATTAGATTACGCCTCCTCGTAGACGATCTTGTTGACGGCGCTCAGATAGGCGCGGATGCTCGCGCCGATGATGTCGGTGGAGATGCCGTTGCCGGAGTACAGCTTGCCGTTCGAGCGTAGCTTGACGAGCGCGCTGCCCATCGCGCCGCGACCCTCGGTCACCGACTGGATCTGGAAATCGTCGACCTCGAAGTGCTGGCCGAGGATCTGCTCAATGGCGCGGAACGCCGCGTCGATCGGGCCATCGCCGGTGGCGATGCCCTGCTGCACCTTGTCGTCGCGGACGAGGGTGATCTGCGCGCTCGCAGACAGGACGTTGCTCGCGTTGATGACGTAGTTTTCCAGCTTGTAGGTGGCGGGCACCTGCAGGGCGACGCTCGCGATGATGGCGTCGAGCTCCTTCGCGCCGACGTTCTTCTTCTGCGCCACGCGCAGGAATTCCTCGTAGACTTTGTTTTGATCCTCGTCGGACAGATCATAGCCGAGCTTCGCGGCGGCGGTGACGACGGCGGACTTGTCGTCCTTTGCGTCCAGACGGATGCCCGCTTCGTCGATGGCGGACACCGCGACGGAGGAAGACTCCTTGGCGTTGTCCGCGACCCAGTTGATCTGCTTGATGATGCGGTGAAGCTGGGTGTAGCGGATGCGGCTCTCGAAGCCGTAGGTGTTGCCGCAGTTCTTCACCATCGTGGAGAAGCTCTCGAGCGGCACGGTCACGCCCTGCACGTCGGTCTTGACGCAGGCAACGCCGTTGCGCACCGCGAGGATCGCCTGCGCGGCGGCGAGGCCGTTCTTGTTATCGCACTTGACCGCGACGGGGACGGACACGTTCTCCATCACGTCGGCGGCAAAGGCGGCGAAATCGTCGGGCAGCATCTCGCCCGTGCTGTCGCACACGCTGACGGTCTTCGCGCCTGCCTCAACGGCGGCGGCGATCGCCTTTTTGAGATAGTCAGCATCCGCGCGGGTGGCATCGACGGCGCAGAATTCGACATCGGCGCACTTTTCGCACGCGCTCGCGACCGCCTTCGCGATCCACTCGAGCATTGCGGCGGGCTTTTTGTGCGCGGTGTATTCCATCCCGACGGGGGACAGCGGCAGCTCGATGCGGATGCGCGCGTGGGCGGCATTATTCAGTGCCGCGGCGGCGTCCTCAATGCTCTGCGCGGTGCTGCCCGCCGCGACCGAGAGGATGCTCTCCTTGACGAACGAGCTGATGGTGCGTACGAGCAGCGTGTCGGTCTTGCCGCCGGTGATCTCCGGCAGCTCAATAATATCCACGTGTAGCTTCTCCAGCTGACGGGCGATCTCCAGCTTCTCCTTAAAGCTGTAGGTGCTGCCCTGCGGGCAAAGCGTGGTGTCGGCGATTTGGATGCGGTTCATATTGATCGACTCCTTTTCACACATATTGTGATTGTTGACATAAAAAAGCCCTGAGGCCAAACATTGACCTCAGGGACGAAAAAACATTTTCCGCGGTACCACCCTGATTACCGTATTCGCATACGGTCTGCTCGAAAGAACTCCAACAAGCTCTCTGCCATGATAACGGGGCATGCCGTAGTCGCCTACTGGGGGGTATCCCTTTGGGCGGCTCTGCTCAGGAGCCAGAATTTCGGTTCGGATCGTACCGCCCTCCCAGCAACGGCGGCTCTCTGAAACGATCGGTGAACGAAACGTTCTCCATCAACGCATTTGAAAAATAATTTCTCTCATTATAAAACATTGCGTTTTATTTGTCAAGGGGGATTTGCAAGAATTTTTATTATGACTTTTATTATTCATTCCCTTGCAATATCACCTATATTATGGTATGCTGAATATGTGAATTGGGGACGGCACCCATAACAAAAAAACGGATTCACACAACTGCATATTTACAGCAAGGGGGATGACACCCATCGAAAAAAACATCATTGTTGTAGACGAACAGGGAAATGAATATGAGGCGACCTACCCGAAAAGGGCAAAGGGTCTTGTAAAAAACGGCAGGGCACGCTTCATAGAGGAAAACAAAATATGCCTTGCGTGTCCGCCAAATACAGAATTGGAGGACAAGAATATGTCAGAAAATACAACCGTGAAGCAAGAAAAAAAGAGTGTAGTTGTTCCCGAGCTGACGGAGCAAGTGATACCGAAGACGCTGACGATGGAATATGTACTTGGTAAGATCGAGGAGATTTCCGCGAATCAAGAATATTTGATGACGGCGATCACGGAACTTGGTAAACTTAAATCCGGCGGTCCCGGCGACGTGGGAACGCAGGAACAGGGTAAGGCGTTCGGCGAAATCATTAAGGCGCGTGAAGCCACCAACCAGCGACTCATCGCGCTGTACGAGAAGATGTATGATGATTTAAAGCCGAAACAGTCTGCGGAAAGTGAACGTCTGCTTATGCTACAAACGGTGATTGAGTCCTTGAGCGAGGGCATCACCCCAATGGAATCCAGTCAAGCATTGCAAAACATTTTGCAGGTAGCCTTGCAGGATCTATCTAAGAACGTATAAGGATAAATGCCGATATGCTTGATGGCATATCGGCGTTTTGCTTGCGTGGGTGTGATTATTTGTGCTATACTATGCGTGGTGATGGAAATGGATCTACCGAAACGAAAACAAAACCGATTGAGAGAATACGATTATAGCACAGCAGGCGCGTATTTTGTGACAATATGCACCCACGAGCGTCGCAACATCCTGTGTGAGATTGTAGGGGACGGGTCTCCCGTCCCGAAACCGATTGGTTTGCTTACACAGGAAATGATCGAGAAAATCCACAAACATTTTCCAAGTGTACAAGTGGATAAATATGTCATTATGCCGAATCATATAGACTATTTATAAAGCACCTACCAAAAATCTATGTTTTATC
>CAZVSE010000020.1:203-26752 GCA_964629445.1 uncultured Ruminococcus sp. | reverse complement strand
CCTGGAGAGAGTGGGATATCAAGTCCCGCGAGGAGGAGATCGAGTACGCCGAGGCGCACAACGTCCCGCTGAAGATCAACCGCGAGACCAACTATTCGAAGGATAAGAACATCTGGCACCTGTCCCACGAGGGTCTGGATCTGGAGGACCCCGCCAACGAGCCGCAGTACAACAAAGAGGGCTTCCTCGAGATGGGTGTATCTCCCGAGATGGCGCCCGACAAGCCCACCTACGTGACGGTGCATTTCGAGCAGGGTATCCCCACCGCCGTCGACGGTAAGGAGATGGGCGCGGTGGAGCTGGTATCTACTCTCAACAAGCTCGGCGGCGAGAACGGCATCGGTCTTCTCGACATCGTGGAGAATCGCCTCGTCGGTATGAAATGCCGCGGCGTGTACGAGACTCCCGGCGGTGCGATCCTCTATAAGGCGCACAGCGTGCTCGAGTCCATCTGCCTCGACAAGGAGACCGCGCACTACAAGTCCCTCGTCGCGCAGAAGCTCGCCGAGCTCGTTTACAACGCGCAGTGGTTCACCCCGCTCGTCGAGGCGATCCTCAGCTTCGTCAAGACCACCCAGAAGACGGTCACCGGCGACGTCACTCTCAAGCTCTACAAGGGCAATATGATCAACGCGGGCGTTACCTCGCCCTATTCGCTGTACGACCCCGAGATCGCGACCTTCGACGAGGACGAGGTCTACGATCAGAAGGATTCCGCCGGCTTCATCAACCTCTACGGTCTGCCCACCAAGGTGTATGCCAAGATGAAGGCGAAGAACGGCATTAAATAATTTATCGGAGTTTTCGGTATGACTAAGATTTTCATTGACGGTAAGGCGGGCACGACGGGTCTGCGGATATACGATCGGCTCGCGGATCGTGAGGATATCACCCTTATCACCCTGCCCGAGGAGCAGCGCAAGGATCCCGCCTGCCGTAAGGCGGCGCTCAATGAGGCGGACATCGCCTTTTTGTGCTTGCCCGACGCGGCGGCGATCGAGGCGGTGTCGCTGGTGGATAACCCCGACACGGTCATCCTCGACACCTCGACGGCGCACCGCACCGACCCCGATTGGGTCTACGGAATGCCCGAGCTGTCCGCGGCGCAGGAGGCGGCGATCAAGCGCGCGAAGCGCATTGCTGTGCCCGGTTGCCACGCGAGCGGCTTTGTTGCACTGGTGTATCCGCTCATCGAGGCGGGTATTCTCGACAAGTCGGCGCTGTTGACCTGCCATTCGCTGACGGGTTACAGCGGCGGCGGCAAGGCGATGATCGCTCAGTATGAGGCTCAGGACGCGCCCTGCGTGCTGTCCACCCCGCGCCAGTACGGGCTGACTCAACAGCACAAGCATCTCAAAGAGATGACCGCCATCACCGGCATTACGCATCATCCGCATTTCAGCCCTATCGTCGCGGACTTTTACAGCGGAATGGAAGTGACCGTACCGCTGTTTGCCGAACAGCTCGCCGAGGGCAAGACGGTCGAGGACATTAAGGCGGTCTATGCCGCGAAGTACCAAGGTCCCGTGCTCACTTATCGTGAGCAGGTCGACGAGGGCGGCTTTATCGCCGCGGGCACGCTGTCCGGCAAGGACTGTATGCAGGTGTCGGTCTACGGTAACGACGAGCGCATCCTGCTGACGGCGGTATACGACAACCTCGGTAAGGGCGCGTCGGGCGCGGCGTTGGAATGCCTCAACCTCGTCATGGGGAAAGAGAAGGACTATGGTCTGGATATTTAACGGAGGACACAATGAAGATAATGAAAGGCGGCGTTTGCGCCGCGAAGGGATTTTCCGCATCGGGCGTGCATTGCGGTATCCGTAAGAATAAAAGTAAGCGCGATCTCGCGCTGATCTTCAGTGAACAGCCCGCTTCTGCGGCGGCGGTGTACACCACCAATCTGGTGAAGGGTGCGCCGCTGACCGTGACTAAGGCGAACATCGCCGACGGCAAGGCGCAGGCGGTCATCTGCAACAGCGGCAACGCCAACACCTGCAACGCGAACGGTATTGAGATCGCCGAGCAGATGTGCGACCTGCTCGCCGCCGAGATGGGCATCAAGGCGAGCGATGTCGTCGTCGCCTCGACGGGAGTCATCGGACAGCCGTTGAACATCGCGCCGATCGCGGCGGGCATCCCGATGCTGAAAGCTGCACTGGGTGATCATTCCGATCACGCCGCCGAGGGCATTATGACCACCGACGTGAAGAAAAAGGAGATCGCGGTGTCCTTTACCGTGGACGGTGTGGAGTGCAAGATCGGTGGCATCGCCAAGGGTTCGGGGATGATCCACCCCAATATGGCGACGATGCTGGTCTTCATCACCACCGATTGCGCCATCGCTCCCGCGATGCTGCAGAAGGCGCTGTCCTCCGATATCGCTGAGACCTTTAATATGATCAGCGTCGACGGCGATACCTCTACTAATGATATGGTCACAGTGCTCGCCAATGGCATGGCGGGCAACGCTGAGATCACCGCCGAGGGTGAGGCGTTTGACGTGTTTATGAAGGCGCTCAACACCGTGACGGTGTACCTCTGCCGCCAAATCGCGGCGGACGGCGAGGGCGCGACCAAGTTGCTCGAGTGCAAGGTCAGCGGCGCTGTTGACCTGCCGACCGCCAAGACGGTAGCGAAGAGCGTTATTTGCTCGTCGCTGACCAAGGCGGCGATGTTCGGCGCGGATGCCAACTGGGGTCGCGTGCTGTGTGCCATCGGCTACAGCGGCGCGGCAGTGGATGTGAATAAGATCGATGTCGCGTTTAAATCCGCTAAAGGCACCATCGCGGTGTGCAAAAACGGTGCAGGTGTCGATTTCTCAGAAGAGAAGGCGAAGGAGATCCTGCTCGAGAGCGAGATCGAGATCCTTGTTGATCTCAACAGCGGCGAGGTGACCTCGACCGCGTGGGGTTGTGACCTCACCTACGATTATGTCAAGATCAACGGCGATTACCGCACATAATTAGAACCGACGGAGGTCAAGCGGCTTCCGTCGGCTATCCATTTGGAGGGAATAACTATGGATTTTTCAAACGCACAGCGTGCCGAGGTGCTGACGCAGGCGCTGCCGTATATCAAGCGGTATAACGGCAAGATCGTTGTCATCAAATACGGCGGCAACGCGATGGTCAACGAACAGTTAAAACAGCAGGTGATGGAGGACATCGCCCTACTGTGGCTCATCGGTGTCAAGGTCGTGCTGGTACACGGCGGCGGTCCCGAGATCAGCGAGACGATGAAGAAGCTCGGCAAAGAGGCGGTGTTCGTCGATGGTCTGCGCGTTACCGATAAGGAGACCGTGGACATCGTGCAGATGGTGCTCGCGGGCAAGGTGAACAAATCGCTCGTCACGCTTCTGCAGATGAAGGGCGGGCACGCCGTGGGTCTGTCGGGTATGGACGGCGGCATCCTCGAGGCGAAAGTGAAGGACGAGCGTCTCGGCTTCGTCGGTGAGATCACGAAGGTGCGCACGCAGCCGATCACCGACCTGCTGGAGAAGAATTATATCCCCGTCATCTCCACCGTCGCGAGCGACCACGCGGGCAACACCTACAACATCAACGGCGACACCGCCGCGGCGTATATCGCGGGCGCGCTGGGCGCGGAGCGACTCATTATGATGACCGACATTGCGGGCATCCTGCGCGATAAGGACGACTCCACGACCCTCATTCCTAAGCTGACCGTTTCTGAGGCGAAGGCGCTGTATGACGAGGGCGTGATCTCGGGCGGTATGATTCCCAAGGTGGATTGCTGCATCGAGGCACTGGACAAAGGCGTGGAAAACGTCATCATTATGGACGGCCGTGTGTCCCACTCCATCTTGATGGAGCTGCTCACCGACGAAGGCGCGGGCACAATGGTCACGGGAGATTGATAAAATGGATGTAAAACAACTCGACAGCGCCTATATCGCCAATACCTATGCGCGCTTTCCGCTGACTATCGTGCGGGGCAAAGGCTCACTGGTGTGGGACGAGAACGGCAAGGAATATATCGACCTCTCCACCGGCATCGCGGTGAACACCTTCGGACTCGCGGATGAGGAATGGGCGGCGGCGGTGAGCGCACAGCTCGGCACGCTGCAGCATATGTCCAACCTCTATTATACCGACCCCTGCGCGAAGCTTGCACAACTGTTGTGTGAGCGCACGGGGATGAAAAAGGTGTTCTTCTCCAATTCGGGCGCAGAGGCGAACGAGTGCGCCATTAAGGTCGCGCGCAAGTACGCCGCCGACAAGAAGGGCAAGGACTGCTATCACATCATCACGCTGGAGAACAGCTTCCACGGACGCACCATTACGACGTTAGCGGCGACGGGGCAGGCGGTGTTCCATGAGGATTTCACCCCGCTGACCGAGGGCTTTTTGTATGCAAAGGCGAACGACTTTACAGCTGTGAAGGCGCTTGTCGAACAGTATAAGTGTGCCGCCATTATGATGGAAGTGGTGCAGGGTGAGGGTGGCGTGATGCCGCTTGAGCAGGCGTTTGTCACCGCGGTGGCAAAGCTCGCCGCCGAGCAGGATATTCTGCTCATCACCGACGAGGTGCAGGTCGGCAACGGTCGCAGCGGACAGCTCTACGGCTATATGAACTACGATATTCAGCCCGACATCGTGAGTACGGCGAAGGGGCTTGCGGGCGGTCTGCCGCTGGGTGCTACCTTGCTCGGGGAGAAGGTCAAGGATATCCTTACCCCCGGTTCGCACGGCTCCACCTTCGGCGGTAATCCCGTGTGTTGCGCGGGCGCACTCAACATCCTATCCCGCTTGGATGAGGACACCCTTGCGGGGGTGCGGGAGCGTTCGGCGCTCATCTTCGATACGCTGAAGGACGCAAAAGGCGTTGTTGGTGTGTCGGGTCAGGGTCTGATGATCGGCATCAAGACCGAAAAAGACGCGGGCGAGGTCATCCGCCGTTGTATGGATCGTGGTGTGCTGGTCATCAAGGCGAAGGACAAGGTGCGCCTGTTGCCCGCGCTCAACATTCCGATGGAAACGCTTTCAAAAGCGTTGAACATTCTTAAAGAAATTTGTGCGGAATAATGAGATAAGGAGAATGACGATGAATTTCGAAGGCAGAGATTTTCTCAAGCTGTTGGACTACACCCCTGAGGAGATCGGGGCGCTTATCGACCTCGCGGCAGAGCTGAAGGCGAAGAAGAAGGCGGGTGTCCCGCATCGCCTGTGCGAGGGCAAGAATATCGCGCTGATCTTTGAAAAGACCAGTACCCGTACCCGCTGCAGCTTTGAGGTAGCGGCGCACGATCTCGGGATGGGTACGACCTATCTCGATCCCTCGGGCTCGCAGATCGGCAAAAAGGAGAGTATCGCCGACACCGCACGGGTGCTGTCGGGTATCTATGACGGCATCGAATACCGCGGCTTCGGGCAGGAGATCGTGGAGGAGTTGGCGAAATACGCGTCCGTTCCCGTGTGGAACGGGCTGACCAATGAGTTCCACCCGACTCAGATCCTCGCCGACTTCCTCACCATCCGTGAGCAGTTCGGCAAACTCGCGGGCATCAATTTCGTCTACATGGGGGATGCTCGCTACAATATGGGCAATTCTCTGATGGTCGGCTGCGCGAAGATGGGGCTGAATTTCACCGCCTGCGCGCCGAAAAAGTATTTCCCCGATCCTGCACTCATCGCCGCGTGCGAGGCGGTCGCCGCCGAGACGGGCGCGACGTTGCGCTTCTGCGAAGATCCTGCCGAGGCGGTCAAGGGTGCTAACGTCATCTACACCGATGTGTGGGTGTCGATGGGCGAGCCTGTCGAGGCGTGGGAGGAGCGCATCCGTGAACTCGCACCGTACCAGGTGAACACCGCGCTGATGGATATGGCGGCGGATGATGCGGTGTTTATGCACTGCCTGCCCGCCTTCCACGACGACAAGACCGGCGTTGGCAAGGAGATGGGCGAGCGCTTCGGGCGCGATTCGATGGAGGTCACCAACGAGGTGTTCGAGAGCAAACGCTCGGTGGTGTTTCGTGAGGCGGAGAACCGTATGCACACCATCAAAGCCGTGATGGCGGCAACGCTCGGTGTGGTAAAATAAGACAGCAACAAGCCCGTGAGGACAGCGTTCTCACGGGCTTTTTTTACAAAAAATCGCCCCGTCATCCGACGGGGCGTGAGGGGTTACAGTTCCTTTTTGATCTTGTCCAGCGCGCCCTTTTCGAGGCGGCTGACCTGCGCCTGCGAGATGCCGATCTCGCCTGACACTTCGACCTGCGTCATCCCCTTGAAAAACCGCAGGCTGAGGATCTTGCGCTCGCGGTCGCTTAAGTTTGCTATGGCTTCCTTGAGGGCAATCTCGTCGAGCCAGCTTTTGTCGTCGTTGCGGTCGCTGACCTGATCCATCAAGTAGATGGTGTCGCCGCCGTCGTTGTAGATCGGCTCATATAGCGACACGGGGTCGACAATCGCCTCAAGCGCGACGACCACCTCTTCTTTGGGCATATCCAGTCGTTTGGCAATCTCCTCGATGGTCGGCTCGCGATGGCTTTCCGCCATCAGCTGCTCCTTTGCCTGCATCGCGCGGTAGGCGGTATCCCGCATACTGCGGCTGATACGGATGGCGTTGTTATCCCGCAGATAGCGGCGGATCTCGCCGATGATCATCGGCACGGCGTAGGTGCTGAAACGCACGTCAAGCGTGAGATCGAAGTTGTCGATCGCCTTGATGAGTCCGATGCACCCGACCTGAAAGAGATCATCGAGGTTCTCTCCGCGTTGGGTGAAGCGCTGAATGACGCTGAGTACCAGCCGCAGATTGCCGTTCACCAGTTTTTCGCGTGCCTTCTTATCGCCCGCCTGCATCTGCCGCAGCAGTGCTATTTTCTCCGATTCGGTGAGTACCTTGAGCGTTGCGGTGTTGACACCGCAGATCTCCACCTTGTTGTACATTTGCCATCCCGTCCTTTCCCTGACAGTATGGGCAGGGCGGGGTGAATGTATACAAAAAACAACAAGGTCCTTCGGCAAAAACCGAAAGACCTTGGTTGTTTGTGAGTTTGGAATTACACCGCGCGGGTGACCTTTCCGGAACGCAGGCAACGGGTGCAGGCGTACACTCTCTTAGGAGAGCCGTCAACGATCGCCTTAACGCGGCAGATGTTGGGCTTCCAGCTGCGGTTAGACCGTCTGTGGGAGTGGGACACACGAATACCAAAGGTAACACTCTTGCCGCAGAAATCACATTTTGCCATGGTTCTGCACCTCCTTCTTGTTTAGACCAACATAGTCTGAGGCAGAGGATAAGACCTCTGCGCAAAGCAACGGGACTATATTAGCAGATTTCCCGAAAAAAATCAAGTGTTTTTTACAACCTTTGCAAAAAAAGTTTCTTTTCCCGCTTTCTTTACAGAAAGACTTGTAATTTTTTTATTATTTTGGTATGATATATACTGTCTATTAATATGCCTATGTCACTTCAAAAGAGGTTTTCGCTATGTTACTGCAATTTATGCAAAATCGGGGAGAGATGGATGTCGCGTCGATCCTCTATTTGATGTTCGGCTACGCGGTGCTGATTTTGCTCATCTTGCCCGTGCATGAGCTTGCGCACGCCTTTGCGGCGCATCTGTGCGGCGACGACACGGCGAAATGGCACGGTCGCCTGACGCTCAATCCGTTTAAACACCTCGATGTGTGGGGGACGGCGATGATGCTGACAGTCGGTATCGGCTACGCCAAGCCCGTGCCGGTCAATCCCCGCAATTTCCGCAAATATAAGCGGGATATGATCCTTGTGGCGCTTGCGGGACCGCTGTCCAACCTGCTGATGGCGGTTGCGGCGGTGGCGATCTTCCGTGTGAGTCTGTTTTTCGTCACGGACTATAACGTTCTGTTGGCATTATGGCTCATTCTCATTGACGTTATCGCATCGGTCAACATCTCGCTGATGGTGTTTAACCTCCTGCCCATCCCGCCGCTCGACGGCTCACGTCTGTGGAGCAGCTTGCTGCCGGGGAAATGGGCATATTTCCTCGAGGTCAATAGTCGCTATGTCACGATGGGGTTGTTCGTGCTGTTGATGACGGGGGCGCTTGACGGCCCGCTGTCGGCACTGCACAATGGAGTATTTAATCTTCTTTTTGCCTTGTTCGGGATGTAATCCTGCAAGTATCACGCATACAGGAGCGTAGGAATGGAAACAATATCCTATAAACTGCCGGATTTTGAAGGGCCGCTCGATCTGCTGCTTTTCCTCGTGCAGAAAAACAAACTGAATATTTACGACATTCCTATCGCCGAGGTGCTCGAGCAGTACCTTGCCGCGATCAAGGAAATGAAAGAGTACAATATGGACGTCGCCAGCGAATTCCTCGAGATGGCGGCGCGCCTCGTGCATATTAAGTCGGTGATGCTGCTTCCCCGCTACGAGGAGGAGACCGAGGAGCTCAAACGTGAGCTGACCGGTCAGCTCATCGAATATCAGCTGTGTCAGCAGATGGCGCGCAGGCTTGCGACTGACTATATCGGCGGCGAGCTGTTCGTGCGTGAGCCGACTGAGATCGAGCCCGACCTGACATACCGCCGCACCCATCAGCTCAGCGAAATACTGGACGCGTTTCTCGCCGCGGCGGGACGCGGTAAGCGTCGGTTGCCGCCGCCCGCGCGGGCGTTCAGCGGTATCGTCGCGCGCAAGATCGTGTCGGTGTCTTCCCGTATCGCGTATGTGCTGCGGCGGCTGTATACCCGCAAGTCGGTGACCTACCGCTCACTGTTCGAAAAAGCTGAGTCGAAATCCGAGATGGTTGCGACCTTCCTCGCGTTGCTCGAGTTGATCAAGTCCAAACGCATTCGTGTCGACGGCGAGGGAAAGCAGCAGCAGGTGCAGATGCGCCCGCCGGAGGAATGGGACAACACCGTACCCGAAGAGAGCGATGTGCGTGATCCGTTTGGCACGCTGTCACAGGAGGAGAACAACGATGGAAATTAAACAATATCAGGCCGCGGTGGAGGCGATCGTCTTTGCGAGCGGTGAGCCGGTGCCGCTGAGCCGTCTGGCGTTGGCACTGGAACTGGATGAAGAAACCACCGCCCGCATTGCCGACGACTGGGTGCAGGATATCAACACCCGCGGCGGCGGTCTGACGGCGCTGAAACTCAATGACCGCTATCAGCTTTGCAGCAGTAAGGCGTGCGCCGCCTATGTGCGCAAGGCGATGGATATCCGCCGCAATACGCCGCTGTCGCAGGCGGCGATGGAGGTGCTTGCCATCATCGCATACAACCAACCTGTCAGCCGTCCCTTCGTTGAGCAGGTGCGCGGCGTGGATTGCAGCGCGGTGATGCAGGGTCTACAGCAGAAGGGACTCATCGAGGAGCGCGGGCGGATGGATCTGCCCGGCCGACCGCTGTTGTACGGTACGACACCGAATTTTCTGCGTTGCTTCGGCATCTCGTCGCTTGAGCAGCTGCCGCCTCTGCCGCAGAAGCAGGAGAACGTGATGGATGAGACCACGATGGACGAGATGATACAGCAGGAAGAACCCCTGCCGGAGGATGCAGAATTGTTCGGCAGCGAGGAAGAAGCGGAGGCGTAAGGCTTGCTGGTATTATATATCCTGTTAGGGCTGCTGGGACTGCTCGTTCTGCTCGTTCTGCTTACGCTGTTCGTTCCCGTCTATGTACGGGTCACCTATGATGACGAGTTGCGCGTGCGGGCGCGGGTGCTCGGTGTGCCGATCACTCTGTTGCCGACAGAGGACAAGCCCGAGGAGGAAAAACCGACCTCAGAGAAGAAAAAGTCGGCGATGCCCTCGAAAACGAAGGAGCTGCTCGGTGAAATCTCCCGCTCGTTCAAAGAGGACGGTGTCGCCGCGACGCTCCGGTATCTCAGCGAGCTCGCAAAGCTCGCGGGGCAGGCGGTCGGTCGTGTGCTGCACAGCATCACGGTGGACAAGCTGGATCTCGAGCTTATCGTCGCCGACGGCGACGCGGACACGACCGCGATCCGCTACGGGCAGGTGTGCAGCGTGCTGTATCCTGCGTTTGCCGCGATTGCGGGAGTGATCAAGGTGCGAAAACGCGACTTGCGTGTCGAGCCGAATTTTCTGTTGGATAACAGTACGTTGCACGCGGATGTATGCCTGCATATTTGGGGTTACCGCGTGGCGGGAGCGGCGATCGTGCTGCTTGTGAGATTTATGCTGTTAAAAGACATGATAACCGATAAGGAGGAAGCAAATCATGGCTAATAAGAACGTTGAAGGTCTAATGGGTGTTTCGGTGGACAAGATCCGCGGTATGGTGGATGCGGACACCGTTGTCGGCACCCCGATCCATCTGGAGGACGGCACGACCCTTATTCCTGTGTCCAAGATCTCCTACGGCTTTGCGTCGGGCGGCTCCGATCTGCCCAGCAAGTCGAACGCCGAGCTGTTCGGCGGCGGCGCGGGCGCGGGTATCAACATCACCCCCGTGGCGTTCATCAGTGTGAAGGATGGCAGCATCAACATCCTGCCGATCACGGACAAGCCCGCGGCGGCTGACCGCGTGGTGTCAATGGTGCCCGAGATGGTGGATAAGCTGTTCAATAAGAAGAAAAAAGACGAGACACCTGAACAGGCGTAAAATGAATGGATCGCGTTTTGTTTGCATAAGGTTATAACGATCTTATGCGGATGGAGGGATCCTTTTGCGATGGAAACGATGGGCAGCGGCGCTGGTGTGTCCGGCGCTACTGCTTTTCTATGCTGACGGGCTGACGGTGTGCGCCGCGCCCGCGATATCCTCGCTGTCGGCGGTGGTTTATGAACCTGAGTCGGGGCTGATCTTATATGAAAAGGATGCCCGCACTGCCCGCCCGATGGCGAGCACGACCAAGCTGATGACCGCCCTACTCGCGGCGGAGAATCTCGACCCCAACCGCACCGTTACTGTTCCTGCGGCGGCGTTGCCGGTGGAGGGCTCGCAGATCGGGCTTAAAGCGGGTGAGCAGATCACGGTGCGTGATCTGCTCGCGGGGCTACTGCTCGCTTCGGGCAACGACACCGCGAATGCGCTCGCCCTCTTGATGGACGAGAGCCTGCCCGCCTTTGCCGAGCGGATGAACCACCGCGCGCTGACACTCGGGATGACCGATAGTTTGTTTGTCACCCCGTCGGGACTGGACGCGGAGGGACACAGCGCGAGCGCGCGGGATATGGCGTTGCTCGGTGCGGCGGTGCTTCGTCAGCCGCTGCTCGCCGAGCTGTGTGCGAGCAAGACCGCCTCGCTCACCGTCGGCGGGGTCAAAATGACGGTCAGTAACCATAATAAGTTGTTAAAGCTGGTTGACGGCACGATCGGGCTAAAGACGGGCTTTACCAAAAAGTCGGGTCGCTGTCTGGTGTCCGCGGTCGAGCGGGACGGCGTAACGCTGATCGTCGCTACCCTGAACGGCGGCGATTATTGGAACGATCATATCGCTTTGTATGACTATGCATTTTCACTGGTACACCGTGAGACGATGCCGGATGTGTCGCCCGCGACCTGCCCTGTGGCGGGCGGGACGGCGGATGCCGTGTTGATCGATCCCGATGAGATCCCTGCTTGCATTCTGCGGGAGGGGGAGAGCGTCGCCGCGTGGATGGAGATGCCGGATTTTGTGTGGGCGCCGATCGCGGTGGGGGACGTACTGGGATACGTCCACTACACCGCGGGCGAGCGGGAGCTTGCGCGTGTGCCGATCCGCGCGACCGAGAGCGTCGCCGAGAGAGAACTGCCGCCATGGCATTTGCAGTGGTGGCGATGGGTTTGTTTGTTGGGAGAGACGCTTCTTAAATAGAAAGGAACTATAAATTATGGCAATGGTACGATTGCAAAAACTGCTGTCCGAGCGGGGGGTCGCCTCCCGCCGTAAGGCGGAGGAGCTGATCGCGGGCGGTCACGTTAAGGTCAACGGTCGCGTGGCGAGTATCGGCGACAAAGCGGATGACCGCAAGGACGTTATCCACGTGCGCGGCAAGAAACTCGCCGCCGCCGCGGCACCCGTGTATATCGCGCTGCACAAACCGCGCGGGTTTATCACCACGATGAGTGACGAGCATGGACGCAAATGTGTTGAGGAGTTGGTGCGCGGGATGGACGTGTCGGTCTATCCCGTCGGGCGGCTTGACCGCGAGTCGGAAGGGCTGCTGCTGATGACCAACGACGGCGACTTTGCCAACGCAGTGATGCATCCGTCCACCCATATTCCAAAATATTATCGCGTTACCCTGCGCTCACCGATGACCGACGAGCAGAAGTTGCGCTTTGAGGAGGGTATTCTGCTCGACGGGCGCAAGACCGCTCCTGCAAAGGTGAATATCGTGTCGAGCGAGACGGGACGTTGCGTGGTGGAGATCACGCTGTATGAGGGGAGAAACCGTCAGATCCGCCGTATGTGTGAGGCGCTCGGTTTAGAGGTTGCCCGCCTGCGCCGTAACGCGATCGGCGGAGTGAAACTCGGGATGCTGCCCCCCGGCAGCTGGCGATATCTGACGCCGAAAGAGGTGCGTGAGTTGGTGGTGGCATCGGGATCAACCAAGAAGATCGCCGCCGGATATATCAAATACGGAAAGGAGCCTGACCGTGATTACCATAATGCCCGCCGATGAGGCGTTTTTACAGTCGATCTCCGCACCTGGGGGAGCGGACGCGATGGTGCTGCGCGACAGCAGCGGCAGTGTGGATGGTTATGCGCTGTTTTGTATGGACGGTGACGCGGTGGAGATACTAACGGTGGAAACCGCCCTGCCGATGATGACTGAGGGACTCATCCGTTCGGTGCTCAACACCGGCGACTGCCGCGGTGCGGTCCGTGGCGTTTGCCGCGACGGCGCGCTCGCGCCGATCCTTTGCCGCCTCGAATTTGAGGAAGAAAACAGCGTCTGGACGGTATCGATCGAAAAATTTTTCCGTGGCGAGTGTAAATGCGGAAAATAATACTTGCTAAATTCTTGACAATGTCGTATAATAACAGTAATTTGGTGAAGTTTGGGTTATCCCACACCGCATATAAGAAAGGATTGACTGACTATGAAAAAGTTTAACGTCACTGTGAACGGTAACGCCTACGAGGTTGAGGTCGAGGAGATCGGCGCTCCCGTCGCTGCGCCTGCTGCTGCTCCCGTCGCTGCGCCTGCCGCGGCTCCTGCGGCTGCTCCTGCTGCGCCCGCGCCCGCTGCTGCCGGTGCTGCTGATGTGACCTGCCCGATGCCCGGTACCATCGTCGATATCAAGGTCAAGGCCGGCGACGCGGTCAAAGAAGGCGACGTGCTCGTTATCTTTGAAGCGATGAAGATGGAGAATGAGATCATGGCGGCTGCTGACGGCACCGTCGCCGCTGTCTATGTCAACAAGGGTGACAGCGTCGAGTCCGGTCAGGTTCTGCTGGCGATGAACTGATTTTGCGAGGTGTGTGACATGGCAAAGCCGATCAAAATTACCGAAGTCGTCCTGCGCGATGCCCACCAGTCTTTGTTGGCCACCCGTATGACGATGGACGAGATGCGCCCGATCCTCGCCGAGATGGACAAGATCCCGTACTTTTCCGTCGAGTGCTGGGGCGGTGCGACCTTCGATTCCTGCATCCGTTTCTTAAACGAAGATCCCTGGGAGCGTCTGCGCATTATGCGCAAGGAGATGCCCCATCAGAAGCTGCAGATGTTGTTCCGCGGTCAGAATATGCTGGGCTATCGCCCTTATGCCGATGATGTCGTGGAATATTTCGTGCAGAAGTCGGTCGCGAACGGTATCGACGTCATCCGCATCTTTGATGCGCTCAACGACGCGCGCAACCTGCAGACCGCGATCCGCGCCGCCAACAAAGAGAAGGCGCACGTGCAGGGTTGTATCAGCTATACCCTCAGCCCCGTGCATAATAATGAATATTACACAAACTACGCTAAGACCCTCGAGGAGATGGGCGCTGACTCCATCTGCATCAAGGATATGGCGGGTCTGCTGACTCCCTATGCCTGCTACGATCTGGTCTCCCGACTCAAAGAGGCGGTCAGCATCCCGATCGACATTCACAGCCATTACACCGCGGGTCTCGCGTCGATGTCCATTATGAAGGGTATCGAGGCGGGCGCGTCCATCGTGGACACCGCGATGAGCCCGCTGTCCATCGGAACGTCCCATATGCCGACTGAGTCCCTCGTGGCGGCGCTGCAGGGTACCGAGTACGACACGGGTCTGGATCTGAACCAGCTCAACGTCGTGCGCGCGCACTTCGCCAAGCTGCGCGAGAAGTATATCGGCTCGGGGCAGATCAGCCCGAAGTCGCTCAGCGTGGACGCCAACACTCTGCTCTATCAGGTGCCGGGCGGTATGTTCTCCAATATGCTGGGTCAGCTCAAGGAAGCGGGTAAGGAAGATAAGCTCGAGGAAGTGCTTGCGGAGATCCCGCGCGTGCGTGAGGATTCGGGCTATCCGCCTCTGGTCACCCCGACGAGCCAGATCGTCGGCACACAGGCGGTGTTCAACGTCATTATGGGCGAGCGGTATAAGATGGTCACCAAGGAGTTCCGCGGGATGATCCACGGCGATTACGGTAAGACCCCTGCACCGATCGATCCCGAATTCAGCAAAAAGATCCTCGGTGATGATGAACCGATCACCTGCCGCTTTGCGGACACTCTTGAGCCGGAATTGGATAAGCTTAAGGCCGAGGCTGCACCGTATGTCAAGCAGGAGGAGGACGTGCTGACCTACGCGATGTTCCCGCAGGTAGCGCCGAAGTTCTTCGAGCAGCGTGACCGTAAGGAAGATCCGAACGGCACCCACACCGCCGATCTGGTCGTCACCCCTGTGTAATATAGTTTTTTATCTGCCGTTGAGCGCGTCTCGACGGCAGATTTTTTGCTTTTTGGGATATAGCCCAAAAACACACGGAAAATGTTTGTGAAATTTTTATCCCTAATTCTTGGATAGGTCTTGCAAATACCAAGAATTAGGGCTATAATATATCCGTACGAAAATGCGCCGAGGGTTGAGCGAAGCATCTTAGGCGTGTACAGTAAAAACCGAAAGGAGTTCCAACATGAACTATACCCATGAAGTCGAAAAAATGTGCATAGTCAAGAAGGGCCCGAACCACGGTCCCGCCCCGATTCCGGAAGAGGGTCAGTGGATCAAGTCCAAGGAGATTGCCGATATCTCCGGTCTGACTCATGGCGTGGGCTGGTGTGCGCCTCAGCAGGGTGCCTGTAAGCTGACGCTGAACATTAAGAAGGGCATCGTCGAAGAGGCTCTGGTGGAGACGCTGGGCTGCTCCGGTATGACCCACTCTGCCGCGATGGCCGCGGAGATCCTCCCCGGTAAGACGCTGCTCGAGTGCCTCAACACCGATCTGGTGTGTGATGCGATCAACACCGCGATGCGCGAGTTGTTCCTGCAGATCGTGTACGGCCGTACCCAGTCTGCTTTCTCCGAGGATGGCTTATCCATCGGCGCGGGTCTGGAGGACCTCGGTAAGGGTCTGCGTTCGCAGATCGGTACGATGTACTCCACCAATGTCAAGGGCGTTCGCTATCTCGAGATGGCGGAGGGCTACGTCACCAAGATCGCGCTCGACGACGAGGGCGAGGTCATCGGTTATCAGTTCGTGAAGCTCGGCAAGATGATGGAGGACATCCGTCACGGCATGAGCGCCAACGAGGCATACGAGAAGAACATCGGTCAGTACGGTCGCTTCGACAACGCGGCGAAGTACATTGACCCCCGTGAAGAATAAGAAGGAGGAATGACCAGATGGCGAACGATGTTAAGTTTGAAGGTAAGGACCGCCGCCTGCCGGGTATTGAAAAGTTCCTGGCGGAAAATGGTCTTGGCTCTCTGGAGGAGTGCCGCGATCTGTGCCTTTCCAAGGGCGTGGATGTTGACGCGATCGTGAAGGGCGTTCAGCCCATCGCTTTTGAGAACGCCGTGTGGGCGTACACCATGGGTGTGGCGCTCGCCCTTAAGCGCGGCGTGACCGACGCCGCTGAGGCCGCCGCCGTGATCGGCGAGGGTCTGCAGGCGTTCTGCGTGCCCGGCTCTGTTGCCGACCAGCGTAAGGTCGGTCTGGGCCACGGCAACCTCGGTAAGATGCTGCTCAGCGAGGAGACCACCTGCTTTGCGTTCCTCGCGGGCCACGAGTCCTTTGCCGCCGCGGAGGGCGCGATCGGTATCGCTCGCACCGCCAACAAGGTGCGCTCGACTCCTCTGCGCGTTATCCTCAACGGTCTGGGCAAGGATGCGGCGTACATCATCAGCCGCATTAACGGCTTCACCTACGTGGAGACCGACTATGACTTCTTCACGGGCGAATTGAAGGTCGTCCGCGAGAAGGCGTTCTCCGACGGCGAGCGTGCGCTGGTTAAGTGCTACGGTGCCAACGACGTCAACGAGGGCGTGGCGATCATGCAGAAAGAGGGCGTGGAAGTGTCCATCACCGGCAACTCCACCAACCCCACCCGCTTCCAGCATCCCGTTGCCGGCACCTACAAGAAGTGGGCGATCGAGAACGGCAAGAAGTATTTCTCCGTTGCTTCGGGCGGCGGCACCGGCCGTACCCTGCACCCCGATAATATGGCGGCGGGTCCTGCTTCCTACGGCTTGACCGATACGATGGGCCGTATGCACGGCGACGCGCAGTTCGCCGGCTCTTCTTCCGTGCCCGCCCACGTGGAGATGATGGGTCTCATCGGTATGGGTAACAACCCGATGGTCGGCGCGACCGTGGCTTGCGCGGTTGCCGTTTCCCAAGCGAAATAAGAGAATAGCATAACAAGAAAACAGACACATCCCAATGGGGTGTGTCTGTTTTCTTGTAAAAGGACTTCCCGCACACGGCCGGTGGTTATTATTGACATCGCAAGCGCGCTGTGCTATGATTGAAAAAACCTTGTGATTTCGGAGAGAAAAATGAAAGCATTAACCGTCAAGGAAGAACTGCATAACAGCCCAAAGAACGGTCACCTCTACTATGAGGCGAGCCACGGGGTGCTGGTGCATGATGTGGTCATCGATGCGGGACTCGGTGAAGAGATCGCTATCGGGCACATTTCCGATATTCATTATAACTACTGCAATCAACGCGACCTCGACGAGGCGGACCCCGTGCTGATGAGTACGCTCGCGCACCGTCTGTGGCTCGCAAACGGAGCCTCGGTGGAAAAGGGGCGCAACGGCTACGAGCTACTCGACGATATGGATCTGATGGTGTTCAACGGCGACACGATGGACTATCTGTCCTATGGTGCGATGGAGCTGATGCAACGCGAGGTGTGGGATCGCTTCCCGAATGTGATCGCCACCGTCGGCGGGCACGAGCTGTGCCGCCGAATGCAGGGCGAGGTCGCGGAAACGATGACTTACGATGAGCGTTTTGATATGATCAAGGCGTTCTGGAAGCACGATGTGTATTATACGGCTAAATTGATTAAGGACAAGGTGCTGGTCGTCGGTCTGTGTGATAATCGATGGACGCTGAACGCCTATCAGCACGAATGCCTCAAGCGTGATCTCGCACTGGCGCGGGAAAAGGGGTATGTGGTGCTGTTGTTTATGCACGAGCCGATCTGCACGGGTGATTCCGCGCACACGTTTGTGGATACGGACAGCCCGTATGTGCTCAAGGTCGGCGATCGCTCCGGCTTTCCAAAGGATCTTTATAACGGTAACACCCGCGGCAATCCGATGGTTGGTAGTGAGAGATGTGATGAGGTCACCAACGCCGTGTATGACGAGATGGTCAACAGTGCGGATGTGATCCGCGGCGTGTTTGTCGGTCACTGGCACAGTGAGATGGTACTTGACATCGCCGCGAAAACGCCCGATGGAACACCGGCGACGATCCCGCAGTTTGTGAAGACCGCCTCGGCGTACGGCGTCGGCGGAATGATGCGGATATTAGTAAAATAACAGCAAAAACGCTCCCGCGGTCGACCGACCGCGGGAGCATTTTTACGTATTCTGATTAGCGTAGCGCTTGATCGCCTCAAAAGAGGTGTCGCTGATAGCGTGCTCGAGCTTACAGGCGTCCTCGGAGGCGGTGTCGGGGTCGACACCCAGCCGAACGAGAAACTGCGTGAGCAGGGTGTGCCGCTCGTAGATCTTATTCGCGACGGTGAGACCGTCCTCAGTGAGGGTGATGAAGCCATCCTTATCCACCGTGATGAACCCGCCGCTCTTGAGCAGGCCGACCGCACGGCTGACGCTGGGTTTGGAATACCTCATATACTCGCTGATGTCGATGGCGCGCACAGCGGGATGTTGTTTGCTCAGGATGAGGATGGTTTCGAGATACATTTCGCCCGATTCCTGCAGATGCATCGTGATGCTCTCCTTTGATTATCGTTATCTCTATTATAAGCGTTTTTTACAAAAAAGCAAGAATTACTTAATCAGGTCTTTGATGACCTCGCCGGCGATGATCAGCCCGACGACCGAGGGGACGAAGGCATTGCTGCCGGGGGTTGGTTTGGCGCGTCGTTGCTGCGGGCGGGTGTCGCTCGGATCGGCGGGCTCGTCGGCGACAGCGCCGAGCGGAGTGATCGGCTCTTCTTTAGAGTAGACCACCTTGAGATGGTGGATGCCGCGTTTTTTGAGTTCTTTACGCATCACGCGAGCGAGGGGACACACCGCTGTTTCGGTGATGTCCGCCACGCGGAAGGCGGTGGGATCAAGCTTGTTGCCCGCGCCCATCGAGCTGATGAGCGGTACGCCCGCCGCCGCCGCGCCTTCGGCGAGCGAGAGTTTGCCCGCGACGGTGTCGATGGCGTCGACGATGTAGTCATACTGTGAGAGATCGAATGTATCCGCCGTCTGCGGCAGATAGAAGGTGCGGTGGGTGACCACCGTCGCGGCGGGGTTGATGGCGGCGATACGCGCCGCGGCGACATCGACCTTATATTGCCCGACGGTGTCGTGGGTGGCGAGGATCTGGCGATTGATGTTGGAAAGAGCGACCTTGTCGTCGTCGATGAGGTGCAACGTGCCGACCCCGCTACGTGCGAGCGCCTCGACGGTGTAGCCGCCGACTCCACCGACACCGAACACCGCGACCTTGGCGCGCGCGAGCGTCTGCATCGCCTTGTCGCCGAGCAGCAACGCCGTGCGGGAAAATTCCTCCGGCATTTCTTCGCCTCCTTTGCCTGTGTAATGTATATATATCATACTCATTTGCGCACTTTTTGTCAAATGGGAAATAATTGGTTAGTTTCGGCTAACTTATCCTTGACGGACTCGGTGTTTGCGGGTAAAATAGAGGAGTAGAGATTAGAAAGGGGTTGGTGAGCGTGGAGCAATATCGCGTGACGGGGATGACCTGCGCGGCGTGCAGTGCGCGGGTAGAGAAGGCGGTGTGCGCCGTCGACGGCGTGACGTCTTGCTCGGTGAGCCTTCTGACCAATTCCATGGGAGTGGAGGGTACCGCCGCTCCCGAGACGGTGATCGCCGCGGTCACGCAGGCGGGCTATTCTGCCGCGCTCAAGGACGCGCCCGCGGCGGATAATCGCGGGGACGATATGCTGACTGACCGCGAAACGCCTCGATTGATTAAACGGATGATTGCGTCGCTCGTGTTTCTCGTGCCGCTGATGTATATTTCGATGGGGCATATGATGTGGGGCTGGCCGTTACCCGCGGTGCTTGCCGACAATCACAGTGCGCAAGGGCTTATTCAACTCATCCTCACCGCTATTGTGATGGTGATCAACCAGCGCTTCTTTATCAGCGGTGTGCGCAGTCTGCTCCACGGTTCGCCGAATATGGACACACTGGTGTCCCTCGGTGCGGGCGCGGCGTTCGGCTACAGCACCTATGCGTTATTTGCGATGATCTTCGCCGCGGGTCGAGGCGACCACGCCGCGGCGATGGAGTATATGCACGAGTTCTATTTTGAGTCCGCGGCGATGATCCTCACCCTTATTACGGTGGGCAAGATGCTGGAGGCGCGTTCCAAGGGACGCACTGCCGATGCTCTGCGCGGATTGATGCGCCTCGCCCCTAAGACCGCCACGTTGGTGGTTGACGGGGTGGAAAAAATCGTGCCGATCGAGCGGGTACAGATGGGGGATATCTTCGTCGTGCGTCCCGGCGAGACCGTGCCGGTGGACGGCACGGTGGTCGAGGGGGATAGTGCGGTGGATGAATCCGCGCTCACGGGCGAGAGCATCCCCGTCGATAAGGCCGTCGGGGATACCGTATCCGCCGCGACCATCAACCGTTCGGGCTTCCTGCGTTGCCGCGCCACCCGCGTCGGACAGGATACGACACTGTCCCGGATCATCAAGATTATGGAAGATGCGGCGGCGACTAAGGCGCCGATCGCGAAGATTGCCGATAAGGTGTCGGGCGTGTTCGTCCCGACGGTCATCGCCATCGCGGCGGTGACGGCGGTGGTATGGCTGCTTGTCGGGCAGACCGCGGGCTTTGCGCTCGCACGCGGCATCTCGGTATTGGTTATCAGTTGCCCGTGCGCGCTGGGACTGGCGACCCCTGTCGCGATTATGGTCGGCAGTGGTGTCGGCGCGCGCCACGGTGTGTTGTTTAAGACCGCCGCCTCGCTTGAACAAGCGGGATTGACGAAAATCGTTGCACTGGACAAGACTGGCACCATCACCAAGGGCGAGCCGACGGTAACGGACATTTGGCCTATTATGGGCAGTGAAGGAGATCTGCTCGCCGCGGCGTTTGCGCTTGAACATAAGAGCGAGCATCCGCTTGCGGGGGCAATCTGCCGCCGCGCAGAAGCGCAGGGGTTGACTCCCGCCGCGGTGGAGGCGTTTCGCATCCTGCCCGGCAACGGGCTGACCGCTTTGCTTGACGGCAAGACGCTCGTGGGCGGTAATCGCACCTTTATCGGCGAGCATACCGCTGTTTCCGCTGCAGTAGAAGACGCCGCCGCTCGTCTGGCAGATGAGGGGAAGACCCCCTTGTTTTTCGCTCTTGACGGGGAGCTGCTCGGTGTTATCGCCGTTGCTGATGTAATTAAAGAGGATAGCCCCGTCGCCATTGCGGAACTGCGGCGGTTGGGCATTCGCGTGGTGATGCTGACGGGGGATAATGAGCGCACTGCGCGGGCAATCGGACTTGAGGCGGGGGTCGACGAGGTGATCGCCGATGTTCTGCCCGATGGCAAGGAGGCGGTCATCCGCCGTCTAATGCAGGAGGGGAAGATCGCGATGGTCGGCGACGGCATCAACGATGCGCCTGCTCTTACCCGCGCGGATGTCGGCATCGCCATCGGCGCTGGTACGGATGTCGCGATCGATGCGGCGGATATCGTGCTGATGCACAGCCGCCTGACCGATGTCGCGGCGGCAATTCGCCTGAGTCGCGCCACCATCCGCAACATCCGCGAGAACTTGTTTTGGGCGTTCATCTACAATATTATCGGTATCCCGCTGGCGGCGGGCGTGTTCATCGCCGCGCTCGGTTGGGAGCTTGACCCGATGTTCGGGGCGGCGGCGATGAGCCTGTCGAGTTTTTGCGTTGTCACCAATGCACTGCGGCTGAATTTCTTCCGCTTTGAGCGGAAAAGTCGCGGCAAAATTATAAAAACGGAGGAAAAAGCTATGGAGATTACACTGACAATAGAAGGAATGATGTGTCCGCACTGCTCGGGTCGCGTCAAGTCGGCGCTGGAGGCGATCGACGGTGTCGCGGCGGCGGATGTCAGCCATGAGAGCGGCACGGCGGTCGTCAAACTGACGAAGGACCTGCCTGCTGACACACTGAAAACCGCTGTGGAACAACAGGGCTACAAGGTGCTGTAAGAAACTTGCCCGACCGACGAGAATTTCGTCGGTCGGGCGTTTTATGCCGTTTTTTCCTTGCAATAACAAGCAAAAAGTGGTACGATAGTTCCAAACTAAGGAGGCGTTTTGCTATGTTAGAGGTAACACACCTGACCAAAAAATACGGCAAGGTTTTTGCCAACAACGATGTGTCGTTTACACTTGCTCCCGGATCCATCGCCGTGATGCTCGGACCGAACGGCGCGGGTAAGAGTACGGCGCTTAAATCCATTATGGGGTTTCTTAAATACGAGGGCGCGGTGTATATTGACGATCTCTCCAACAAGAGTGTCGAGGCGAAACGTCTGCTCGGTTATGTGCCCGAGATGCCCGCACTGTACCCGAATCTGACGGTCGCGGAGCATCTGGAGTTTATCGCGCGCGCATATAAGCTTAAAGACTATAAAGATTACGCGAACGAGCTGCTTGATCGGATGGAACTGACGAATAAGAAGAAAAAGTTCGGCGATGAGCTGTCCAAGGGAATGCAGCAGAAGCTGAGCATTTGCTGTGCGCTGCTGCCCCGCCCGAAATATGTGCTGTTTGACGAGCCGATGATCGGGCTGGATCCCCACGCGATCAAGGAACTTAAGGCGATGTTTACCGAGATGCGCGCGGCGGGCTGTTCGTTGCTCATCAGTACCCACATCATCGACAGTGTCGACGATCTGTGGGATCAGGCGATCATTATGCAGAACGGGCAAGCACTCGCATCGGTGGATGCGCGTGAGCTTGCCGCCGAGGGACGCACGCTGGAGCAGTTGTTCTTCGCGCTGACCGAGCAGGAGGATAACTGATATGCGTCTGCTTGGCTATTATATTCTCCATACGGTCAAGAACGGCATCAAGAAGCTGTTTCGCACCTGGGTGGCGGTGGTGATTGCCATCGCACTGGTGCTCGGTCTGGTCGTTGGCTTAGTCGGCGGCACGGTCAGCTCGTTGATCGATGAGGATACGTCCGATACCGTTTATGAAGAGGAATATATCGAAGAAGAAATGACCCCCGAGGATACGGCGATGATGCTGGCGGTGCTGGAGGCAATCGTGGGCGGGGTGATCCTGCTTATCCTGCTTGCCAACATCTATGGAGGTGATAAGAACGGCAGTAACATTTTCCTGATGCCGGATGTCAATTTTCTGTTCACCGCGCCGATGAGGCCTCAGTCGGTGCTATTGTTCCGTATGATCCTGCAGATGGGCAAGGAGTTTGTCGCCTCGCTGTATCTGCTGTTTCAGATACCGAATTTGGTGCTCAATCTTGGGCTCAGTGTGTGGATGGCGCTGGCCATCTTCCTGTGCTGGGTACTGACGCTGTTTCTCGGAAAGTTCCTCGGCGTGCTAACCTATACGCTTACGGCGACTCATCCGCGGTTGCGAACCGTCATCCGCCCTGTCGTATTCGGCTTGGCGGGGTTGCTGTTGGCCGCAACATATGCTATCAGTTCTGTAAAGGGGATGACCTTGCCGGAGGCGGTGTTGTGGCTGTTCGGCGGCGAGGGCAGTCGGTATGTCCCGCTGTGGGGCTGGCTCAAGGGTATTATCGGCTATGCCATTGAGGAGAACACGGTTGCGGTTGTGCTGAGCGCCTTTGGTGCCGTTGCGTGCGGCGCGCTTATCGTGTGGCTTGCGTGGCGGGTCAAGGCGGACTTTTATGAGGATGCGCTCAGCCACGCCGCCGAGGTACAGGCGACATTGGATGCCGCGAATGACGGCGGGATGATCAAACGCAAGAAGGATCGCGCAAAACGCCTGCGGCGGGATATCTTCCGTCGCGGTGATGGTGCGGCGATGTTCCTGTATAAGGGCGTGTACAACCGCCATCGTTTTGCAAAATTGTGGGTATTTTCGAACACGGGCATCACCTATCTCGGCGTCTGCCTGCTCTCGGCGGTAGCGATCTTGTGGCTGACGCAGGGCGGCGATACCAGCCCCGCGAGCCTGTTGGTCGTGCCTTCGGCGATCGTGCTGGTGATGGCCTTTTTCCGTAATCTCGGCAACCCCTTAGAGGCGGATATGAGCAGTCACTACTTCTTTATGGTGCCCGAAAGCGCTTTCAAAAAACTGCTGTATGCTTTGCTCGCGGGCAGCTACGATACCTTGATGGATGTGCTGCCGGGGCTGTTGCTCGTGACGGTGCTGTTACGTGCATCGGCGCTCGAGGCGTTCGGCTGGCTTGTATCGATTGTGATCTTTGATTTTCTGCTGTCTAATATCGGACTGTTTCTACAGATGATCCTGCCGTCGGCATTGCCACAGCAGGTGGCGGTGATGTTGCAGCTGCTTCTGCGTATGCTGTTGGCTATGCTGCCGCTGATCGTTCTGCTCGTGCTGGGGCTTACGGTCGGTCTGGCGATTGCACTGCCTGTGACCGCCGCCATCAACGCTGTGCTCGGTATTCTGCTGTTCTTGCCGTCGCAAGCGTTATTGCATAAGGGGAAGGGTTGACCTTGAATAATCAGACAAAAGACAAGTATCGCCGCGCGATCCGCGGCATTATGATCGTGCTTGCGGTGGTGTTATTGGTGATTGGTCTGGCTGTGCCGATCGCGAACAACGCCGTTGCGATGGGCGTTGCGCGGGAGATGGAGGCATTAGAGCTGCCCGAGGGTACAACGGTGCTGGAGTCCACCTCGCTCGCCGGTCGGTTCGCCGACACAACGGGCAGCGTGCAGTATTTTGCTGCTCTGCTTATTCAGAGTGATCGTCCGATCGAGGAGCTGCGTGCGCATTATGCGGGGTATAATCAAGATCTTTCCATGACCTACCGTGTTGAGCCGCAGAACGGACAGGAGATCGTTGTTCTTGACGGTACTGATCTTTCTTTCCGCGAAGAAGTCGGGGGAGAGGGATTCTATATTGTCTATACCATTCGCACCGGTGGTAATGCCGCGCAATGGTGGCTGGATATGGATGTGCGTGGATGATGCACTAAGATAGAGATGAGAAAGAAGGGGCATTATGAAGCTATTATCTATTGGTAACAGCTTTTCGGTCGACGCACAGCGTTGTGTTGGTTGCACTTGCTCGCGAAAGAGAACGGGATCGCTCGGCAAACGGGCAGACTCTATATCGACGGCTTTTTGCGCTCAACTAATTTTGACTAATATTGACTAATATTGTGCAAAAAATGGCTATCCATAGAATTGTCGTCCTGCGACATCCGTGCTACAATAAACACAGGGATAAAAACAAAGGAGTGGACATTATGCGCAAACTATTCGCGATTCTCTTAGCTTTATTGCTGCTGTTGAGCATCGTCGCCTGCGGCAACGAGCCGACAGACAGCAGCGCCCCTGTGTCGAGCGGGATGGAGACATCTTTCGAAAGCACGACGACCTCGACGACAGCTTCGACGACGACCTCGACGACGACCTCGACGACGACCTCGACGACGACTTCGACGACCGTCGAGACCACAACGACCACCACCGCGACGAAGCCGACCAAGACGTGGTACACCAAGGGCGATGTGACCATCACCAAGGCGGAGGTCGATGCCGTGATGGCGCAGACCTACAAAAAGCCCAAAAATGTTATCGTGATGATTGGAGACGGTATGGGTCCGAATGATATTGCGATAACGGAGAAGTACAGCGAAGATTGCTTTGACTTCGGGCTGGTGCTGAATCGGTTTATCAACACCGGCTACGCCAAGACGCATTCGGCGGATAATGATGTCACGGATTCGGCTGCCTCGGCTACCGCGTTGGCTACCGGCGTGAAGACAAATAATACGGTTGTTGGCATGTCAACAGATGCGGAATCGCTCGAAAATATTGCGGAGATCGCCCGCGAGCGAGGCAAGAAGATCGGCATTGTAACAAACGACACGATGACCGGCGCGACGCCTTCGGCGTTTCTGGTACATTGTATGAGCCGTTATAAAACGGATGTGTTGGCGAATGCGTTTATTGATTTTGCTCCCGATGTGTTGATCGGACAGAATTATACCAGTTTTGCGAAGAACCTGACCGATTTTAGTCGTGAGGAAATAAAGAACTCTTATATACTGGCGTCAACGCTTCCGATGATGTCAATTGCTCTTAACGGAGATCAGACGGAAGAGAAACCGCTTCTCGGGTTTTTCAGCGCGGATTTATTGGGGGATGCCAGTAATACGTTGGCACAGTGTACGGAGATCGCCCTTAACCGTTTGGATAATGAAAATGGATTTTTCCTGATGGTCGAAAGCGCGGGAACAGATAAGGCGGGTGATACGAATAACATTGCCGCGAAGATGAATAGTGTTGTTACCTTGGATCGGGCTGTGGCGGTCGTTCTCAACTATATGAAGAGCCATCCCGATACGTTGTTGATCGTTACGTCGGATCACGATAACGGAGGTGTGCAAATGCCCGCGGAAGGGGAAAAGCCAACGGATGAGTTGTTTACAACCGATACCCATACCGCGCAGGATGTGCGTGTGTTTGCGCTCGGTTACGGTGCGGAGTATTTTCGCGATAAGACGGTGGATAACACCGATATCGGAAAGTTTGCTATTTCCGCCGTTAAAGGTGAATTGAAATAAAGTGACCGCCCTTGTTGCATCGCAACAGGGGCGGATTTCCTTTTACAAAGAAAGCCCGCATCACACAAGGTGATGCGGACCTTCTTTTTGGTGGACCCGAAGGGGATCTGAACCCCTGAGTTCGGCTACGCCGACCTCATTGATATTTGCCCCAAGGCAAATATGGAGGGTTCTCCACCCTTGCAAGGTCCCATCAAAAGAAAGAAAGCCCGCATCACACAAGGTGATGCGGACCTTCTTTTTGGTGGACCCGAA
>CAZVSE010000020.1:0-103 GCA_964629445.1 uncultured Ruminococcus sp. | reverse complement strand
TCAAAAGAAAGAAAGCCCGCATCACACAAGGTGATGCGGACCTTCTTTTTGGTGGCTCAACGCACGGGGCAGTCGAATGCCCTGCTGTAATCCGGCGTCAATT
>CAZVSE010000019.1:0-28226 GCA_964629445.1 uncultured Ruminococcus sp. | reverse complement strand
GCTTGTGCTCAAGATAGTGGGCGATGCCCTCGGGCACGACCTCGACACCGCCGTCAGCGGTGGGAAGGATGTTGTACACCGAACCGTAGCGGGTGGCGAACACCGCATAGGCGGAGCAGGCATTTGCCTGAGGCCACACGAGAATGTCCAACCCCGAGGGGTGGGTCGTGCGGTAGAATATATCCCCCGTCAGAGGGTGAGTAAAAGCTTGCATAGCCATTTTCCTTTCACGCGTTCGGGCGCAGCAGATAGGTGGAGTCAAAATGTACGAGCTTCGCCACGCGGATGATATCGTCGCGGGTGACGGCGAGCAGGGCGCTGACTGTCTGCTCGGGGGTGATATAGCGGTCGTACAGCGTCTGTCCGATGTAGAATACCTCGCGGTCGGCGGGTGTCTCGTTCATCGCAGAGAAGCGCTGGACAAGACTGCGGCGCGCCGCCTCGAGCTCGTCATCGGAGAAGTTGCCCTCGCGGATGGCGTCGAGCTGTTTTAATACTTCCTCGCGGGTGCGATCGGCGTCAGCGGCCTCGATGCCGCTGTCGACGAGGATGACCCCGTGAAAGCGATCATAGGAGGAAGAGCAGTAGTAGCACAGGCTCTGTTCCTCCCGCACGTGGCGAAATAACAGGGAGGACGGGCTGCCGCCCCACAATGTATTCATCAGCCGCGCCGCCATCACGTCGCCGTCCGGCTCACTCGCGGCGATGCGAAAGCCCAGCACGAGCTTCGCTTGCTTGAGCGGCATTTCCTCGGTCTTTTCGCTTTGCTTCATCACGTAGGTGGCATCCGCCGTCGGCTGTGCCGCACGGCGGTAATGGAGCTTTGCAAAGCGTGCTTCGATCGCGCGGATGAGCGCGTCGGGAGCTTCGTCGCCCTGATAGATCCAGTGGATCCGCGCCCCCGCGAGCAGTTGCTCGCGCGCCGCGGCGGCGGTGGTTGGGGTGAGGGCGGCGACGGAGTCGGGCGTGCCACCGGGGTTGACGCTGTATGCCTCGTCGGGGCAGAGCAGTTTTTCACACTGCCCACGGGCATAGAGGCGCTTATTGTTGATGTCGCTTTGCAGCCGTTCGAGCAGGCAACGCTGCTCGCGGGCAAAATCCTTCGCGGTGAACGCACCGTCCTCGAGCAACGGGTCAAACAGCAGATCGAGCAGCAATTCGGCACAATCAGCAGTGAGCTCCTCGCCGCCGAAGGTGTACTGCGGGCGCAAAAAGCGCACCGAGAAGGTCAGTGTCTGCCATTGCCCGATCCGCTCGACTCCCGCGCGTACCGCTGCGCCGTAGAGGTCGTCGAGCCGCTCGGTGAGGGCGGCGACGGAAGGATAGCGGCGGGAAGAGTGGGTGAACAGTCCCGGCAGAATGGCGTACCCTGCCGCGGTCGACTCGGCGAGCGGCACTGACAACACCGCTGTCAGACGACCGGTGCGATAGTGTTCACCCGACAGGCGGATAAGGGTCATATCGTGTTTGAGCGGGATGATGTGTGGCTGCATCGTGTTGTCTCCTTGTGTGATAAGGTTGCCGTCGGTTCGGTAGCCGCAACGGGATCGGCGGCTGCGGCGGCGGACAGTGAAAATTCTCGTTCATAGGCTAAAATCCTTTTTCTTTTAGCCTATCCGAAAAAGGGAAAAATTATGCGTTTTTGAGCCGTTTGAGCAGGGCGACGGTGATGTCCTCGGCGAGTTGACCGACGTACTGCTCCAGCTCGTCAAACGACACGTTCGCCTGATGTTCGGCGAGGTCGGAGATGGTGCGCAGAATAAGGAACGGTATGCCGTTGGCGTCAGCGGTCTGGGCGATCGCCGCGCCCTCCATCTCGGCGGCTGCGGCACCGAACTGCGCGGTGATGCGCGCTTTGAGCGCGCTGTCGTCAACGAAGATGTCGCCCGAGGCGATGACACCGGTGATCGCCTTGCTGCCTGCGGGCAGTACCTCGGCGGCGGCATCAAGCGTGAGTGAGACCAGTCTTTCATCTGCAAGGAAGGCGGTCGCGACGGTGTCGTCCTCACCGGTCATATATCCCGGCGCGTGACCGAATGCCGTCAGATCGAAATCGTGCTGAACGGCGGCGGTGCCGATGACAAGATCCTTCACCGCGAGGCGAGGATCCAGTCCGCCCGCCATACCGCTGTTGAGCAGGATGTCGACACTGAAACGGTCGATGAGGATCTGCGCGGTGACGGCGGCGGCGACTTTACCGATGCCGCTCTGTACCACGACCGCGTCACAGCCCGCGAGCGTACCGCGTACAAAGGTGCGCCCCGCGATCTCGTGCGTTTCGGGGTTTTTGAGTCGTGCGATGAGGTGGCGTACCTCCGAGTCCATCGCGCCGATGATGCCGATCGTTTTCATAGCATTACCGTCCTTGCCTGTATTGATATATTTGAATTTTACCATAATCTTCTTCATTGTGCAATGTTTTTCTGCGTCGCGGCTTGCGGGGTGGGGATGGGTGTGATAAAATAGAGAAAAAGTGAGGTGAACTGCCGTGATTGACTATGAACTCATTCGCTCGTCCCGTCGCACATTGGCGCTTGAGATCACCGCCGACCTGCGGGTGGTGGTGCGCGCGCCTCATCTGTGCTCAAAGCGGGAGATCGAACGTTTTGTTGTTTCGCACGAGAGGTGGATCGCGCGACAGCGGGAAGTGCAGCGTGCCCGCGCCGCGGCGGCAGCCGCGCGTCAGGTCACGCCCGAGGAAGAAGCGCACCTGCGCGCCCTCGCTGCCGAGGTCATCCCCGCGCGGGTGGCACATTACAGCGCGCTGATGGGACTTGTCCCCACGGGAGTGCGTATTACGGGCGCACAGAAGCGCTTCGGCAGTTGCAGCGGTAAGAACCGTTTATGCTTTTCGTGGCGGCTGATGCAGTATCCGCCCGAGGCGATCGACTACGTCGTAGTGCACGAGCTTGCCCACATCCGCCACCATAACCACAGCGCGGCGTTTCACGCGTTGGTGGCGCAGGTGTTGCCCGATCATCGTGAGCGGCGCGCGTTGCTGCGCGGTTGACGAACGCGTATTTAGAGAGTATAATATAAGAAATATATTTTCAAGGAGGGGCAGTCCGTGAAGAACCGAAGAACACATAAAGTGGTGGCGGCGATGACGGCTGTCCTTTTGCTGTGCAGCGGTTGCAGTATGGATGTTGAGCAGTTCCTGCGCCCGCCCAAGGCACAAGGTGAACAGCAGGCAGTGCAGACAGCACTGGAGACCTACATCCGCGACAGCGGTCAGTCGGGCAGTCGTTATACGCTGTGCTATCCCGTTGAGGGCGAGCACACCGCGGCGTTTGTGCTGTGTGATGCGGCGGGTAAGCCGCTCTCCGACACGGACGAGCCTGCGGCGATCGCGCTGGCGTTTTATGCAATGTCATCTGCACCGAGCGATACACACATCAATCTTTTGCGTCGTGAGGGGAATGAGTGGGTGTCGATCGCGGACACCGTCGGCGCGTCGGCGGATATTCTGCAGGTCGCGTTTGGCGATCTCGACGGCGACGGCACAGCGGAGCTGCTCACCGGTTGGGACACCTATAACAGCCGTGATCACCGTCTGACGGTGTTTTCGCTGTCGCAGAGCCTGACGGTGCTGTCAGACGACCGTGTGTATAACCGTTTGTTTATCGGCGATCTGACCGCCGCGGGGCAGGATAGCTTATTATTGCTGCGCATCGCAGGCGATGAGGTGACCGCAACACTTGAAACGGTGAGAGAGCAGACGCTCGTCACCCTCGGGCAGGTGATGCTGGACAGCGGGATCCAGCAATTTAATAAGCTCACGCTGTGTCGTCTGTCGGAGAATGTGCACGGGCTGTTTGTGGACGCTGTCAAGGGTGTCGACACCGCGGTCACGGAGCTGATCTATTACGATGAGGACGGCTTGCAAGCGCCCTTCTGCAATCAGGCGGGACGCGTCAACACCGTCACCGCGCGTCCCGTTGGCTTTGCTATGCGGGATGTTGACGGCGATGCGATGGTGGAGGTGCCGCTGTGTACTCTGTTGCCTAACTATGCCGTCGGTGAGAGTGCGGCGGACTACGCGTATCGCACCGATTGGGTGGTATGGGATCTTGCCACCGACGAGTGGCAGGTAAAGATGCATACGATCGTCAACGCCGCCGACGGGTATTTGGTAATATTGGAAGAACAGCAGAAAGACATGGTGACAACGACCTATCAATTGAGTGACCGTCTGCTGACCGTGTGGGATACGGATACGGACCGTCCGCTGTTGCGCCTGCGTCCGATCGCTGATGACGATGATAATGATAATGATAATGATGAGGAGTATGTCCGTCTGTTTGATGCCGCCGACAGCTATGACGGCTGTGAGGTGTGGTTTGACGCAGAGCGACTGAACATCGACATCGTGCGGTATATGGTGTCGCGATTAAGCTGAAGGGAGCAGATGATCGATGATCAAGATCTTGGTTTGTGAAGACGAATTATCCATCCGCTCGTTTGTGGTGGTGAATCTGCGCCGCGCGGGATATGAGGTGATCGAGGCCGGCTCGGGCGAAGAAGCGCTCACGTTGTACGGCGAGCATCCCGATGCCGCGATCGCTCTGCTCGATGTGATGCTGCCGGGCATCGATGGCTTTGAGACCTGCCGCCGTTTGCGCGCGCAGAGCGAGACGATGGGGATTATTATGCTCACCGCTCGCACGCAGGAGACGGAGAAGGTCAATGGGCTTAAGATGGGGGCGGACGACTATGTCACCAAACCCTTTGGCATCGCGGAACTGCTCGCGCGTGTTGCGGCACTGGTGCGCCGTCTGTCGCCGCCTGCGGCGCAGGTCAGCTATCTGGAACAGCTGACGAGCGGGGAGTTCACCCTTAATCTGCGTGCGCGGCAGCTGTGCAAGGGCGGCACGCCGATCGAACTGACCCAGATGGAATATCAAATAATGGAATATTTCTTTCAACATCCGCAGAAGCCGCTCGGTCGTCTGGAGATCCTGCGGCAGGTGTGGGGGAATGAGTATGTCGGCGAGGAGAAGGTGGTGGATGTGAACATCCGTCGTCTGCGTATGAAGATCGAAGAAGATCCGTCGGATCCTCGCTACATCTGTACGGTTTGGGGGATGGGCTATCAATGGAACGGATGAAGCGGCTGATGCACCTGCCGAAAAAGCTGTTTCCGCGTAACAGCCTGACCCGCCGATGGTTGTCCCACGTGTTTGTGGTCATCGTGGTGTTTTTGCTGGTGTTGCAGATACTGTTTACGCTGATGCTGCGGTACTATTATTATCAGAGTGTGGAGAGCGCCCTCGACAGCCGCGCCGCGCTGTATCAGCGCACATTGGAGATGGCGGCGGCCGCCGAGACGGCGGACTGGAACGAGGGCAGTCGCGAGCTGATCGCGTATTTCACCGATAAAGAAAAAATGGAGTTGCAGGTGCTTGGCAGCGGCGGCAAGGTGCTGTTGTCCTCGACCGGATTTGTTCCGAACGAAACGGCGGTGCCGATGGACTTTCGCCTCGCGATGAAGAGCGAGGACGGACAAGGGCGTTGGCGCGGCAGTGCCGAGGGTGAGCAGGTGATGGCGCTGACCGTCCTGCAGAAGGACGCGGACGGCACGGTCGTCGGCGCACTTCGTTATGTGGTATCGCTGACCTTGGTCAATCGGCAGGTGGTACTGCTGTCCCTTCTGTTGTTTGGATTTATTCTGCTCATTGTGTTTTTCGTAACGCTGTCGGGCGTGTATTTCATTAACTCGATCGTCAACCCCGTCGCGGCGGTGTCGCATACCGCCCGTCGTGTGGCGATGGGCGAGTACGACGTGCGCCTTGACAAGCATTACGACGACGAGATCGGGCGGCTGTGCGACTCGATCAATTATATGGCGGGGGAGATCGGCGCCGCCGAACAGGTTAAAAACGAGTTTATCTCCTCCGTGTCCCACGAGCTTCGCACCCCGCTGACCGCTATCAAGGGTTGGAGTGAAACGCTGCAGTGCGCGCCCGAGGATCGGGAGCTTACGTCGCAGGGGTTGTCGGTCATCGGCAAGGAGGTGACCCGCTTGTCGGGTCTGGTGGAGGAGCTGCTTGATTTTTCCCGTATGGAGAGCGGGCGCATCACCTTAAAGCTGACAAAACTGGATATTTTAGCGGAGCTGGAGGAGGCAGCGTTCCTGTTTCGGGATCGTGCCGCCCGCGCCGGTATCCGGTTGGAATATTGTCCGTGCGATACTTTGCCTCCCGTGATGGGGGATGCCGATCGCATCAAGCAGGTGCTGGTCAACATTCTTGATAATGCGGTGAAATACTCTCGTCCTGACGATCGGGTGCGGGTGGAGGCGGCGGCGCTGCCGCAGGGCGTGCAGATCGTCATCAGCGACACCGGCATCGGTATCGAGCCGGAGAAGCTCGCCAAGGTGCGGGAGAAGTTCTACCAGACCGACCCCGGCAACCCCGGCTCGGGCATTGGGCTGGCGCTCGTGGACGAGATCGTCCGCCTGCATAACGGACAATTGGAAATCGACAGCGAACTTGGGATCGGCACCGCTGTGACGGTGACCCTGCCCTTTGTACAGGAATAGAAAGGAACGAACCAATATGGCAAAAGAACAAGCATGCCCGATGAAGAAGACCTCTATCGGCGGTCAGGCGCTTATCGAGGGTGTGATGATGCGCGGTCCCGAAAAGACCGCAATGGCGGTGCGCCACGTGTCGGGCGAAATGGTGGTCGAGGAGATGGAGAATCCGGTCAACAACCGCCCCGCTTTCACGAAATGGCCTTTGATCCGCGGCGTTTTCGGGTTTATTGACTCGTTGCGTTATGGCTATAAGTGTTTGATGCGTTCGGCGGAGCTGTCGGGTCTTGAGGAAGAGGAGAGACCCAAGACCGAGGAAGAGGAGAAGAAACAGCATCGCCTGATGAATGTGCTGATGGCGGTCGCGGCGGTGCTCGGCGTGGCGTTGTCGCTCGTGCTGTTTATGTGGTTGCCGATCCAGCTGTTCAGTTGGCTGGTCAAGGCGGTGCCGGCTCTCAATCACGCGTACCTACGCGGGCTGTTTGAGGGCGTGCTGCGCATTGTGATCTTTGTTGTTTATCTGCTGCTCGTCACGCAGATGAAGGACATCCGCCGCACCTTCCAGTACCACGGTGCGGAGCATAAGTCGATCTTCTGCTACGAGAAGGGATTGCCGCTGACGGTGGAGAATGTGCGCGCGCAAAGTCGCTTCCACCCCCGCTGCGGCACGAGCTTTATGATTTTGATGCTGCTCGTCGGCGTAGTTATTTCCATCCTTATTCCGATCAGCATCCCGTGGCTGCGCACGGTGGTGAAGTTCCTGCTTTTGCCCGTGTCGGTCGGTGTCGGCTATGAGCTTATCAAGCTCGCGGGTCGTCACGATAACGCCTTTACCCGCATCATCTCCGCTCCCGGTGTGTGGCTGCAGCATTTGACCACCAAGGAGCCGGAGGACGGGATGATCGAGTGCGCGATCACCGCGCTGGAAGCGGTCATTCCCGCCGACAGCGAGGCGGACAACTGGTGACGGCGATGACGCGGCAGGATTGGTATGCCTGTGCGGTGTCCTGCCTTGCTGACAGCGGCTGCGAGGACGCGGCGTTCGACGCCAGATGTCTGCTTGAGGATCTCGGAGGGCTTGCCCGCGGCCACGCGCCTGATGCCACTCCGCTCACGGACGAACAAACGGCGGCTCTTGCCGTCGCGCTCGATGAGCGCGCCGCGGGACGACCGTTGCAATATATTCTCGGCGAGTGGGACTTTCTCACCCTCACGCTGAAAGTCGGCGAAGGGGTGCTGATCCCCCGCGCGGACACCGAGTGTCTGTGCGAGGAGGCGGCGAGCCGCCTCGCAACGGTAGACAGTCCCCGCGTGCTCGATCTGTGCGCAGGCAGCGGCTGTGTCGGCTTGGGACTTGCGAGCCTTTGCCCTGCCGCGCAGGTGACGGCGGTGGAATTATCGGACGCGGCACTGCCCTATTTGCGGGAGAATGTCGCTCGCTATCCGCAATACGCTGTAACGGTTAAAAAAGCGGATGTTCTGCACGATGCTGACGTGTTTGACGGCGGATTTGACGCGATCCTGTCCAATCCACCCTATATTCCCACTGCTGACCTTGCGGGACTGATGCGGGAAGTGCAACACGAGCCGACGATGGCACTTGACGGCGACGCAGACGGGCTGATCTTCTACCGCGTGATCGCCGAACGGTGGCTGCCGAAATTACGCGACGGCGGTGTTTGTGCCGTCGAGGTTGGTATCGGGCAGGCGACGGATGTTGCGGCGCTGTTTACCGCCGCGGGTCTTGCCGATGTGCGTGTTTTGCGTGATCTCGGCGGGATCGAGCGGGTCGTTTCAGGTGTCAAACAATAAAAACCAAACAAATGTTCGAAAAACTCTTGCATTTTGGTTTTTGATGGTGTATAATGCAGTCAATGGCTCTCGAAAGAGAGAAAAAAGACGGTTGGAGGGCTGAAATATGGCCGCAAAAGCAGAAAAGACCAAAAAGACCGCTGACAAGGCGGAGGTGCAGGTGAGCGAACGCCGTAAGGCGTTGGATATGGCGCTCGCGCAGATCGAAAAGCAGTTCGGCAAGGGCTCGGTGATGCGTCTGGGCGAGAACAGCAAGATGCACGTCGACGCTGTGCCGACGGGTTCGATGGCGCTGGATGCGGCGCTCGGCATCGGCGGTCTGCCGAAGGGGCGTATCGTCGAGATCTATGGTCCCGAGGCTTCGGGTAAGACTACCCTCGCTCTGCACGTTGTTGCGGAGACGCAGAAGCAGGGCGGTGAGGCGGCGTATATCGATGTTGAACACGCGCTCGACCCCGTGTATGCCCGCGCTCTCGGCGTGGATGTTGACTCCTTGCTCGTGTCCCAACCCGACACGGGCGAGCAGGCGCTGGAAATTATGGAGGCGCTCATTCGCTCGGGCGCGGTGGATATTGTCGTGCTCGACTCGGTCGCGGCGCTCGTTCCCCGTGCGGAGATCGAGGGGGAGATGGGCGATGCTCACGTCGGTCTGCAGGCACGTCTGATGTCGCAGGCGATGCGTAAGCTCGCCCCTGTCGTGTCCAAGTCCAACTGTCTTGCGCTGTTCATTAACCAGCTGCGTATGAAGGTGGGTGTGATGTACGGCAATCCCGAGGTCACCTCGGGCGGTAACGCGCTCAAATATTACGCGTCGGTGCGCCTGGATGTGCGCCGCACCGAAACGCTCAAGAGCGGTCAGGATGCCATCGGCTCCCACACCCGCGTTAAGGTCGTGAAAAACAAGCTTGCCCCGCCCTTCAAGCAGGCAGAGTTTGATGTGTTGTACGGCATCGGTATTTCTAAGGACAGCGAACTGGTCGATCTGGCGGTCAAGCTGGATATCGTGGAGAAATCCGGCTCGTGGTTTGCCTACAAGGGTGAGAGGCTTGCGCAGGGTCGCGAGAATGTGCGCGACTTGTTGCGCAACAACTCCGCATTGTCGGCGGAGATCGAGGCGCAGGTGCGCGAGAATATGCATAAGCTCGTGCCCGGCGCCCGTGCCGCCGTGTCTGCCGCACCCGCGCCGGTGGAGATCCCCCTTGCGGCTGCGCCGCAGGTGACCAGTGCCGCCGCTAAGGCACAGATCGACATTGTCGTCGACGATTAAATGGAAGCAACAAAGGGCAGAGGATTTCTCTGCCCTTTTCTGCATAGGAGAATGCTATGATCATCACCGAAGCGCGCCGACGGCGGCGCAGTTTATATCTGTTGGTGCTCGACGGGCAGGAGGGACCGACGGTGGATGTCCGCACCTTTGATGAGTCCGTATATCGCGTGGGCGGCGGCATCACCGAGGGTGAGCTTGCCGCCTTGCTCGAAACGTCGGAATACAATCGCGCGCGGAATCGCGCACTGTACCTGCTCGGTCTACGGGATTATGCCTGCAAGGAACTGGAGAAAAAGTTGCTCACCGAGGTGCGTCCTGAGATCGCGGCACGGGTGGTCGAGCGGCTCATAGAGGTGGGTCTGCTCGACGACGAACGGTATGCCCAACGCCTTGCGCAGAGCCTCAGCCGCGTAAAGCAGTATCCGAAACGCCGCGTTGCGCAGGAATTACAGCGCCGCGGGGTAGATCGTGAGATCGCGGGCTATGCCGCCGAGGAGATCGACTGCGAGGATGATAAACTCGCACTTGCACTTATTGAGAAAAAATATTATAATAAGATGACCGACCGCGAATCCCGACAGAAGGTAATGGCGGCTCTGGCACGGCGCGGCTTCTCCTACGAGGCGATCCGACAGGCGATCGCGGCATACGACGAAGCGGCGCAAACCGATTAGGGAGATAGAAATACAATGGCAATAAAAGTGGGTATGGTATCCCTTGGTTGTCCGAAGAATCAGATGGACGCCGAGCTGATGCTGGCTAAATTGGAGAAAGCAGGCTACGAGATCACTGCTGAGAGCGGGCTTGCTGATGTGGTGATCGTTAACACCTGCGGCTTTATCGAGGACGCGAAACGTGAGTCTATTGACAACATTTTGGAATTTGCTCAGCTCAAGAAAGAGGGGCAGATCAAGCGCATCATCGTTACCGGCTGTTTGGCGGAACGCTATCAGCAGGAACTGGTCAAAGAACTGCCCGAATGCGACAGCGTGCTGGGGCTCGGTGCGAACGGCGACATCGTCGAGGCGGTGGAGAAGGTCATCGACGGCGGCAGCCTTCATCGTTTCCCGCCGAAGGCGTGCTGGTCGCTGGAGGGCGACCGTCTGCAGACCACCCCGCATTTCTTTGCGTATCTGCGTATTGCCGACGGATGCGACAACCGCTGTACCTACTGCGCCATTCCCCTCATCCGCGGCGGACTGAAAAGCCGCCCGATGGAGAATATCCTCGCCGAGGCGACAAAGCTGGTCGCCGACGGGGTGAAGGAGTTGGTGCTCGTCGCGCAGGACACCACCGTCTACGGTGAAGATTTGTACGGTGAGGTGCGTTTACCCGCGCTGCTTCGCGAGTTGTGCCGCATTGAGGGGCTTAAATGGATCCGTCTGCTGTATTGCTATCCTGAGCACATCACCGACGAGCTGCTCGACGTGATGGCGAGCGAGGAGAAGGTACTGCCCTATATGGATATGCCGTTGCAGCACGCGAGCGGCAAGGTGTTGCGGGCGATGAACCGTCCCGGAGATCGCGCGTCGCTGACCGCACTCGTGCGCCGCATCCGCGAAAAGATACCGAACATCACCCTGCGCACCACCGTGATGACCGGTTTCCCCGGCGAGACGAAGCAGGATTTTGAGGAATTGTGCGCATTCATTCAGGATGCGCAGTTTGAGCGGCTCGGCTGCTTTGCCTATTCGGCGGAGGAGGGCGCCCCCGCGGCGAGCCTGCCCGATCAGGTGCCCGAAAAGGTGAAATGCCGTCGCCGCGACATCGTGATGGAGGAGCAGAGCCGCATCTCCGACCGCCACAACGAGGCGATGATCGGCAAGACGCTCACCGTGCTCGTCGAGAGCTTTGATAAATACGCCGAGTGTTGGTTCGGTCGCAGTGAGGGGGACGCCCCCGACATCGATGGCAAGGTGTTCTTCCTTCCGACGGCGCGGGTGCAGCCCGGCGACCTTGTACGGGTGACGATAACCGACACGATGGACTGGGATCTGATAGGAGAGATGATCGAATGAATTTACCGAACAAGCTGACGATCGTGCGTTGTGTGTTGACGTTTGTGTTTTTGGCGGTGCTGCTGATCGAGTTCCCGTTTCACTACGGGGTCGCACTGCTCATCTTCATCGTCGCGTCGCTGACCGATTATTACGACGGCAAGATCGCCCGTCGCGATAATCTTGTCACCAACCTTGGCAAATTTCTCGATCCGCTGGCGGACAAGACGCTGACCACCGCCGCGTTTCTCGGCATACTGTGCGAGCTCGGCAGTATGCCGATCCTCTGCTGGGCGGTGATGCTGATCCTCACCCGCGAGTTCGCGGTGACCTCGGTGCGCCTGCTCGCCGCGAAGGATGGTGTGGTGGTCGCGGCGTCCTTTGCGGGCAAGCTCAAGACCGTGATGCAGATGGTCGCGATCATTTATATGCTCGCGGCGATGCAGTTCATTGATCTGGGCATCACCATTCAAGGGCTGGGCATCACAACTCGCGGACTGAATATGACGCTGATCCTCATCGGTATCGTGCTGATCTGGATCTCGGTCATCGCCACGGTGGTGTCGGGCGTCCAGTATGTGTGGAATCTGCGCCGTTATTTTAAGGAAAATTAAAAAACAGTAGACAAATCCGAAATTTCGTATATAATGGTAATAAAGCTATGGGCAGGAGAAGTACCCGCGCACGGCGCAACAGAGAGAGGTCGCCACGGCTGCAAGCGATCTTAGCGCACGACTCGGCGAAATGCACCTGTCCGCTCCGAGCGGGAAAGCACGAAAAGTGCCGCGTATCGTTCGGCGGCACGCCCCCGTTATCGGGCAGGGCTCTGTTGGGAGCCGACGAGTATAGCGGAGTGGAACCGTGAGACTGATCTCACCTCCGTCACCCTGTGGGTGGCGGAGGTGTCATTTATTTTAGAGGAGGAATCGATATGTTCCGACAAATGCGTGAGGACATCGCGACCATTCGCGAACGCGATCCGGCGGCACAATCGAGTTTTGAGGTATGGTGGCTGTACAACGGCTATAAGGCGTTGCGCTCGCATCGCCGTGCCCATCGGCTGTATCAAAAAGGTCATACCCTGCTTGCCCGCTGGGTGTCTCAGCGGCTGGTGCGCCGCACGGGTATTGAGATCCATCCCGCCGCGACGATCGGCAAACGCTTTTTCATCGACCACGGCACGGGTGTCGTCATCGGCGAGACCACCGAGATCGGGGACGATTGCACGATCTATCAGGGCGTGACCCTCGGCGGCACGGGTAAGGATCAGGGCAAGCGCCATCCCACCCTCGGTAACAACGTGATGGTCGGCGCGGGCGCGAAGGTGCTCGGACCGATCACCATCGGCAACAACGTCCGCATCGCCGCGGGCGCGGTGGTGCTCACCGACATTCCCGATAACTGTACCGCCGTCGGCATCCCCGCAAAGGTGGTGCGCCGCGACGGCGAAAAGGTGCAGGATCTCGACCAGATCCACATCCCCGATCCTGTCGCGCAGGAGCTCGCCCGTCTCGAGCAGCGCGTTTCGGCACTGGAAGATAAAGGAGAGTAATTATGAAGATCTACAATACCATGACCCGACGGAAGGAAGAACTCATCCCCATCGAGGAGGGCAAGATCCGCCTGTACGCGTGCGGCCCGACGGTGTATAACTTTATCCACATCGGCAACGCTCGCCCCTTGTGCATCTTCGACGTCCTGCGCCGCTATCTTGAGTGGCGCGGGTACGAGGTGAATTTCGTGCAGAATTTCACCGACATCGACGACAAGATCATTCGCCGCGCCAACGAGGAAGGGCTCACCTTCACCGAGGTGGCGGAGAAATATATCGAGGAATTCCGCACCGACGCGAAAGGGCTGGGCGTGCGTCCCGCGACGACGCATCCTAAGGCGACCGAGAACATCGATATGATCCGGCAGATCATCACCACCCTCGTTGAGAAAGGCTATGCCTACACCGCCGCGAACGGCGACGTGTATTTCCGCACCCGTAAGTTTGGCGAATACGGCAAGCTGTCGCATCAGCCGATCGACGAGTTGGAGAGCGGCGCGCGTATCGCCGTCGGCGAGGTCAAGGAGGATCCGTTGGATTTCGCACTGTGGAAGGCGGCGAAGCCCGATGAGCCGAGCTGGTCGTCTCCGTGGAGCGACGGCCGCCCCGGCTGGCACATCGAATGCTCCGCGATGGCGCGCCGCTACCTCGGCGAGACCATCGACATTCACGGCGGTGGGCAGGATCTGATCTTCCCGCACCACGAGAACGAGATCGCCCAGAGCGAGTGCTGCAACGGTGTGCCGTTCGCCCGCTACTGGATGCACAACGGCTATATTAACGTCGACAACAAGAAGATGTCTAAGTCTCTCGGCAACTTCTTCACCGTGCGTGACGTGGCGAACGAGTTCGGCTATGAGCCGATCCGCTTTTTCCTCATTTCGTCGTCTTATCGTAGCCCGATCAACTACAACACCGAGATCATTCAGCAGGGCATTGGCGCGCTGGATCGTCTGTATAATTGCAAGAACGCGATGACCTTTGCGCTCGGCAACGCCCCCGCGGGCGATGCCGACAAGGCATTTGTCGCACAGGTGGCGTCCCGCCGTCAGCAGTTCATCGACGCAATGGACGACGACCTCAACACCGCCGACGGCATCGCCGCGCTGTTTGAGCTTGTCAAGGATATCAACGTGATGCTCGCCACCGGCACCGCGACCGCGGGCACGGTCGAGGCGGGCAAGGCGTTGTTCGATGAGCTGACTGACGTGCTTGGTCTCTGCTACGCCCGCGAGGAGAGCGGCGAGGACGATGTCGCCATTGAGGAGCTGATCGCCGCGCGCGCCGCCGCCCGTAAGGAGAAGAATTGGGCAGAGGCGGACCGTATCCGCGACGAATTGAGCGCGATGGGCATCGTGCTCGAGGATACGCCGCAGGGTGTCAAATGGCATCGGGCGTGAGCCGCGTCGCCAAGACGGCGGTCTATCTTGTGCTGACTGTCGCGCTGATTGCGCTTAGCTGGTGGTTGCAGGCAGGCTTGGCGGTGATCTCGGTCGTGTCGGTTCTGCGCGCATTGCGCTGGTTGTTATACAGCGGCGTTTTGTTGCTTGGCGTGGGGGTCTATCTGCGTCGGGGCGCGGACGCGCTGTTGCTTAGCGGCGTCGGCAGTTGTGCGTTAGTCGTGTGGCTTGTGCTGTTCCTTCTTTACGGCGGGATGGATAATGCCGCCGCCGCGGGCGCGGACACTGCCTCCAACCTGCTGATGCTCGTGTGGACGGTGTTGCCGCTCGCGACGCTCATCCGCGCGGCGGTGCTGATCGCCGCGACGCGTGCGGACGAGCCCCCCGCTCGTCGCCGACCGCTGATGATAGTGCTTGCCGCGCTCATTGCGTGGATGATCGTGCTGGTGATTGCGGGACAGATGCTGCATTTTGTGCATCTGTGAATATCAAACAACATACTGATGAAAAAGGATAGGAGAGAAACAAATGAGTATTATCGAACTGCTGCTTATCGGTCTTGGGCTGTCGATGGATGCCGCCGCGGTATCGATCTGCAAGGGTCTTGCCGCGGGACAGGCGAAGCCGCACCACTGCCTCATCGCGGGCGCGTATTTCGGCGGCTTTCAGGCGCTGATGCCGCTCATCGGCTACGCGCTCGGGCGCACCTTCGCCGACTACATCAACCGTTACGATCATTGGGTCGCGTTCGTACTGCTCGTCATCATCGGCGGCAATATGCTGCGTGAATCCTTTAGTAAAGACGAGGAGTGCTCGAACGCTTCGTTCTCGCTCGCGGCGATGCTGCCGCTCGCGATCGCGACGAGCATTGACGCACTCGCGGTCGGGGTGTCCTATTCGTTCTATCTCGACTGGGGTGAGCTGTGGCTGGCGATCGCCGCGATCGGGGTCATCACCCTCGTGGTATCTGCCATCGCGGTCAAGCTCGGCAGTGTGTTCGGTGCACGGCACAAGACCTTCGCTGAGCGTCTCGGCGGTTGTATTCTGATCTTAATGGGAATAAAAATTCTGTTAGAGGGACTGGGTTTCTGGTTCTGATAGCGAACAACATATAGGAGTGAAAGCTATGGCAAAGATGTGGGCAGGGCGCACCGACGGTGTGACGAGCCAGATCGCAGACGATTTCAATTCATCTATCGGCTTTGACAGCCGAATGTTTAAGCAGGATATCACGGGCTCGATGGCGCACGCCGCTATGCTCGGCGCACAGGGCATTATTACTGAGGACGAGGCGGCACAGCTCATCGACGGGCTGCAGGCGATCCTTTCCGACCTCGAGAGCGGCGCTCTTGCGATCGATATGACCTGCGAGGATATTCATATGTTCGTCGAGCAGGTGCTCACCGCCCGCATCGGCGACGTGGGCAAGAAGCTGCACACCGCGCGCAGCCGTAACGACCAGGTCGCGCTGGACGTGCGGATGTATCTGCGCGAGGAGATCGACACGATCGACTCACTGGTGGGAGAGTTGCTTTCTGCGCTCATCGGGCAGGCAGAGGAAAACAAGGCGGTCATTCTGCCGGGCTACACGCACCTGCAACGCGCGCAACCGATCACCTTCGGGCATCATTTGATGGCGTACGCGATGATGCTCACGCGCGATCGCGATCGCCTCGCGGACTGCCGTCGTCGGATGAATGTGTCGCCCATCGGCTGCTGCGCGCTTGCGGGCACGACCTACGCGACCGACCGCCGCTTTGAGGCGGCTCGGCTCGGCTTTGACGACATTTGCCGCAACAGCCTCGACGGCGTGTCCGACCGTGATTTCTGCGCCGAACTGCTCGGCGCGCTGTCCATTCTGATGATGCATCTGTCCCGCTTCTCGGAGGAGCTCATCCTCTGGTCGAGCTGGGAGTTCCGCTTTGTGGAGCTGTCGGATGCGTTCACGACCGGCTCGTCCATCATGCCGCAGAAGAAGAATCCCGATATGGCGGAGCTGGTGCGCGGCAAGACGGGACGCGTGTACGGCGACCTGATGGCGCTGCTTACCACCCTCAAGGGCCTGCCGCTCGCCTATAACAAGGATATGCAGGAAGACAAAGAGGGCGTGTTCGACGCCTGCGATACCGTCAAGATGTGCCTTGAGGTGTTCGTCGGGATGATCGCCACGATGAAGGTGCGCGCCGACGTGATGCTCGCGGCGGCAAAGGGTGGCTTCATCAACGCCACCGACCTCGCGGACTACCTCGTGCGTAAGGGACTGCCCTTCCGCGACGCGTATAAGATCTCGGGTCGCACGGTCGCGAAGTGCATCGAGGATAAGACCACCCTCGATGCCCTGCCGATTGAGGTGTACAAGTCTTTCAGCCCCCTCATCGAGGAGGATGTGTACGAGGCGATCGACCTTACCACCTGCGTCGAGAAGCGCATCAGCGAAGGCGGCACGTCTGTCGCCTCGGTCGAAGCGCAGATTCAATGGGTGAAGGAACAACTGGATATTTGAGTGAAAGGATCGGGGTGACCCGATCCTTTCTTTGTGCAAAGGGGAAAAGATTTGCCCGAACAGTTGCATTTTCCGCGGATTTCCAGTATACTAAAGGGGTATGTGCGATCGGATCAATAATCCGACAAAAATCAGGAGGACAATATGGTTACAGTTTCGGATCTCAGTATCAATTTCGGCGGGCAGAATTTGTTCAAGCACGTCAATCTCAAATTCGTCGGCGGCAACTGTTACGGTGTCATCGGCGCGAACGGCGCGGGCAAGTCGACCTTCCTGCGCATCCTGTCGGGCGACCTCGAGCCGACCACGGGCGAGGTCATCATCGACCACCGCACCCGTATGTCGGTGCTCAAGCAGGATCACTATGCCTACGATGAGTTTACGGTGCTCGACACCATCATCCAGGGCAACCCCCGCCTGTATGAGATCATGCAGCAGAAGGACGCTCTGTACGCAAAGGAGGACTTCTCCGACGAGGACGGCGAACTGGCGGCACAGCTCGAGGGCGAATTTGCCGAGATGAACGGCTGGGAAGCCGAGACCGAGGCGGGGCAGATCCTGCAGGGTCTGGGGCTTTCCACTGACCTGTTGTATGAGATGATGGGCTCGCTCGCGGACAAGCAAAAGGTCAAGGTCCTGCTCGCCCGCGCGCTGTTCGGCGCGCCCGACATCATCCTGCTCGACGAGCCGACCAACCACCTCGACATTGACTCCATCCGCTGGCTCGAGGATTTCTTGATGGACTACGAGGGCACGGTCATCGTCGTGTCCCACGACCGTCACTTCCTCAACAACGTCTGCACCCACATCGTCGACGTGGACTATACGCAGATCCGTATTTATGTCGGTAACTATGATTTCTGGTATGAGTCCAGTCAGCTCATCCAGCGGATGATGCGCGAGCAGAACCGCAAGAACGAGGAGAAGATCAAGGAGCTGCAGAGCTTCATTCAGCGCTTCTCCGCGAATAAATCGAAATCCCGTCAGGCGACCTCCCGCCGCAAGCTGCTCGACAAGCTGACCGTCGAGGAGATGCCCGCGTCTTCGCGCCGCTATCCTTACGTCGGCTTCCAGATGGATCGTGAGGCGGGCAAGGAGATCCTCGCCGTCGAGGGCATCACCAAGACGGTGGACGGCGTGAAGGTGCTGGACAACATCTCCTTCCGCGTCAACAAGGGCGACAAGATCGCGTTTGTCGGTCAGGACGAGATCGCGACCACCACGCTGTTCAAGATCCTCACGGGTGAGCTTGAGCCCGACGCGGGCGCGTATAAATGGGGCGGCACGACGAGCCTGTCCTATTTCCCGAAGGATAACACCGCCTATTTTGAGGGCAACGATATGAACCTGTTGCAGTGGCTCAACCAGTATTCGAACGACAACACCGAGACCTATCTGCGCGGCTTCCTCGGCAAGATGCTGTTCTCGGGCGACGATGTGCTCAAGCCCGTCAAGGTGCTGTCGGGTGGCGAAAAGGTGCGGTGTATGCTGTCGCGGATGATGATGTACGGCTCGAATGTGCTGATCCTCGATCAGCCGACCAACCACCTCGATCTCGAGTCCATCACCGCGGTCAACAACGGTCTCGAGGCATTCGGCGGCAACGTGCTGTTCTCGTCCTACGACCACCAGTTCATTCAGACGGTCGCCAACCGCATTATGGAGATCAAGGATGGCAAGCTGCTGGATAAGATGATGACCTACGACGACTTCCTGGAGTTTAAGTCTGCCAACGGTCTGTAAGGAGTGTTTTTATGTTTGATGCGGTGAAAGTGAAAGACGCATGCGTCGAATGGATCCGTCGATTTTTCGCCGAGAACGGTCCCGACTGCAACGCGGTCGTCGGCATCTCGGGCGGCAAGGACAGCTCGGTCGTCGCCGCCTTGTGTGTGGAAGCGCTCGGGCGCGAGCGGGTGATCGGCGTGCTGATGCCCTGCGGCGAGCAGGCGGACATCGACTGCTCTTTGCAGCTCGTCAACCATCTCGGCATTGCCTATCACATCGTCAACGTCAAGGCGGCGGTCGAGGGACTCACCGCCGCGATCCCTGCGAGCGTGCCGTTGTCGGCGCAGAGCCGCACGAATCTGCCGCCGCGCATCCGTATGGCGGCGTTATACGCGGTATCGCAGAGCTGTAACGGACGGGTCGCAAACACCTGCAATCTGTCGGAGGATTGGGTGGGGTATTCCACCCGCTACGGCGACGCGGCGGGGGATTTCAGTCCCTTGAGCCGTCTGACGGTCGCCGAGGTCAAGGAGATCGGGCATCTGCTGGGTTTACCCGCGGAGCTGGTGGAAAAGACCCCCATCGACGGGCTGTGCGGCAAGACGGACGAGGAAAACCTCGGCTTCACCTATGCCGAGCTTGATCGCTATATCCGCACGGGCGAGATCGACGATGCCGAGAAAAAGGCGCGCATCGACCGCCTGCACCGCATCAATCAGTTTAAACTCGAGCTGATGCCGGTATTCGAGCCGGAGATGTAAAATGAAAACAGCCGCGTTCCGATCGGGACGCGGCTGTTTTTAATTACCATTCTATATTGTCAGATCTTGAAAGAAATAATTGTAGTCAACACCTAATATTTTGCTAAGAGCGATCAATTCGGTAACGCGGATGTTGATGCGATTTGTTTCGATTTTCGCATAGGTGCTGCGGGAGATATTGATTTGCATCAACTGCAATTTCGCAATCACTTCGTCCTGCGTCATCTTTTTCGCATAGCGAGCGGCTTGAATATTCGAGCCAATGTTTCTGTCCGGTCGTATTTTCAAAGCCTTCACCTCTCGTTCCGTATTGTGAACATTTTTCTTGATAATACCCTAGAAAGGTGGTATAATGTTTCGCAATAAGGAACAATTTATAAGGTGAGTTATATGGCGGAGTATTGTTTGGAGTGTTGGAACAAAATGCATAACACCAAATACACAGAGGATGATTTTGTGATATCCGAGTGTTTGTATATATGTGAGCGGTGTGAGCGATATACCAATGTGGCTCTTCGACGCAAGCTCGATCCGCCGTTTTGGAGCGCGATGTTTACTTGGCCTTTTGAGCTGATTGGTGTGATTGTCACAGCAATCAGGCGGGGCGTGCGCAAATTATATGACTATTATAAGGAGCGTAAAAACAAGCGTTCACCGTAAGATTGGAGACTGATCTCGTCCACGTTTTCGTTCTGCGGGCGGTCGAAGATGCCCACCCCTACGAGCGAATTTGTGGTTTGTGCAGACCCAAATGTGTGTGTAGGGACGGCCTATGTGCCGTTCCGTTTCGCGGACCGACACACAGGTCGGTCCCTACTTAAACAGTGCTTTACACACAACAAATCCCCCATCCGTCGGATGGGGGATTCATACATTTTATTCGATCGGGGGATCGTCCGGCTCACGCAGATAGCCCAGAATATCCCGCACGCCCTCGCCGGTGGTGCTGTCGACGTGAAACACCGTCGTACAGCCCGCAAGCCGCAACCAGCGCTCGGCACGGGCAGGATCGCCGCCCGGCTCGTTTATGTGGGTGACGATGCCGATGACGGGACGGTTACAGCAGGGGGTCACGCAGGGCGGATACAGGCTGTAGGGTTCGGTCGCGCTGAGCAACAGCCCGACCACGTCCGCCTCGTAGGTGTACAGCGCGAGCGCGCGCCCGAGGTGCTGTGTCTCGGCGTATTCGCCGGGGGTGTCGATGACGACATCCGAGTGGCGGATGTATTGCGTTTTGTGATAATGGATCGCCTCGCCGCGCAACGCCTGCGTGAGGGTGGTCTTGCCGCTTGCGACGCGTCCCATCAGAATGATCTTCTTCATTATGTCTTGGTGATGTCGCAGACGGTGAAGCCGAGGGTGTCACGGCAATAGTCGGTCAGCGCGCGCAGGGCGGCATCCACCTCGGACACACGTCCCGTGACGATGAGCGTGCCGCTGAAGCGGTCGACAAAGCCGAGCTCGACACCCGAGGTCTTGATGGCAATATCGCCCGCGATGATCGCGGTCTCGGCGGGAGACATCGTGACGATGCCGATGGCGGCGCGGCTGTAGTCCACCGCGGGGTCAAGACCGAGCTTGCGATAGATGATCGCGTCGGGATTCGCGATGATGTGTGCGATGGTGATCTGCTTGCCCGGGACGAGTTCTTGCACCAAGCGCATTTTATCCTGAATATCCATCGTCACACCCCTTTCTGTGCTAAAATTATACATTTATATTCTACCACATACTTTGTTGTTTGGCAACCGCTTTTTCTCTTAAAAAGCAAAAACTTTCGGCGCAAACAGTCCGTTTGCGCCGAAAGAAATGACATGATTACTTTTTGACGGGTGTGGCGTGCCAGATGCGCTCGTTATAGTCGCGAATGGAGCGATCCGACGCGAAGATGCCGCTGCAAGCGGTGTTGAGCAGTGCCTTTTTCGCCCACGCATCCGTGTCGCGGTAGAGCGCGCCCGACGCGCTTTGCGCACGGGCGTAGTCGTCGAAGTCCGCGAGCACCATATAGGGATCGCTGCCGATGAGAGAGCCCGCGATCTCGCTGTAGTTGCGCCCCTCGAAGCCCTGGTACATCATATCGATTGCGCCGTGGATGGCGGCGTTCTCCATATAGTAGGCGCGGGGGTCGTAGCCCTGACGCTTCAGCGTCTCGACCTCTTCGGTGCGCATACCGAACAGGAACATATTCTCCTCGCCGACTGCCTGACAGATCTCAACGTTCGCGCCGTCGAGCGTGCCGAGAGTGATCGCGCCGTTCATCATCAGCTTCATATTGCCCGTGCCGCTCGCCTCGGTGCCCGCAAGCGAGATCTGCTCGCTGATATCGGCGGCGGGCATCAGCAGTTCCGCAAGGGTGACGCGGTAGTCCTCGATGTAGACGATCTTCAGTTTGTCCCGTACTGCAGGATCGTTCTCGATCATTCTGCCGAGGCGGCAGATGAACTGGATGATCTCCTTTGCAAGGAAATAACCGGGTGCGGATTTCGCGCCGAAGATGTAGGTGCGGGGGGTAAACTCCATATTGGGGTTATCCTTGAGCATCTGATAGGTGCTCAGGATATGCAGGGCGTTGAGGTGCTGACGCTTGTACTCGTGCAGGCGCTTGACCTGTACGTCGAACAGCGAATCCGCGTCCAGCTTGACGCCGTTCTCGCGCTTGACGTAAGCGGCGAGCCGCTCCTTGTTACGGCGCTTGATCGCCATAAACTCCGCGCGCGCGGCGGCATCGTCGGCGTAGGGCTTCAGCTTTTCAAGCTCGGCGGCATCGAGGATGAAGCCATCGCCGATCTTATCCTTGATCCAACTCGCCAGTTCGGGGTTCGCCTGACACAGCCAGCGGCGGTGGGCGATGCCGTTGGTGACATTGGTGAACTTCTCGGGCGCGACACCGTATGCCTCGGGAAATACGGTGTGCTTGACGATCTCACTGTGCAGCTGCGACACGCCGTTGACCGAATGGCAGGCGGCGACGCAGAGATTTGCCATCTTGATGACGCCGTAGCTGATGATCGCCAACCGACTGACCTTCTCACGGTCGCCGCCGGTCGCCGCCATCATCTGCTCGCTGTATCGCTTGTTGATCTCGCACACGATCTGGTAGATGCGGGGCAGACGCTGACGGAAGAGATCCTCCGGCCAGCACTCGAGCGCTTCTGCCATCACGGTATGGTTGGTGTAGGCGAAGGTGCGGTGAATGATGTCCCACGCCGCCTCCCAGCTGTAGCCGCACTCATCGAGCAGGATACGCATCAACTCGGGGATGGCGAGGGTTGGGTGAGTGTCGTTGATATGCACCGCCGCGAGATCGGGCAGGTTATCCATCGTGCCGTATTTCTCGAGGTGACGGCGCACGATGTCCTGCATCGACGCGGATACGAGGAAATACTGCTGCGACAGGCGCAGACTCTTACCCTCGCGGTGGTTGTCGGCGGGATAGAGCACCTGCGTGATGACCTCCGCCATCGCCTTGCGCTCCATCGCGCGCATATATTCGCCCTGATTGAACAGCGACATATCCATCCCCGGGGCGGTGGAACGCCACAGACGCAGGGTGGACACGCCGCGCCCGTCTTTGCCCGCGACCATCAGGTCGAAGGGCTGGGCGATGACGACGGTAGCGTCGCGATGCTCGATGTGGTGAAGACCGTTCGCGTCCCACCACTCGTCGACATAGCCGTCGAAGTGTACCTCTTTTGCCAGTTCGGGGCGGGGGAGCAGCCAACTCTCGCCGCCGGGCAGCCAAAAGTCCGGAAGCTCTGTCTGCCAGCCGTCGACCAGCTTCTGACGGAAGATACCGTATTCGTACAAAAGGGAATAGCCGATCGCGGGGATGCTGTTCGTCGCCAGACCGTCGAGGAAGCAGGCGGCGAGGCGGCCGAGGCCGCCGTTGCCGAGTCCCGCGTCGGGCTCAAGGTCATAAAGCTTGTCAAGCTTGACACCGAAGTCCTTCATCACCGCCGCCGCGGCATCGGTCAGGTCGAGGTTATACAGCGTATTCTTGAGCGAGCGTCCCATCAGGAACTCCATACTCATATAATACACCTGCTTGGCGTCCTGCTTATGAGCGCGGTGGATATAATCGATGCGGCTCGACCGCATCCGGTCGCGCAGTACCAGCACCAGTGCGTTATACAGGTGCTCGTTGGTCGCCTCTTCGGGCTGCACCGAAAAATTATGTAGCAGCTTATCGGTCAACTGCTTTTTGAGGTCGGCTTTAATAGAAGCCGCCGTGGGTTTCTTTGCCGTGGGTTTCTTGCTTGCTGTTTGGGTCTTACTCATCGTGTAGCCTCCTTGGATGACACCTGATTGCACCATAAACAGATGCTTTGCGGCACGGTGTCTATACCATTATATACTACAACGCGGAATAATGCAAATATTTTTGTAAAATGCCGAAAACATTTTACTTTTTGCAAGAAAAAATGCCAAAATATAGGCAAAATGAACAAGAAATCACGTTTTTTCGGTTACAATAGGCGTTTTGCGCGGCTTGCTTTTGCGTTTTTGCCACAGTACAGGCAGCCAATACACAGCCCCATAGAACAGAAGACCGTAGGGGATGCCGACGAACACGTCGACGACCGAATGCTGCTTGAGAAAGACGGTGGATAGGCAGATGAGAACGGCGAGGATGATGCCGACGATCGGTAGCCACACCGTCTTGCGCAGGCGGGGCTGGTGGAAGATGCCGAACACCGCCGCCATCGAGCCGACAACGTGCAGACTGGGGCAGACGTTGGTGTTGGTGTCCGCGACATACAGAGCGGCGATCGCGCGGGTGAGGAGGTTGTCCCGTCCGAGCGCGTCGAGGTCGGGGCGCAGGTCCTGCCCGTTCGGGAAGAGCACAAACAGCCCGACCGCAGTGATAAAGCTGATGCCGATATAGGTCATATAGCGTTTAAATTCCTTACCGTCCTTGAAGGCAAGGTACAGCCCCACCAGCCCCATAAACGGGTACCACAGCACATAGGGGATGTAAAACCACTCGCAAAAGGGTATGAGGTCATCGAGCGGGTGATAGATGGCGGTGTAGGTCGAATCGGCATCGATGAAATGCTCGGTGATAAAGAACAACGCCAAATACACCGGCAGTACGATCAGGTACAGCCAGTGATGGTGTTTTTGCCAGCGAGTACTATTCGTTATCCGATGGGGTTTGCTCATTTGATGATTCCTCCGCTATGGTTGGGATGAAGTGGCGGGCAAGGCGTCCCGCCTTGCCGCGGCCGCGGTGCTTGATGTAAAAGAAGCCGATGACACTGAACACCACCGCACCGACGAAGTTGACCAGCAGATCGTTCATCGTGTCGATGAGTCCGATGTCGATATAGCCGCCGTGTCCGAGATCAATACCGTTGACCGTCACGCTCTGCACGCCGTTGAGGGAGACGACCGTGTTGGTAGCGGTAGGGTCGAGTGCGACGGAATGTAGTGCGTGAATGACGGTGTCCTTTTGCATATCGGTGTGGAAGATGCAGTCCATCCCGTATTCGAAGAATTCCCACACCACACCGACGGTCATGGAAAAGCAGAACGCGACGAGCGCCATATATAAGGGAGAAAGGCGGAATTTATCCTGCTTATTACGGCAGAGGATGTCGACGAGCGAGAACCCGACCGCTGCGCAGAGAAAGCCGTTGACGGTGTGTAGCATCACATCCCAGTGGGGGAACTGATGATAGTAGTTCTGCAATTCGCCGAGGATCTCCGCGGCGAAGATGAACAAGAGAATGATGATCTCCAGCGTGTCGGGGATGTCGATGACGAAGGTGCGCTCTATAAAATGCGGCAATAGGAACAGCACCAGTGCCAGCACACAGATGAAGGCGCTTTCGTATTCGCCGCGTATCAGCGCGAGCACGAGCGACGCGATGACGATGATGCGCAGGATGACATACACCGCGAATACGACCTTGTGCTCGCGGATCTGGTTTCTGATGCGATAGTGATCGTCAGATTGTTTCAACGGGAAGCCTCCTTGCGGCTAATGAGCCGATAAGCGTTGTGACGGTTTTCCACCGTGATATGCGCGTGTCCGGGCTCGTGTTCGCCGTCCAGTGTCCAGTCGATCGACTCGTCGGTGGTGATGGTCAAGCGGTCGGTGGAGTGGAAGGTGAGCATCGAGGAATGGTAGTTTTTCTCCTGCAGACAACGGATACATTCATTGAGCTCGGCGGCGGTCTTAGGATATTTGATCAACAAAAGTTCGAACAGCCCATCGTTCATATCCACCGTGTCGGAGGCAAGCGTCAGAATGCCGCCGAGCGAGGTGGAATTGCTGATCGCGCCGAAGATATAGTCGTCCTCAAACACTGCGTCGGCGGTCTCGAGCCGCATATGCACGGGGCGGATGTTGGGCAGGTCTTTGATGCCCTCGAGGATATAGGCGATGTGTCCGAGTGCGTTTTTGAGGTTTTGCGGGGTAGCGTAGGAGGCGCGGGTGAACGCGCCAAAGGACGCGACATAGGAAAAATACCGCCCGTTGAAGAGTCCGACATCGTAGGTCTGCGGCACACCCTCCAGAATATCTTGCGCCGCGCGAAGCGGCGTTTTGCTTAATCCAAGCCCCGAGGCAAAGTCGTTGGTACTGCCGCAGGGGATATACCCGATCGGCACGTCTGCACCCGAGTCGATGACGCCCGACATCACCTCGTTAAAGGTTCCGTCTCCGCCGACACAGACGACGAGCTCTGCGGCGGTGGCGTGTTCCTTCGCGAGAGCGTAGCCGTTGCCTGTGCCGATGGTCATAAACGCCGTCGGAATATAGTCCGCCTTGCAGAACAATTCGAGAATGTCGGCGAGATACTTCTTGCCGGTCTTTTGCCCCGCGTAGGGATTCATAATGAGCAGCAGCCGTTTGCTCATAGATAGACGCTTCCTTCCTGAATAGGATTTGTTACTTTATTATAAACACATATTTTTAAAAAAATAACGAACAGATTATGAACAAATGCATATTTTTCGAAAAAAGCGCGGGGTGCTCATTTTGAGCACCCCGCGAGGATTGAAAGAGGGAGATCAACCGCGCTTTTTCGCCAGCAGCTGCTGGATCTTGTCGTGAGAGTCGATGAGGTTGCTGATCGACACGTTCTGGTTGAGTGCGGCAATGTAGTAGGCGATGTATTTGGAGCAGTCGACCTCGTGGAACCAGTCGCGGCTGAGCAACTCGGGCGTGCGATAGGTGAGGTTGGTGCCGAACACGCCGTCGACGATGCCGTCGGCGACCGCCTTGTCGAACTTGTCCAGCCCCGCGGTGAAGATCGCATAGGTCGCGTAGGTGTAGATGCGGCGCGCCTTGCGTTTCTTGAGCTCGTAGGCGATATCCAGCATCGATTCGCCCGAAGCGATGATGTCGTCCGCGATGAAGATATCCTTACCCTCGACGGAGGTGCCGAGATACTCGTGCGCGACGATGGGGTTGCGACCGTTGACGACGCGGGAGTAGTCGCGGCGCTTGTAGAACATACCCATCTCGACGCCCATATTGACCGCATAGTACATATTGCGGTTGAGCGCGCCCTCGTCGGGGCTGACGACCATCAGATTGTCGCGGTTGGGGTTGAAATCGGGGATGGAGCGGAACATCGTCTTGAGCACCTGGTAGGAGGGCATCAGGTTATCGAAGCCCATCAGCGGCACGGCGTTGCACACGCGGGGATCGTGCGCGTCGAAGGTGACGATGTTGTCAACGCCCATCGCCTGCAGCTCCTGCAGTGCGACCGCGCAGTCGAGACTCTCGCGGTAGTTGCGGCGGTGCTGACGGCCGCCGTAGAGGTTGGGCATAATGACGTTGATGCGCTTCGCCTTACCGCCGGTCGCCTGGATGATGCGCTTGAGATCCTGATAGTGATCATCGGGCGACATCGCGTTTTCGAAGCCGTACATTTTGTATTTGCAGTTGTAGTTGCCCACGTCGACGAGGATGTAGAGGTCGTCGCCGCGGATGGAGGACTTGATCAGACCCTTACCGTCGCCGGAGGAGAAGCGGGGGCAGTCAACGTCCACGTGGAAGCTCTCGTCGTCGCGCCCGCATTTGTGTGCCCAGTTGAGCAGATGCCATTCGATCTTGGCACCCAATTCCTGAGCACCGTTCATCGCGATGATGCGTAAGGGCGCGTTGTGGCCGTCCTGAGCAAAGACATTTTTGCTGTCGATCTTTTCCATATTTCCTACCCCTCTCCGACCGCGGACGGTCGTGTCTTTTTTGTACAAGACTATTGTATCATAAGTTTCAGAATATTTCTACTATGAGTTTGCGGATGGGCGACAAATTTTTACAGATTTTTTTGGTGAGTTACTGGAAAGGTTGCACAACTGATGCAAAAAAGCGTGATTCTTGTTGCGAACGGGGAACGTTTATGCTAGAATAAACGCAAGATAACGATAAGGAGGTATGCACCGATGACATTACACGAGATCGAAGAGCAAGCCCCCGAGCGGGTACTGCTCGTGTCGGTGGATACGGGCGAGTTTGACGCCGAGGTGTCGCTCGCAGAATTGGCGGAGCTGACCGCGACCGCGGGCGCCGAGGTGGTCGGTACCGCCACACAGAAAAAGGAAGCCCCCGATAAGGCGACCTGCCTTGGCAGTGGGCGCGCGGAGGAGTTGGCGGTGCAGTGCGCCGCCGAGGACATCGATCTGGTGATCATCGACCGCGAGCTATCCCCGACCCAAT
>CAZVSE010000018.1:15279-28486 GCA_964629445.1 uncultured Ruminococcus sp. | reverse complement strand
GGACCTTGCGGACCGATAGGACCGGTTTCACCCGCAGGACCTTGCGGACCAACGGGACCGGTTTCACCCGCAGGACCCTGCGGACCAACGGGACCGGCTACACCGGCAGGACCCTGCGGACCAACGGGACCGGTTTCACCCGCAGGACCTTGCGGACCGATAGGACCCGGTACTCCGGGTAAACCTCTTGGCCCAATCGGTCCTTGTGGACCGGGAGGACCGGGAGGACACTTAGGACAACAGAAGTCACAGGAGCATTCGTCCTCGCAAGAATCTTTTTGACAACCACAGTCACAAAAGCGTTTCTCGCCATCACAATCTTTCTGATGGCTATTATTATGATCGCTCTCATGAGAGTTGTTATTATAAAAATTCCATCTGCTCATTTTATTCACCTCCTTAAAAGTCATGTATTATATAATATGCTATCCCTCAACAGGGTGGCACTTAGAAGATTTTTAACAATCGCAAACTTGCCATTATTCATACGACCGAACCTCCGTTAATGATTTCTTGAAACGCATAAAAACGATTCTTATATGAACAAACGAAAAGTCGTTTGAGCGGATCTTTAGATCTTGCATAAGAGAGGTTTTGTTCCGGTAAAATCAAGAACTTTCGACCAGTTCTCTTTTGGTCAGCAGAGCCAAAAATTTCGAATGTGTACGCGTTCGGGATGCTTTTTTTCATAATATTCCGTTCTATGCTCATACTAACCACAAGAAAGGGGAGAGTACCATGATCGAACAAGATACGATTAAGCTTTTGCGTGAATGTGATGCAGGTGTGAAGATGGGGGTGTCCTCCATCGAGGATGTGTTGGATTACGCTCACGACGAAAAATTACGCACCTATTTATCCGACAACAAAACGGCACACGAGAAACTGGATGTTGAGCTGCAGGAACTGCTCGATCGCTATCAGGATGACGGCAAAGATCCGAGCCCCATTGTTAAGGGGATGTCGTGGATGAAGACGAATGTGATGCTGGTGATGAAGGAATCCGATGCAACCATCGCCGATCTGATTACCGATGGTTGCAATATGGGGGTCAAATCCCTCAGCCGCTACCTCAACCAATACGCGGCGGCAGATGAAAAGTCTAAGGACATTTGTAAGCGGCTCATTAAGCTTGAGGAAGAACTCAGTGTGCAGATGCGCGATTTTTTGTAAAAGAGCAAGGCAGGAGATCTCTCCTGCCTTGTCAAATTTTTCTTGCCACGCATCGTATTATATGGTAAACTATTCTCAATAACAGCAAAGGAGTTACTACGATGCGGGATAAAAGCAACGCGAATCCTTTCACTTGGGTGCAGATCTGCTGGACGGCAGCGGGACTGGCGCTGTTGGCGGCGGCACTGCACGTGTTCAATGTTCCTGATAACCGATTGACATCGGTTGCGACAAACCTTGGTTTTGCGATGCTGTTCGCCGGCTGTATCAATCTGGTGGTCTACTATTTTCAAAAAGATAAGATCCACGGTTCGCACTGGCTGCTTGCCGACGGAATGACCTCGGTGTTGTTGTCCATCTTCCCGCTGCTCAACGAGATGATCCTGCCCGCGGTGCTCCCGTTCTTCTTCGGTATATGGGAGCTGTTCTCGGGCATTATTAAGTTCGTTGAGGCGACCGAGCTGCACGAGGAGAAGATCCGCGGCGGTCGCTGGTTTCTGCTCATCGGTGTGATCGAACTTCTTTCGGGCATTGGCTCGATGCTAGAGCCGATTGACGAATACGTCGGGATGAACCACGTCATCGCGATCATCCTGCTGGTGCAGAGCTTCGGCTATATCTTCAAGATGCTGATCTACCACAACCTCGCGGGTACGGGCAGTATGTCGTGGTTGCACCGCAAACATCGCCATTCGGTGAAATAACCGCATAAGTAAAAGGACTTCACGCATTGCGTGAAGTCCTTTCCCTTTACATACAAATTTACACCTTAACCGTCTTCTTCTTTGCTGCCTCGTGCTTGATGCGATAGAGCTCCTCGACCGCGAAGCCGAGCTTGGTGATGACGTTTTGCTTCGTCGGGTAGCAGTAGAAGGAATCCTTGTCGGTGGAAATATCGAAGCAGTCGTAGGGCTTAATATAGCAATAGTCGTATTCGACGTGCAGGCTGTTATTCTCGATGGGGGTGCGCTGGACGCGGTAGGGCGCGCCGTTATAATGTCCCTCGAGGATAAAGCCGTTCTCGGGGTCGTGGGTGATCGTCGCCTTGCCAAGCCGCAGGAAACGCCAGCAGCGAGGCAGGGAGTAGACCTCCACCTCATCCTCGAAGGAATATTCCCCGCGGGCAATCTGCTCGCACACTTGCTGCCGTTCCCAGTCAAACCAGTCGGGAACGTGGGAGAACTCGGTCTCGCCCGTGAGTGCGGTGAGCGTGCCGTCCTCGTTCAGGTTCCACCGCTTGCCGCATTCGGTGCAGTAGATCTCGGTGCCTTTAGACGCCATCTTGGACTCGGTCAGGCAGTGCGGGCACTGATACAGCACCTTGTGCAGACCCTCGGCGCGGTGCGGCTCGGTGATGAGGATGCCGTTCTCCTTCTGATAGCGGTATTCGTCGTATTGAAACGCTTGCTTAATGGCGGCGTTGATCTCGTCCGTGGACATCGCCTTGACCTGTTCAGCGGTGAGGATCTGTGTCATCGTCATATAAAGCGGCACTTTACGGGGCTTGCGGAAGTTCCAGAACGGGGTGAGCAGGTGGTTGCCGTGGTGCTTGATGACCACGACCGGCACCTTGTTCATCTTCACGAGTTTACCGAGTGCCTCGGGCAGATAGGCGGTCGTGCCGCAAGGGGTGTAGCGCGCCTCGGGGTACATACTGAGGATGTCGCCGCGCTTGAGCACGCGGTTGATGGATTTGACGAGGTGCAGGTCGGTCGTGAACTTGCGCGTGCCGATCGAGCCGATGAGCTCCATCAGCCACGGACGGCGATAGTAGCCGTCGATGCTCACGACGTTATTGATGCGGTGGGGGAAGGTCGCCATCGCCGCGATCTCGAAGTCGATGAAATACTGGTGGTTGCTCAGCAGCATATACGGCGGCTTGACGCCCTCCATATTGATCTTCTCGATGGTGTACTTTTTGCCGATGAGCATAATTTTGGATAACAGCCAGATCAGCCACACGATGACGAGCGGCTGACGGATGGGATATTTCGCGGTTTTGTAATATTTTTTATTCTTATAATTCACTTCCATAGTCTAAACTCCTCTCTAACAATTCTCATATTAACAGAAAACTGTCGAATAGGCAAGAAAAATTCCTTTCCGTAAAAATCTTGTAATCGGCGCTGGGTCGCGGTATAATGGACGAGAGGTGATACGGTGGTTGTATTGTATATCCTGCTTGGACTTGTCTTGTTGACACTTTTAACGAGCTTTGTGTGTTTTTTGATGGCGTTTTATGCCGCGCCGAAGAAGGAGACGGAAGAATACCCCATTCCGCCGGGGAGGATCTATGAGCCGCACCGTGAGACGATGGTCGCTTGGATCAAAGAGGCGCGGCGGATGCCGCACGACGATGTGAGCATCACATCATTCGACGGGCTGACGCTGTACGGACAATATTTTGAGGGCCGCCCCGACGCGCCGATCGAGTTGATGTTTCCCGGCTATCGCGGGGTTGCAGAGCGAGATCTGTGCGGCGGCGTGCAGCGCGCGTTTGCGCTCGGGCATAATGTGCTCATCGTCAACCAGCGCGCTTGCGACAAGAGCGGCGGGCGGGTGATCACCTTCGGCGTGTGGGAGCATCGCGACTGTCTGTCGTGGATCGACTATATCCTCGACCGCTTCGGCGAGGATGTGAAGATCATCCTCGCAGGGGTGTCGATGGGCGCGGCGACGGTGATGACCGCGGCGGGCTGTGACCTGCCAAAGCAGGTCGTCGGCATCGTCGCGGACTGTGGCTACACCTCGGCGAAGGACATCATCTGTAAGGTCATCCGTCAGATGGGTCTGCCCGCAAAACTGCTGTACCCCTTTGTGCGGCTGGGCGGTCTGCTTTACGGCGGCTTTGATGTCGAGGCAACCTCGCCCATCGAGGGGATGAGAAAATGCCGTGTGCCTGTCTTTTTCGCCCACGGCGACGCGGACGATTATGTCCCGCATGAGATGAGTGTGCGCAATTACGAGGTCTGCACGGCAAAGAAGACGCTGTTTACCGTCCCCGACGCGGGCCACGGGCTGAGCTATCTCATTGATCCCGAGGGTTATGTTAAAGCATTGGGCCATATATTTGCTGAATATTCTGCATTAGAAGAAAGGATTTGAACATATGTCAAACATTTGGCACGATATATCTCCGAAACGTATTATGCCGCAGGATTTTATCTGCGTCATCGAGATCTCCAAGGGGAGCAAGAAAAAGTATGAACTGGATAAGGAATCGGGTTTTCTGATGCTTGACCGTATTCTGCATACGTCAACTCACTATCCCGCAAACTACGGTTTTATTCCGCGTACCTACGGCGACGACGGTGACCCGTTGGACGTGCTGTTGCTGTGCTCCGAGCCGATCGAGCCGTTGACGCTTGTGCGGGCATACCCCATCGGGGTCATCAAGATGGTGGACGACGGGCGAAACGACGAGAAGATCATTGCTATTCCGTTTAATGATCCGACATATAACCAATACACCGATATCGAGCAGTTGCCGAAGCACATCTTTGAAGAGATGCGGCATTTCTTCACCGTGTATAAGAATCTTGAGAACAAAGAGACCGCGGTCGATGAGGTCAGTGGTCACGAGACGGCGGTACACATCATTGATGAGGCGATCGACCGTTATGTCGCGTGTTTCTGTAAGGCGAGAGGCTGATAAAAAGCGGCGTATTCGGCAGAATACGCCGCTTTTTTGCCCAAACACTTGCCTTTTTCGCTTTGATGTGTTAAAATAAACCGTATTTTTAGCAAGAAACAGAAAAGAGGAGTATTTATGAGCGAAAAAAGAAGCAGCTTCACCGGCAAGCTGGGTTTTGTGCTGGCGGCGGCGGGTTCCGCGGTCGGTTTAGGCAATATTTGGCGCTTTCCGTATCTAGCTGCGAAATACGGTGGCGGTATTTTTCTGCTGGTGTACCTTGTTCTGGCGGTGACTTTTGGCTTTGCGTTGATGTTTGCTGAGATCGCCATCGGCCGCAAGACGGGATTGAGCGCGATCGGCGCGTTCCGTCAGTTGAATAAGAAATACACCTTCATCGGCTATTTGGCATCCATCGTGCCGATGATCATCCTGCCTTATTACTGCGTCATCGGCGGTTGGGTGGCGAAATATCTGGCGGTCTTCGTGACCGGTCAGACGGCGGCTGCCGCGACCGATGATTATTTCACGAATTTTATCGCACAGCCCGCCGAGCCGATCGTGTGGTTTTTTGTGTTCCTCGGTCTGACGGCGTTGGTCGTTATTCTCGGCGTGGAGAAGGGCATCGAAAAGGTTAGTAAAATTATGATGCCCGTGCTGGTGGTGCTGTCCGTTATCATTGCCGTGTACACGATGTTCATCCCCGGCGCCGGTGAGGGCATTCTGTATTACCTCACCCCCAACTTCCAGAACTTCTCCGTCACAACGGTGCTCGCGGCGATGGGACAGCTGTTCTATTCGATGTCTCTCGCGATGGGCATTATGATCACCTACGGCTCGTATATGAAGAAGGATGTCAACATCGAGTCCTCGGTCCATCAGATCGAGATCTTTGACACCGGCATCGCGTTTATCGCGGGTCTGATGATCGTTCCGGCGGTGTTTGCGTTCTCGGGCGGCGATCCCGATGCACTCAACAAGGGTCCCGGTCTAATGTTCATCACCCTGCCGAAGGTGTTCGAGAGTATGCCCGGCGGTACGATCATCGGTGCGGCGTTCTTTGTGCTGGTGCTGTTTGCGGCGCTGACCTCCTCCATCTCGTTGATGGAGACGGTGGTGTCTATCATTCAGGATAAGTTCAAATGGAACCGCTATGTCACCTGTGGTCTTGTGCTGCTGCTTTGTGTCGCGCTGGGTCTGCCTTCCTCGCTCGGTCATGGTGCGTGGAGCGGCGTTTCCATCATCGGGATGAACTTCCTTGATTTCTTTGATTTTATCAGCAACAGCGTGCTGATGCCGATCGTGGCGTTCTTGACTTGCGTGTTTGTCGGGTATATTCTCAAGCCGCAGACCCTTATTGAAGAGGCTCAGCAAAACGGTATAGTGATGAAGGAAAAGCGGTTGTTTGTCGTTGTCATCAAATATATCGCACCGATCTGTATTGCGCTGATCTTGGTGTCGTCCATCCTTGATGTTCTCGGTATCGTCAAGATCTGATAGTATTTTGCAAAAAACGGTTGACAAACCGATTTGTGTGTATTACAATAAAATCCACAGATAGAGGTGCGCTGTCTCATCAGTATGCGGTTTGTGTTTGCCTGCCAAGGCTGAATCGCAGAAAGGGAGCAGCGCCGAAGGCGACGCAGGGCAAAGCGTCGTTCTGGCAGACGGGATTAAGAGCTTGTCTGTTGTCGCAGAGATGCGGAGAGCTATTCTGAGGAATCCGACGTGGGGTGTTTCCCCGCGTATTAGGTGTCATTCGGATGATAGCTCTCGATCAGGGAGCTATCATTTTTCTTTGAAAGGGAGTATTCACTATGAAGAACACGGTATTTACCGGCGCGGCGACCGCCATTATTACCCCGATGAATCAGCAGGGCGAGGTCGACTATGAGGCGTTCGGTCGGCTCATTGACTGGCAGATCGAGCAGGGCATTGATGCGATCGTTGCTACCGGCACGACGGGCGAGGCATCCACCCTCACCGACGAAGAGCATAAGGAGGTTCTGCGTTTCGCCGTCGAGCGCGTGGCGGGACGCGTACCCGTCATCGCGGGTACGGGCTCGAACGACACGGCGTATGCGGTCGAGTTGACGAAGTTTGCCTGCGAGATCGGTGCGGATGCGATGCTGGTATGTACGCCTTATTATAACAAGGCGACGCAGGGCGGTCTTATTCAGTCCTTCACGGCGATCGCGGACGTGTCTACGAAGCCCGTGATTTTGTATAACGTGCCGTCCCGCACGGGCTGCAACATTACCCCCGCGACCTGTTTAAAGCTCGCGGAGCATCCCAACATCGTCGCGATCAAAGAGGCGAGCGGCAACATTTCGCAGGTTGCGCAGATCGCGAAGCTCGCGGGGGATAAGCTGGACATCTATTCCGGCAACGACGACCAGATCGTTCCCGTGATGTCGCTTGGCGGCAAGGGCGTGATCTCTGTGCTGTCCAACCTGTTGCCCACCGAGACCTCGGCGATGTGCCATCGGTATCTTGACGGCGATCTGCAGGGCAGTCTGGAACTGCAGCTCAAGTACCTTGATCTCGTTGACGCGTTGTTCTGCGAGGTCAATCCCATCCCCGTTAAGGCGGCGATGGCGCGTATGGGCTACGGCGAAAATGTCCTGCGCCTGCCGCTGACTCCGATGGAGGCGGCACACGAGGAAGGGTTGCTCGCCTGTATGCGCGAGGTCGGTATCGAAGTATAACATAAGGACGGGTATAGTATGAATCCCAATTTGATTTGTACCAATCTGTCGGTGTCAGCGGATGGCAAGAATTTGCTGTTTGCGGGGCGTAACACCGCCGAGTTGGTCAAAAAATACGGCTCGGGTCTGTATGTGATGGACGAGCGGCGTATCCGCGAAAACGCGCGAGTGTATGTCGAGGCGATGCGTGATTTTTTCGGCGAGGGATCCTGCCCGCTGTTTGCCTCAAAGGCGTGCAGCTTTACGCGGATGTATAAGATCGTCGAAGAGGAAGGGTTGGGCGTTGACGTGGTGTCCTGCGGTGAGCTGTACACCGCAAAGAACGCCGGCTTTCCGATGGATAAGATCTATTTTCACGGCAATCTTAAGACGGACGAGGACATCCGCTATGCCATTGAGTGTGGTGTTGGCTGCATCATCGCCGACTGTCGTGAAGAGGTGGATGCGATCGACCGCATTGCCGCTGAGCAAGGCGTGCGTCAGCGGGTAATGCTGCGTCTGACCCCCGGCGTTGATCCCCATACCTACGAGGCGGTCGCGACGGGCAAGGTAGACTGCAAATTCGGCTTTGCTATCGAGAACGGGATGGCGATGGAGATCGCCCTGCACACGCTGTCAAAAGAGCATATCGACCTGCGTGGCTTCCACTGCCACGTCGGCTCGATGGTATTCGACTCGGATGTGTATATCCGCACCGCGGAGATCATGCTCGACTTTATCGCTGAGCTTTATACCGACACGGGCTTTGTCACCCGTGAGTTGGATATCGGTGGCGGTTACGGTGTACGGTATGTCGAGAGTGACCCCACCATCGACATTCGCACAAACATCGCCGAGGTCGCTGACACGATGAAACGGATGACCGCCGAGCGGAATATCCCGATGCCTCTGGTGCATATGGAGCCGGGGCGCAGCATCGTCGCGGACGCGGGCATCACGCTGTATACCGTCGGCGCGGTCAAGACCATCCCCGGCTACAAGACCTATGTGTGTGTCGACGGTGGCATGGGGGATAACCCCCGCTATGCGCTGTATCAGTCGGCGTACACCGTCCTCGCGGCGGATAAGATGGATGAAGATTGCGATATGACCTGCGATCTGGCAGGCCGTTGTTGTGAGAGCGGCGATATTCTTCAGGAGAAGATCCAACTCCCGAGCAGTCTGACGCGTAGCGATCTTGTCGCGGTGCTGACGACGGGTGCCTATAACTATTCGATGGCGTCCAACTATAACCGCTACCCTCGTTTCCCCGTTATTATGGTGGACGGCGAGCGGGATTATGTTGCGGTGCGTCGCGAATCTTTTGCGGACATTGTACTCAACGATTTATAATCAAACAAGATCCGACAGCATCGCTGTCGGATCTTGTTTGTTCTTGCGGCGAGGCAAGAGTTATGATAAGATGGTGTTATGAACGATAAGGAGGCTCTGTATGAAAAAGAGCGTTTATATGGATCTTTATACCGTGGCAGGGGAGACTCTGCGCGACACCCCCGATGACATCCCGTGGCAGGACTATCCCCGCCCGCAGCTTATGCGCGATTCCTATCTCAACCTCAACGGCTGGTGGGATTTTGCCGTTACTGACAGCGACGATCTGCCGACCGACTATCCCGAGCGCATCCGCGTGCCGTTTTCGCCTGAGAGTCTGCTGTCGGGCATACACCGTGTGCCGCCGCAGGGTGCGCGGCTATATTATCGTCGAACCTTCACGTTGCCCGAGGGCTTTTGTCGCGATCGTGTGTTGTTGCATTTCGGCGCGGCGGATCAGTTCGCGATGGTGTGGGTCAACGGCGCCAAGCTTGCCACACACGCAGGTGGCTATATACCGTTCTCGGTGGATATCACCACCGTTCTGCAGGAGGAAAACACGGTTATCGTGCGGGTGATCGATCGCGTGGAGGATCACGTCCTGCCCTATGGCAAACAACGGCGCGACCGCGGTGGGATGTGGTACACGCCTGTGTCGGGTCTGTGGCAGACGGTATGGGCAGAGAGTGTGCCGAACGAGTATATTAAACGAATGAAAATTGACGTCACCGCCGATACTATTCATATCACGGTGGAGGGTGTGAGCGACGGCACGGTGACGGTGAACACTCCCGAGGGGGAGATTACCTGCCCTCTGTGTGGCGGCAAAGCGACCGTCATGCCTGAGCATCCGCGTCTGTGGTCACCTGAGGATCCGTATCTTTATACCTTTACCGTCACCGCGGGGGAGGATACCGTGCAGTCCTATTTTGCTCTGCGTACCGTTGAGGTGCGCGCGGTCGACGGTATCCCGCGCATTTGTTTAAACGGTAACCCCATCTTTCTGCACGCGCTGCTCGATCAAGGCTATTGGAGCGACGGGCTGTTCCTGCCTGCGCTGCCGAGCGGGTTTGACGAGGATGTCGCGGTCGCGAGATCGCTCGGTTTTAACACGCTGCGCAAGCACATCAAAATTGAACCCGAGCAGTTCTATTATGCCTGTGACCGCGCGGGGATGCTGGTGTGGCAGGATATGGTAAACAACGGCGGTTATCGCTTTTTCCGCGATACCGCTCTGCCGACCATCGGGCTCAAGCGACTGAACGATCGCCGTCTGCACCGCGACCCCGCGACACGTCGCGCGTTTGAGGAAGGAATGGTACAGACGGTTGAGCGGCTGTATAATCACCCCTGCATCGTCGGCTGGACGATCTTCAACGAGGGGTGGGGACAGTTTGACAGTTCGCGAATGTTCCGTCGCCTGCGGGAATTGGACAGCACCCGCATCATCGACAGCGCTTCGGGTTGGTTTAGCGGCGGCGAGAGTGATGTCGTCAGTCCGCATGTTTACTTTAAGCCCGTGCAGATTACGCCCGCAGATAAGCCGATTTTTTTATCGGAGTTCGGCGGCTATGTTTACAAGCTTGCCAAACATTCCTTTAATGTCGGTAAGACCTTTGGCTATCGCTTCTATACCGATCAAGCCGCGTTTGAGGATGCCCTTGTGCGACTGTATGAGGAGCAGATCATCCCCATTATTCCCAAAGGCTTGTGCGGCGCGGTATATACCCAACTGACCGATGTGGAGGATGAAACCAACGGACTGGTCACCTATGACCGCCGCGTAGTGAAGGTGAATGCTTCAAGAATACATAAAATTGCCGAGAAGTTGCATAAATTCGGTTGATTTAATACTTGCTGAATGACGGACAATATGTTACAATCATTTTGTATACTAATAAATTCGTACTCTCTTATCACAACTCACGGAGGTAATGACGTATGCTCTTTGAGACTATAATTCCGATGGTCGGTGGTCTGGTGTTCTTCTTGTTCGGTATGAATGTGATGTCGAACAATCTGGAACGAATGGCGGGCGGTAAGCTTGAGCGTCTGCTTAAGTTAATGACATCCAATCCGGTCATCAGCATCGCGCTTGGTGCCGTGATCACCATTGCGCTGCAGTCCTCATCCGCCATTACGGTGATGATGGTCGGTCTGGTTAACTCGGGATTGATGACAATGTCGCAGACGTTGTTCGCCATCTTTGGTGCGAACATCGGCACGACCATTACCTCGTGGATCCTCAGCTTGGCGGGCATCGAGAGCGATAATCCGTTTATGCAGATGCTTAAGCCGGAGAATTTTGCACCGGTGATCGCGCTCGTCGGTATCGGTATGGTGATGCTCGCCAAAGGGGATAAGAAAAAGAGCATCGGAACGGTGTTTGTCGGTTTCGCGGTGCTGATTTACGGTATGGAGCTGATGAGTGGTGCAGTCAAGCCGCTCGCCGATGAGCCGTGGTTTGCCGAAATGCTCACAAAGTTTAACAATCCGCTTCTCGGTATGCTTATCGGCACGGTGTTGACGGCGGTCATTCAGTCGTCCGCAGCGACCATCGGTATGCTGCAGGCGATCTCGCTTGTCGAGGGAAGCCTGATGACCAATGCGATGGCGATTCCGATCGTGATGGGTGCGAACATCGGTACCTGCGCGACCTCGCTCATCTCCTGCATCGGTACCAATCGCCGCGCTAAGCAGGTGGCGGTCATTCACCTGATGATCAATGTTTTCGGTACCGCGCTGTGGCTGACCCTTTTCTCTGTCGTGAATGCGCTGTTTGAGGTGCCGTTCTTTGACAGTGTTGCTTCACCCGTGACGGTGGCAGTCGCCCATTCGGTGTTTAACATCGCGACGGTTATTGTGTTGCTGCCGTTGACCAAATGGCTTGAGCGGTTTGTTTGCAAACTGGTGCCCGAGGAGAAGGAGAAGAACAACGATAATAAGCTTTTCCTCGACGAGCGCCTGTTGCAGTCGCCGTCGGTTGCGGTTACCGAGTGCAATAATGCGACGGGTAAGATGGCGCATCTCGCTTGGAAGAACTTGTTGCTTGCGATGGAGTTGCTGGAGCATTTTGATCGTAAAAAATACGACCTCGTCGTGGAGAATGAGGATCTGCTCGACGACGACGAGGATAAGCTTGGTACGTATCTTGTGAGGCTGTCCTCGCAGGCTCTGTCGCACAAGGACTCGCAGATCGTATCTAAAATGCTGCACGTCATCGGCGATTTTGAGCGTCTGGGCGACCACGCGCTGAATCTTGCGAAGACTGCCGCGGAGATCTATGAGAAGAAGTTGGAGTTTACTCCTGCGGCGCAGAAGGAGCTCGGTGTACTGTCGGCGGCGATTAAGGAGATTATGGATCTCACGGGACACGCGTATGTCGGCGGTGATGTTGCGCTGGCGTCGCAGGTCGAGCCGCTTGAGCAGGTCATCGACGGTATCATCGCCAAGATCCGCTCCAACCACATCAATCGTCTGCAGGGTCGTGAATGTACCATTGAGATGGGCTTTGTGTTGCACGATCTGTTAAACAATTATGAGCGTATCTCCGACCACTGCTCGAATGTGGCGGTTGTCATCATCGAGATCGAACACGACAGCTTTGATACCCATAAGTATCTTAATGCGGTCAAGTACGGCAACGAAGAATTTGACGAACACTATCGCGAATACGATAAGAAATTCGCTTTGATATAGGCGACGGAAAAAATTAGCGCACGCAGCTGTAGTATGTTCGGTTCCATCGGCTATAAGGGGGACAAAGCAATGCGAAAAACGAAAATTATTTGTACTATTGGACCTGCCTGTGAGGATACGGCGATCCTGCGGGATATGTGCCGCGCAGGTATGAATGTGGCGCGTCTTAATTTTTCGCACGGTACCCACGAGGAGCATCAGAAAAAGATTGATCTCATTAAAGAGGTGCGTGAGGAACTGGGGTTGCCCATCGCCATTATGCTGGATACCAAGGGACCCGAATACCGCATCGGCACATTTAAGGACGGTAAGGTCTTGCTTAATGCCGGTGATACCTTCCGCTTTACCGTTGACGAGGTGACTGGGGATGTGCAGCGCGTGTCGGTCAATTACAAGAGGCTTATCAAAGACTTGCAGGCGGGCGATCGCATTTTGCTCAATAACGGGTTGATGGCGTTTACCGTGCAGGAGATCGCCGAACAGGATGTAATTTGTCGCGTTGACATCGGCGGCGAGCTTTCCAACCGTAAGAGTATGTCCTTCCCAAATAAGGTGCTTCGGCAGAAATATCTCAGCGAGCAGGATAAGCGGGATATCCTCTTCGGCGCGAAGAACGGCGTAGATTTTATCGCCTGCTCATTTGTGTCCTGTAAGCAGGATCTGTTGGACATCAAGGCATTCTTGA